>NZ_CP017661.1:2555534-2874976 GCF_016805985.1 Microbacterium sp. JZ31
TCAGGTAGCCCTTGTCGAAGCGCATGCCCTCGGTGAGCTCGAGCTCGGTGCCGAAGGTGTTCGACTCCTCGACGGTGACGACACCCTCCTTGCCCACCTTGTCGATGGCCTCGGCGATGAGCTCGCCGATCGCGGGGTCGGCGGCCGAGATCGACGCGGTCGCAGCGATCTGCTCCTTCGACTCGACCTCCTTGGCCTGCGCGAGCAGCTCGTCCGACAGCGCCTTGACGGCCTTCTCGATGCCGCGCTTGAGGCTGATCGGGTCGGCGCCGGCCGCCACGTTGCGGAGGCCCTCGCGGACGAGCGCCTGGGCGAGGACGGTCGCGGTGGTGGTGCCGTCGCCGGCGACGTCGTCGGTCTTCTTGGCGACCTCCTTGACGAGCTCGGCGCCGATCTTCTCGTACGGGTCGTCGAGCTCGATCTCCTTGGCGATCGAGACGCCGTCGTTCGTGATCGTGGGGGCGCCCCACTTCTTCTCGAGCACGACGTTGCGACCGCGCGGGCCGAGCGTCACCTTGACGGCGTCGGCCAGCGTGTTGAGGCCGCGCTCGAGGCCGCGACGGGCCTCCTCGTCGAAAGCGATCATCTTTGCCATGGTGTAGTCGTCCCTCCCGGACGTAGGCGTGTGGTCTTTAGCACTCACCTGACGGGAGTGCCAGGACGATTCTGGCACTCACCCCCATCGAGTGCAAGCCGCGCGGAACCCGCAGCCGCACACGCGGAATGGCGCCCCGCGAACGATGTCGCGGGGCGCCATTCGAAGGGCTGCGGCGAGCCGGTCGTCGAGCGAGACGCTCAGACCGGGCGGACCGCCTCGGCCTGCGGACCCTTCTGACCGGCGCCGACCTGGAACTCGACGGCCTGGCCCTCCTCGAGGACGCGGAAGCCGCTCATCTCGATGTTCGAGTAGTGGACGAAGACGTCCTGGCTGCCGTCCGCCACGGTGATGAACCCGTAGCCCTTCTCGGCGTTGAACCACTTGACGGTGCCCTGGGTCATGCGAACTCTCCTGGTGCTGGGCCTCCTGAGGGAGGCGACTACCGGGGAATCGTATCCGCGTGATTCAGCGCCCGAGCGGCGCGGAGGCGACTGTTGACACGCCCGAATAGAACTGTTTACTCGGCCGAAACACGGTCGAGTCCGACGACGACCGTGAGCTCCTTGGCGTCCTCGTCCGTGTTCGCGTACTGGTCGCTCTGCTCGGTGCGCGCGCCGCCGATCGCCTCCGCCACCCCGAGGGCCGCGGCCTCCTCCTCGGGCGAGGCGTAGTAGACGGTCGTGGCCGGGAAGTCGGAGGCGGAGGACTCGCTCGGCAGCACCATGTCCTGGGTCCATCCGGCCGCGACGAGCTCGCTCGCGACCTGCTCGGCGACGCCGGTCGTGCCGGTGCCGTTGAGCACGAGGATCGTGTAGGTCGTGTCGACCACCGGAGCGACCGTCGGGGTGGCCTGCGGCTGCTCGGGCAGATCCGTCGCGCGCTGCGACAGCACGAGGAAGCCGATGATGCCGGCGACGGTCAGCACGACGGTCGCGAGCAGCGCCCACAGCAGCACGACGCCGCGCGGCGTGCGCTGCTGCTCGGCACGGTGGGCGCCGACGCGCGAGGCCTGACGGGGGACGTCGTCGAAGCGGTCCCGGGGATAGCTGGTCGGCACGACACGATCGTACCCGGGGAGCCTGACCCTCCCGACGGCGGCCGGAACCCGGGGTCAGCCCGCGATGCGGGAGCGCGCCGCGTCGCGCGCGTCGCGCATCCGGCGCAGGCGGCCGATGAGGAGCGGGTCGGCGGCGAGCGCGTCGCCCGAGTCGATCAGGCGGCCGAGCAGCTGGTAGTAGCGTGCGGGCGCCATCTCGAGCTCCGAGCGGATCGCCTCCTCCTTCGCCCCGCCGTGCACGCGCCAGCGGGACTCGAAGTCGAGCAGCGCGCGGTCGCGGTCGGAGAGGGGCACGCGCTCGAGGCTACGCACTCGCCGCGCGCGAGCCGGGAGGCGCACCGGGAGCCCGGCGTCACGCGCGCCAGTCGATCCAGGATCCGAGCGGATCGGCGGCCGCGAGCACGCGCCCGTCGAGCGCGAGCGCGAATCCGGGCCAGTCGTCCGCGTCGATCGGCGGCCGCCAGGCGTCGTGCAGCCGGGGCTGGTCGAGCGTGATCCAGCGGACGCCGCCCGCGCGCACCCGCGCCGGATCCGCGGCGTCCGCCGTGAGGGCCGCGATCAGCGCGTCCCTTCGGGCCCGGGGCACGTACGGCAGCACGCCCGGCGTCGTGACGACGAGCGTCGCGTCGGCGGGAGCCTGCGCCGCGACGGCGCGGACCACGTCGAGGTCCGCGACGTCGCCCGGGACGAGGAGCGGCGGATCGGCGGCGACGATGTCGAGCGCGGCCGCGATGCGCGCCGCGCGCTCGTGCTCCTCCGGCCACACCAGGCCCTCGAGCCACGCGCGGTCCGCCGGGACCCGCGCGTCCAGCGGCTGCAGGTCGATCCCCGCGCGCCACACGATGTCCTGGAGGGCGAGCTCCGGCAGAGGCGCGCCCCGCACCTCGGCCTCCAGCACGACCGTGGAGGCGCCGAGTCGCGTGTCCCCGTAGCGGTACGCGTAGCGATCCGGATACAGACACAGGCCGCCCGAGGCGCCCAGCTCGAGCAGCGCGATCGGCCCGGGCACCAGGCAGAGCGCCGGCAGCAGCGCGGCGCAGCGGAGCGGCTCGTTCGTCTGCAGGCTGCGGGCCGAGCACTCGGCGACGACCGCGTCCGCGTGCGCGCGGACGAACTGCGACCAGCCGGCGGTCTCGCGCGGCGCCCCCAGCATCCGCGTCACGGCGAACACCAGCGGCGGCTGGCGGTGCGTCGCCGGTACACGGGCCAGGATGTCGCAGAGCTCCGCGTCCTCCGAGACCGTGCGCGCCCACGCCAGATAGGTGTCGGAACGGCCGGGGGCCTCCTCGCGCGCGAACCGCGCGAAGCGCTCGGCCACCGCGCCGCGCTCGTCCGTCTGCATCCCTCCATTCTCCTGTCGGGCGCACGGGACGCCGGTCGTCACACTCGGCCCTCCCGGTCTCGCGCGGCCGTACGCTGGATGCGAGCCTGGGAGGAATCCATGTCGTACAACATCAGCAAGTCCGAGGACGAGTGGCGCAGCGAGCTGTCGCCCGAGCAGTACGCCGTGCTGCGCGAGGCCGGCACCGAGCGTCCCTGGACGGGTGAGCTGCTGGACGAGGAGCGCGCCGGCCTCTACACGTGTGCCGCGTGCGGAAGCGAGCTGTTCAAGAGCGGCACGAAGTTCGACTCGCACTGCGGATGGCCGAGCTTCTACGAGTCGATCCGCCCCGACGCGGTGCAGCTGCTCGAGGACAACAGCCACGGCATGGAGCGCACCGAGGTGCGCTGCGCGAACTGCGGCTCGCACCTGGGCCACGTCTTCCCCGACGGCTTCGGTACGCCCACGGGCGACCGCTACTGCATGAACTCGCTGTCGCTGAACTTCACCCCCGAGGAGAGCGACGCGCAGAGCGCGCCGAGCGCCTGATGTCCGCGCTCGAGGCGATGCGGGCCCGCCGCTCGCTGTCGAAGGTCACGGACGAGGCGCCCACGCACGAGGAGCTCGTCGAGCTCGTGTCGGCCGCCGGTCGCGTCGCCGACCACAAGGAGCTCAGGCCCTGGCGCCTGATCGAGCTGCGCGGCGACGATCGACTGGTGCTGGGCCGCGCCATCGCGAAGGCCGAGGGCAAGAAGGGCGTGTACTCCAAGCCGCTGCGCGCTCCGCTCCTGATCGCGGTCGTCGCGTCGATCCGGTCCAAGAAGGTCGAGGCGTGGGAGCAGGAGGCCACCGCGGCGGGCGTCGCGCATGCGCTGAGTCTCCTGCTCGACGAGGCCGGCTGGGGCGTGTTCTGGCGCACGGGCGATTACATGCGCGCGAAGGCCGTCATCAAGGCGCACGGGCTCGAGAAGGGCGAGCGTCTGCTCGGCTGGCTGTACGTCGGCGGCAAGCCGGAGCGCTCGCGTCCGCTCCGCGGCAAGACCGTCGACGGCGAGCGGTTCCTGTCGCGCATGCCGCGCAAGAAGGGCTGACGGCTCAGTCCAGCGCGTCCGCTCTCTCGAAGTCCTCGCGGCGGCCGGCGACATCGACCGGTCAGCGGACGCGGCGGCGCCCGAAGGCGGCGATCGCGACGCCCACGCATGCGACGAGCACGGTGATCGCCGACCGGAGAGGCGACGGCGGCACGGCCGGCGGCCACACGCGATCGAGGACGAAAGCGCCGATCAGCATCCCGAGCACGGAGCCCAGCGAGAGCAGAAGCACGCCGATGCGCGGGGCCAGCGCCGCTGAGACGAAGATGTAGAGCACGCCCAGCGCACCGCCCGTGTAGAGCCAAGGACTCGCCGGCAGCGGAGCGACGCCTGCTTGCGGCACCTGCACCGCGGCGAGAGCCACGAGCGCGAACGTGCCACCGATGAAGTTGACGAGCGTGGCGGCCAGCGCCGATCCGGTCTTGACCTGCAGCCGGCCGTTCGTGCCTTGCTGCCATGCGAGACCCGCGCCCACCAGAACGGGAAGGACGAGCATCCACACGGGTGCGTCACCGACGGTGCCCCCCGTGAGCGAGATCACGACGGCTGTCAACGCCAACGCCACTCCCAGGACGCGCGGCATCGTGACGGCGCTCACTCCGGCCGGGCTGTACCCCACGCGGTCCAGCACGAGTCCGCTGAGGGTCTGCCCGGCGACGAGCCCCACCGTGAATAAGGCCGCGCCGATGACGCCGACCACGAGACCCTGCATCGCCACCGTGAACGCGCCCGCGGTGCCGCCGATCAGCAGCCACCACGGGATGTCGCGTGCGCGGATACCCCGGCCGAGCCGCGCGACAGCCGCCCTCGCGGACGGCAGCGCCGCCGAGAGCGCGATCGTGAGCACGAGACCCGTGCCGAACGAGATCACCGCCGCGACGATCCCGTTGTGCAGCTCGGCGCCTAGCGCCCCATTGATGCGCGACTGCAGGGCGGTCAGGACGCCCACGCCGATCGCCGCAGCCAGTGCCACGACGCCGCCCCATCGATCTCGCGCGGCCGATCGGGAGGAAGCGCTCATCCCCTCCACCCTACGCCGAGCCGTCGTCCCACAGCACATCGGACCATCGAGAGCATTGCGGAATCTATCGTCTTTCGATAGATTCATCCTGTTCTTCGATGAAGGAGGCCCCATGGGCAAGTACGTCGTCCTGGCGCTGCAGATCGTGATCGCGCTCTCGCTCGCCGGCTCGCTCGTCGTGCAGACCGTGATCCTGCCCCTGCTGTGGATCGATCTCGAGGGCGAGGTGCTGTGGGGGCGGATCGCCCTGATCACGATCGCGGCGCTGTGGATCCTGGGCCTGCAGGTCTGCGCTGTGTGCATCTGGCGGCTGCTGGCGATGGTGCGCCGCGGATCCGTCTTCTCCCCCGCCGCGTTCCGCTGGGTCGACGTGATCATCGGCGCGATCGCGTTCGACGCGGTGGTCACGTTCGCACTGGCGGTGCTGCTCGCGATCGGGCCCACCGCGCCGGGCGTGGTCGCGCTCGTGTGCGGGGCCTCGCTCGTGACGGCGGGTGTGGCGCTGCTCGTCGTCGTGATGCGGCGGCTGCTGCAGCAGGCGATGGACCGTGAGACCGAGGCGCGCACGCTGCGATCCGAGCTGGACGAGGTCATCTGATGGCGATCATCGTGGACGTCGACGTGATGCTCGCGCGGCGCAAGATGGCGGTCGGCACGCTCGCCGAGCGCGTGGGCATCACGCCCGCGAACCTCGCCGTGCTGAAGAACGGGCGCGCCAAGGCCGTCCGCTTCACGACGCTGGATGCGATCTGCCGCGTGCTGGAGTGCCAGCCGGGCGACGTGCTGCGCTGGGAGCCCGACGCCGCGCCCGAGGCCGGCGCGGCGGAGGCCGGCGCGACGACCGCGTGACGCCCGCGCTCACCCGGGCGTGAGGCCCCGCTGCGAGCCGGGGCGAGCGGAGCGGGGCATCCGTCACGGCCCGTTCCGCCTCACGCGTGTCGCGCGTTGTCAACCCACATTGCCCATCCAGCGGGTGTCCGTACCGTGGTGACATGACCGGAAGCGAACCCGAATCGCCCACGGCCGCGATGCTGGACGGGCGTTACCGCCTTCTCGAATGCGTCGGGAAGGGCGGCATGTCGCGCGTGCACCGCGCCGAGGACACGGCCCTCGGCCGGATCGTCGCGATCAAGCTGATGGCCGACATGGGAGACGAGGACGCGGCCCGCGCCCGCGGCGAGGTGGCGGTGCTGGCCTCGCTCAGCCACCCCGCCCTCGTGACCCTGTTCGATGCCCACATCGGCGCGGGCCAGGACTACCTCGTGATGGAGTTCGTCGACGGCCCGACGCTGTCGCAGCTGCTGCGCGAGGGGCCGCTGCCCGCTGCGGAGACCGCGGCGCTGGCGACCGAGCTCGCCGAGGCCTTGCACGCCGTCCACCGCGCGGGCATCGTGCATCGGGACGTCAAGCCGTCGAACGTGCTGCTGGCCTCGACCGATGTCCCGGGCCGGCGCTTCCACGCGAAGCTCGCGGACTTCGGCATCGCGTATCTGCTGAGCAGCGACCGGATGACCTCCCCCGGCATGGTGATGGGCACGGCCGCCTACCTCGCTCCCGAGCAGGCCCGCGGCGCCACCCCGACGCCCGCGACGGACGTCTACGCGCTCGGACTGATCCTGCTCGAGGCGCTGACCGGCGAGCCGGCCTTCCCCCGCACCACGCCGGTCGCGAGCGCCGTCGTGCGTCAGACGACGCGCCCCGAGATCCCCGCGTCCGTGCCCGCCGGCTGGGCGTCGCTCATCGAGCGGATGACCGCACCGGACCCGGCCGACCGCCCGTCCGCCGGCGAGGTGGCCAGCGAGACCGCGAGGCTCGCGAACGCGCCGCGGGCTCCGCACGACGCCGACGCGACGATGCCGCTCGCCGCGGCAGGCCTGGGCGCCGCGGCCGGCGCGGGGGTGCCGGGCGCCGCGGCCGCCGGTGCGGGCGTCGCGGCGGCAGCGGCCGCGGCGGATGCGCCCACCGCGGCGATTCCGGCGACGGGTGCCATGCCCGCCACGGAGGCCATGCCTGCGAGCGCCGCGATGCCGGCGACGGCCGGGATGCCGGCGAGCGCCGGCGCCGCTCCCGCGGCCGCGGGTGCCGCTGCCGCAGCACCTCGACGGAATCGGCGCCGCCCCGCCCTGATCGCAACGGGCGCCGCCGCGGCCGCGGCGGCCATCGGGCTCGGCGCGTGGGCGCTGAGCAACGTCGACACCGCCACGGAGGACCCCTCGCGCGGCGTCGCGCCGGTCGTCCAGACCGAGAGCCCCGAGACCACCTCGCCGCCCTCGCAGCAGCCGGCCGAGGTGCCCGTGCCCGCGACGGATGACGACGGCACCACCGAAGAGGATCAGCGCAAGGCCGAGGAGGAGCAGCGCAAGGCCGAGGAGGAGCAGCGCAAGGCGGAGGAAGACAAGCGCAAGGCCGAGGAGAAGGCCGCCGAGGAGCAGCGCAAGGCCGAGGAGAAGGCCGCCGAGGAGCAGCGCAAGGCCGAGGAGAAGGCGGCCGAAGAGGCCGAGGAGCAGGCCGAGGAGGACGCGGAGGAGCAGCCGCTGCCGAGCGAGGAGCCCGCACCGCCGCCCGTCACGGAGCAGCCGCCTGCCACGGAGGCCCCGGCCTCGTAGTCACTCGAGCGGGCCCCCGGCGCTGCCTGCTTACTGCGGCGGTCCCATCTCCTCGGTGACGTCGTCGATCTTCTGGTCGAGCGGCTCATCCGCGTCGTCGCCGTCGGCGGGAAGCGATCCCGTCGGACGGTCGACGGGCGGCTCGCCTTCCGCGTTCGCCGGGCCGGGCAGCCCGCCCGGATCCGCGACACCGTGCTCTGCGGCGAGACGGTTCGCCTCCTCGGCTTTCTCGATCGTCTGGTCGTCGGCCGGATTCTGCCCCTGCGAGGCCATGCTGTCGCTCATGACTCGAGCATCCGCTCGCCGCCCTGGCGGCACCAGGGGCTTGCGCGCTCGTCGCCCCTGCGCCGGCGATGTCCGCCGTCTCGCATAGCCTCCTCCTTCGTGGGGAGCACGAAGGTCAGCGAGCAGATGCTCGAGATCGTCGTCTCGAACATCGCGCCGTGCACGCTGCCCGCCGCCGCGTACGGCCCGCAGCCGATCGAATGGCACAACGATCCGGCGCCCGTGTGGGCGTGGGTCTCATGGCCCCATCGCGCGACGGAGCGCCTCGAGGCCTTCGCCCGGGGATGGAACGACCGCGTCGTGATCGTCGAATGGACCGCCGACCGCGGCACGCTCAGCACGGTCGTCTGGCGCAACGCCGTGACGCGGCGCGAGGAGGATTTCGACGCGACCGAGCGGCGAGCGCTCACTTCGTCAGTTCACGCTGCCACGGCAGGTCGGCCCCCGCGCGCGAGACCGTGATCGCCGCGGCACGCGCCGCCTCGCGGCCGATGCGCTGCAGCGCGGCCGCATCCAGATCCGCACTGCCCGCGTCGAGCACCGAGTGGACCAGCGAGGCCATGAAGGTGTCGCCGGCGCCGATGGTGTCGACGGCATCGACGGCGACCCCCGGCACGCGCACCGTGTGCGCCTGCGTGGCGAGCACCGCGCCGCGGGCCCCGAGCGTCACCGCGACGAGCCGCGGCCCGAGGGCGAGCAGAGATGCGATCAGCCGATCCTCGTCGACGTCCGGGTACAGCCAGCGGGCATCCTCGTCGCTCAGCTTCATGACGGTCGCGAGCGCGGCGGTCTCCTCGAACATCCGCACCGCCGTTCCATGCTCGGGCAGCAGCGCCGGCCGGATGTTGGGGTCGAACGTCAATTCGGCGGCGCCGAGCTCACGCATCGCCGCGCGGACGACGGTGGCGCCGGGTTCGACGAAGGCCGCGATCGATCCGGTGTGGACCAGCCGCGGCCGGATGCCCCGCGCGATCGGCTCGGGCTCCCACCGCACATCGAAGCGGTACGCGGCCTGGCCGTCGTCGGCGATGTCGGCCGTGGCCGTGGACGTCGCCGCGGCGCTGAAGGACTCCGGCAGGATCTGCACGCCGGACGCCTCCAGATGCCGGCGGACCAGCCCGCCCCGCTCATCCGGTCCGAGTTGCGTGTGCAGCGCGACCGCGACGCCCCGGCGTCCCAGCCCGAGCGCGACGTTGGCGGGGCTGCCCCCGACATGCTCGGCGACCGCGCCGTCGCGATGCACGACGTCGACGAGCGCCTCGCCGACGACCAGGACGTCCGGATTCCGCATGTCCTCAGCGTAGAGGCGCACGCGACCCGGCCAGAGGTGCGCCGTGTGCACCGATGGCGCGCCGCCGCCGTGCCGAAGCCGCACCGATGCGCGACCGCCGCCACGCCGGGCCTGCTCGGATCAGCGCCAGCTGGTGAGTTTGTCGGGATTGCGCACGAGCCAGACGTCCGACACCCTCTCGCCACGCACTCCGAGCACGATCACGGTGTCGACCACGCCGTCCTCGCTGACGACGAATCCCAGGCCGTCGGCGGTCGCGATGGGCGACACCCGCACATGCGGGCGCTGTGTGAGCACGCCCAGGATGAAGCGCGCGACATTGGCGGCTCCGAGAACCGGGCGGCGCGCGGCGCTGACCTTGCCGCCGCCGTCCGAGGTCAGCGTCACATCCGGATCCAGAACCGCGACCAAGGCGTCGAAGTCACCGGTCCCCGTGGCCGCTGCGAAGGCGGCGGCCACCTCGTCGTGGCGCTCACGCGGCGCCGCGTCATCCGTGCGTGCGCGCACCTTGCGGCGCGCGGACGACGCCAGCTGCCGTGTCGCCTCCACCGATCGACCGACCGTGTCGGCGATCTGCGCGAAGGGCAGCTCGAACACGTCGTGCAGCACGAAGGCGACGCGCTCGGCGGGCGTGAGCGTGTGCAGCACGACCTGCAGCGCCATGCTCACTGAGTCGTCCAGCGTGACGCGGTCGAGCGGATCGCCGGCGTGCCCCGCCGGCATGCCGACGGGGACGGGCTCGGGAAGCCATGGCCCGACATAGGTCTCGCGACGGACCCGGGCGGATCCGAGCATGTCCAGGCAGATCCGCGAGGTGACGCGCATCATCCACGCTCCCGGATTGTCGATTCGGGCGCGCTGGTCGGCTCCGAGCCGCACCCAGCGCAGGAACGCGTCCTGCACGGCGTCGTCGGCGTCGCTGAGGTTGCCGAGCATGCGGTAGGCGAGGCCGCGCAACGCGGGGCGCTCCGACTCGAGCGTCGCGGTCACACCGTCATCCGGCATCCGTGGTCTCCGTTCTCGTGCGTTCCCTGCGCGACCCGTTCCGTCGGAGCGTCGTCGCTCACAGCTTCGCGGATCTCGGCGCCGGGTGCGTCATCCGCGCGACCGCCCTCTGCGAGGGTGGATCCCGATCCGCCTTCCTCGACACGACGAGATGAGGGCGCGAGATGTGAGCCTCACATTCCGCGGTGCCGCGTCGTCGAGATGTCGGAGGCCGGTTCGGCATCCAGGACGAAAGGGACGGACATGAGGGTTGCGATCGCAGGGGGCACGGGCCTGATGGGCACACTGGTCGCCGACGAGGTCGAACGGCGAGGCCACGAGACGGTCATCCTCGCGCGATCGCGGGGCATCGACCTGACCACGGGCACCGGGCTCGACGACGCCTTGGGCGGCGCGGATGTCGTGGTCGACGTCAGCAACGTGAGCACGCTGAAGGCCGACGTCTCCACGCGGTTCTTCGAGGGCACCACCCGGACGCTGCTGGCCGCCGAGGAGCGCGCCGGCGTCGAGCGACACGTCGCCCTCTCGATCGTCGGGGTCGACCGCGCGCCGTACGACTACTACGCGGGCAAGCGGGCGCAGGAGGTGGCCATCGAGGCGGGCTCCGTGCCGTGGACCATCCTGCGGGCGACGCAGTTCCACGAGTTCGCGGGGCAGATCCACGCGACCGCCAAGGCCGGCCCCCTGCACCTCGCGCCGAAGATGCGCACGCAGCCGGTCGCCGCACGCGAGGTGGCCTCTCGCCTCGTCGATCTCGCCGAGGCGCCCGCCCGCGGCGGATACCTCGAACTCGCCGGGCCGCGCGAGGAGTCGCTCGTGGACATGGTGCGCCGTTGGGCGCGTGCGTCCGGACACCGCGGATGGATCCCCGGCGTCGCTCTGCCCGGCCGTTTCGGGAAGGCGCAGCGCGACGGCACTCTGCTGCCCGGCGACGGCGCCGAGATCGGAACCGAGACGTTCACCGCCTGGCTGCAGCGCACGACCGGCCGGGAGGCGCCGCGCCGGGACGCGAGAGTCAGGGAAGGATGACGAGCAGCACCGGTGCCGCGACGATTGCGTAGAGGATGCCGAGGAACACCGTGTGCGTGACGACGAACCCGGCGGCCGCCGGCCCGTTGCCCCGCTCGGCGAAGTGCCCGAACAGCTTCCGCGCGAACCTGTTCGGGCGGAGGAGATCCCAGCTGTTGAAGCGGATGTAGCGGCCGAGGTACATGCCGAGGGACACGAGCAGGAGCGTCGCCCCCGCGGCGATCCACGACGTCGGGCTCACCAGCGGGTGGGCGGCATTCGGGCGCGCGATCACGACGGTCAGCAGCTGCACGAGCGCCACGTTCGCGAGCGTGTTCAGCACGCCGGACATCGCCAGCGTCAGCACGAGGATGATGTCGTACCAGAGCGGAACGTCCTCCCCCGTGCGGCGGTGAGAGAGATTGAGCTCGGTGACGAGGTAGGCGGAGTTCGGCAGCAGCAGGAGCCAGGTCGCTGCACCGACCAGCATCACGGCCCAGAGCGCGACGGTGGAGGGGAAGAACTCCACGATCGCCAGCAGCAGCACGACGACGAGCGTCAGCGTCACGGCGGGGGCCACCGACAGCGCGATGTTCAGGAGCATCGGGCGGTACACGCGCGTGCGGAACAGCGGTCCCCGCATCAGGACGAGGAGCAGCGCATAGGCGTTCAGAACCAGCAGGCCGAGAGCGGGCAGCAGCAGCGCGTTCACACGGCCATTGTCGTCTGCGGGGCGCGGGTCCCACGGCGCTCGACGCGCCGCTCTGCCGGTCTTTTCTGGTGCCGGCTACCGGGTTCGAACCGATGACCCCCTGTTTACAAGACAGGTGCTCTACCAACTGAGCTAAGCCGGCGACGCCGCCGGAGATCCGGCGACCGAGTCGAGCATACCGACCCGGGTCAGCTCCCCGAGGGCGAGGGCGTCGGCTCCGGCGTGGCGGTCTCGAGGTACGCCTCGCTGTCGACGGCGAGCAGGAAGGCCGCGAACTCCTCCGGCGCATCGAGCGCGCCGACGTACGGCTCGCCGTTGACCAGGATCATGGGAGCGCCCGAAAGGGTGAGATCGTCGGTGCCCGGAAGCGGGCCGTTCAGCGCGCGCTCGGTGGCCTCGCGGGCCCACGCGAAGTAGTCCTCGTTCTCGATGCACGCGCGCACGGCCTTGGTGTCGTCCGCACCCGTCGCGATCGCGAGATTCGCGAGCTCCGAGTCGCTGAAACCGTCGCTGTCGACCGTGGGCTGGTTCGTGAGCAGCTCGTGGTTGAACGCCGCGAACGCCTCGGGGGCGTGCTCCACGACGCACGCCGCCGCGCCGGCGGCACGCTGCGAGTACTTGGTGCCGGCGGACTTCGAGGTCAGCAGCGCCACCGGGTGGTAGACGACCTCGACCGCGCCCTGCTCGACCCACTCGCTGAGCTGCGAGGCGTTCACACGCTGGAAGTCGCCGGCCGCCTGCGAGAGGTAGTCGACGTACACGTGGATCTGGATGGGCCCCACGCCCGGGGTCTCCGACGGCGCGGGCGTCTTCGGCGCCGGCGTCTCGGTGGGAGCGGCGGTGCCGGTCGCATCGGGCTGCATCGCCTCGTCGACCACGACGCCGTCGTCCTCGAGACCGCTCGGGTTGAGGGTCGGCTCGGACACGGCGGGCACGACGATGCTGGTCACGGCGTACGCGATGCCCGCGACGGCGGCGAGCGCCAGCAGCACGAGCGCGGATCGGCGCAGCACACGGTTGCGCGACTGGCGCGCCTTGACCTTCTGAGCCTTCTCGCGCACCGCCTCGCGACGGCCCCGCGCGTCGGGCGTCTGGCCCGTCTCGTCGCTCGACATGCAACCTCTCGGAACGTGGATCCTCGGCCGCGAACAACGGCCACAACGTCCTCGATGCTAGCCATGGCTGCTGAGAGAAACCCAGACAGGACGGCCATCTCGACGCCACGACGGTCTGCGACACGCCCGGGTCACCGCCGCCGTGCGTCGGCGTGCCATACTGATCCCGACCCAAAGGCGGGTCGGCGGCGGCTCACCCCGTCGTTCCATTCACTACGGATCGTCCGGCACGTACCTGCCGGTGAAGGAGAAGGTCATGGCATCCGTCACCTTTGACAGCGCCACCCGCGTCTACCCCGGCGGCACCCGCCCCGCGGTCGACTCCCTCGACCTCGAGATCGGCGACGGCGAGTTCCTCGTCCTGGTCGGCCCCTCGGGTTGCGGAAAGTCCACGTCGCTCCGCATGCTCGCGGGCCTCGAAGAGGTCAACGACGGCCGGATCATGATCGGCGACCGCGACGTCACCGACGTGCCGCCGAAGGACCGCGACATCGCGATGGTGTTCCAGAACTACGCGCTGTACCCCCACATGACCGTGGCCGAGAACATGGGCTTCGCGCTCAAGATCGCCGGTGTCAGCAAGGACGAGCGCGCCAAGCGCGTGCAGGAGGCGGCCAAGCTGCTCGACCTCGAGCCCTACCTGAACCGCAAGCCGAAGGCGCTCTCGGGTGGTCAGCGTCAGCGCGTCGCGATGGGCCGCGCCATCGTCCGCGAGCCGCAGGTGTTCCTCATGGACGAGCCGCTGTCGAACCTCGACGCCAAGCTGCGCGTCCAGACCCGCACGCAGATCGCGTCGCTGCAGCGCCGCCTCGGCGTCACGACCGTGTACGTCACGCACGACCAGACCGAGGCCCTGACGATGGGCGACCGGATCGCCGTGCTGAAGGACGGCATCCTGCAGCAGGTCGGCACGCCGCGCGACCTGTACGAGAAGCCGAACAACGTGTTCGTCGCCGGCTTCATCGGCTCGCCGGCCATGAACCTGTTCCCGGCCGACGTGGTCGAGGGCGGCATCCGGTTCGGCACGAAGACCGTCCCGGTCGGCTCGAGCGCGCTCGGCCGCGCCCACGGCTCCGAGGTCACGATCGGCGTCCGCCCCGAGGACATCATCGTCGCCCCCGCCGACGGCGAGGGCCTGAAGGTCGTCGTCGACCTGGTCGAGGAGCTCGGCGCCGACGGCTACCTGTACGGTCACTCGGAGATCGAGGGCAAGCGCACCGACATCGTCGCCCGCGTCGACGGCCGCATGCACCCGAACGCCGGCGAGACCATCACGCTCGCGCCCGTGCCGGACCACGTGCACGTGTTCGACCTGGAGACGGGCGAGCGCCTGACGGGCGCCGTCGCCTCCTAAGCACCACCGGCAGCGGCGCGGGCGGATCCTCGGGATCGGTCCGCGCCGCTGCTCTTTTCCCGAAAGGCAAGCAGAGAGTGCCCGACTCCCTCCGCATCACCGCGACCGAGATCGACCCGCAGCTGCTGACCCTGCCGTGGTCGACCCGGCTCGAGGACTGGCCCGCCCGGCACATCGTCAAGCTGCCGAAGGGCATCTCGCGCCACGTGGTGCGCTTCAGCGAGCTGTCGGGTCAGGCCGTCGCGGTCAAGGAGACGACGGCCGAGATGGCGCAGCGCGAGTACGACATGCTCGGCTCGCTCGCGAGGCTCGACGTTCCGTGCGTGCGCCGCGTGGCGGTGATCTCGCAGCGGCGGACGACGGACGGCGCTCCCCTGCCCGCGGCGCTCGTCACCGCGCACCTGAAGTTCTCGATGCCGTACCGCGCGCTGTTCACGCACGCGCTGCGTCCGGACACCGCGACGCGCCTCGTCGACGCGCTCGCGCTGCTGCTCGTGCGCCTGCACAACGTCGGCTTCTACTGGGGCGACGTGTCGCTGTCCAACACCCTCTTCCGTCGCGATGCGGGCGCGTTCGCGGCGTACCTCGTCGACGCCGAGACCGGCGAGCTGCACGAAGACGGCCTGAGCCTCGGCCAGCGCGAGCACGATCTCGACCTCGCGCGCACGAACATCGCGGGCGAGATCCTGGACCTCGCCGCGAGCGGCCGCCTGGAGGGCGGCGTGGATCCGGTGAGCATCGCGGACGGGATCGTGTCGGCGTATCGCGCCCTGTGGAGCGCCATCCACGACGAGCAGACGTTCTCCGTGAGCGAGTCGTGGCGGATCACCGAGCGCGTGCGGCACCTCAACGAGCTCGGGTTCGACATCGGCGAGATGTCGATCGAGACCGCGGCGGGCGGCACGCGCGTGTCGATCCAGCCGAAGGTCGTCGATGCCGGCCACCACACGCGCCGCCTCATCCGGCTCACCGGCCTGGACGTCGAGGAGAACCAGGCCCGGCGCCTGCTGAACGACCTGGACGAGTTCCGGCTGCGATCAGGACGCCCCGAGGAGGAAGAGGAGCTCGCGGCGCACGAATGGCTGACGCAGGCGTTCGAGCCGGTCGTGCGCGCGATCCCGATCGAGCTGCGCGGCAAGCTCGAGCCCGCCGAGGTCTACCACCAGGTGCTCGAGCACCGCTGGTTCCTGCAGGAGCAGCGCGAGGCGTCCGTGCCGGTGGCAGAGGTGCTGACCAGCTACATCCGGGACGTGCTGCGGCACCGGCGCGACGAGGCGACGATCATGGGGCCGCTCACCGAGACGATCACCGGGCCGGGCGGCGCCGTCACGGGAGCGGTCGACTGGCGCGACCTCGTCTGAGACCGCCGCGGGCGGGGATGCCTCAGTAGCCGACCGTGAAGCGCGCCCGGCGGTGCTGAGGCGTCTCGATCTCGTCCACCACGGCGATCGCGAGGTCGGCGCCGGAGACGTACGAGCGGCCGTCGTCGTCCGACACCAGCACGTCGCCGCCGGTGCGGTAGCTGCCGGTGCGCTCGCCCGGCGCGAAGGCGCCGAACTCGACGGCCGGGTGCACGAAGAACCAGTCGACCGACGCGGGCGTCCGGGTGAGGTCCTCGAGCACGCCGGTCATCTCGGACGCCTCCGGCTTGAACGCCTCGGGGAACTGACCCGCGTCGATCAGGCGCGGTCCGCCCTCCGCCACGAGACTGCCGCCCGCGCCCCCGATCACGCCGAGGCGCACCCCCTCGGGCAGCTCGGCCACGAGCTCGGCGATGGCCGCGCGCACCAGGCCCGCCATGTCGCCGCGCGGCGCCACGGCGACGACGATCGCCTGCACGCCCTCGAGCTCCGCGAGCAGTCCCGGGACGTCGAGCAGCGAGCCCTCGAGGTACGTGGCGCCGGGCACGCGCTCGGTCGGCACCTTGCGGGCGATCGAGACGACCGTGTGACCGCGCTCGGCGGCCTCCTGCACGATGTGGCCGCCGGCGTAGCCGGTGCCCCCGATGACGGCGATGCGGGCCATTGTGTTGCCTCCTCGGTGCCTTACTGCTGCGCGGGACCGGCCGCGCGGACGGTCGCGATCTGGTACAGCGCGACGGATGCCGCGATGCCGGCGTTCAGGGACTCGGTCGCGGACGAGATCGGGATCGACACGATCTGATCGCACGTCTCGGTGACCAGGCGGGAGAGCCCCTTGCCCTCGCTGCCGACGACGATCACGACGGGGCGGTCGGCGAGCTCGAGCGCGGGCAGCGACACGTCGCCGCCGCCGTCGAGACCGAGCACGAACACGCCCTGCTTCTTGAAGTCCTTCAGCATCGCCGTGAGGTTGGTGGCCATGGCGACGGGGATGCGTGCGGCGGCCCCGGCGCTGGTCTTCCATGCGCCGGAGTTCATGCCGGCCGAGCGCCGCTGCGGGATGATCACGGCCTGGCCGCCGAACGCAGCCGTGGAGCGGACGATCGCGCCGAGGTTGCGGGAGTCGGTGACGCCGTCGAGCGCGACGAACAGCGGCGTCTGGCCCTTGCCGATCACCTCTTCGAGCAGATCCTGCGGGTGGGCGTACTCGTACGGCGGCACCTTGAGCGCGACGCCCTGGTGCACGCCGTCGAAGCCTGCCATGCGGTCGAGCTCGGGTCGCGTGACCTCGAGCATCGGGATCTCGCGGTTCTTGGCGATCGCGAGCATCTCCTTCACGCGGTCGTCCATCTCCACGCGCTGGGCGATGTAGAACGCCGTCGCGGGGATCTTCGCGCGCAGCGCCTCGAGCACCGAGTTGCGTCCGGTGACGAACTCGATGTCGGTGTCGCCCTTGGCGCGCGGGGCCCGGGTGGTGGGCTTGGGGCCCGTGCCGCGCTTCGCCGCGAGCCGCTCCGCCGCCTGCTTGCGCTTGTGGGCGACGTGGTAGACGCGGTCCTCGGCCTTGGGCGTCGGGCCCTTGCCCTCGAGCGCCTTGCGACCGAGGCCGCCCGTGCCCTTCGAGGGGCCCTTCTTCTTTCCGCGGCTCGCGCCGGGACGACCATTAGCCATTGATGCTCCAGACTGTTCCGTCAGCGTTGTCTTCGAGGGTGACGCCCGCCGTCGCGAACAGATCGCGGATCCGGTCGGCCGTCCCCCAGTCCTTGGCGGCGCGCGCCTCGGCGCGCTGCGAGATCAGCTCCTCGATCAGCGCCGACAGCGCCGTCTCGGTCGCCGAGCCCGTCTCCTGTGCGCCGCCCGCCTCGTCGAGACCGAGCACCCGCACCATCGCGGTCACGCCGTCGTACGCGGCCCGCAGGGCGTCGTCGTCCCCCGCGTCGAGCGCGGTGTTGCCGGCCCGCACGGTGTCGTGCAGCACGGCGAGCGCCTGCGGCACCCCGAGGTCGTCGTCCATCGCCGCGGCGAACGCCTCGGGAACGTCGGCGGCACCGGGGACGTCGGTGGCACCGGGCTCGGCGAGCACACGGCGGGCCCGGGTCAGGAAGCCCGTGATGCGTCCGAGCGCCGCCGCGGCCTCGTCGAGGCCGCTCTCGGACACGTCGAGGCTCGAGCGGTAGTGCGCAGCGGCGAGCGCGTACCGCACGACGGACGCGGGTCGCGCCGCCAGCAGATCGGCCGCGAGGGTGAAGTTGCCGAGCGACTTCGACATCTTCTGCCCCTCGACCGTCACGAGCCCGTTATGCATCCAGAACCGCGCGAACGCGTCGCCGGCAGCGGTGGACTGCGCGAGCTCGTTCTCGTGGTGCGGGAAGCGCAGGTCGAGCCCGCCGCCGTGGATGTCGAACTCGGCGCCGAGGTAGCGGCGCGACATGGCCGAGCACTCGATGTGCCAGCCCGGGCGCCCCGCGCCCCAGGGCGACTCCCACGTGGCCGAGGACGGCTCCCCCTCCTTGGCGCCCTTCCAGAGCGCGAAGTCGCGCGGATCGCGCTTGCCGCGCGGATCGGCGTCGGTCGCCGGCTCCATGGCGTCGAGGGACTGGCGCGTGAGCGTGCCGTACTCCGCCCACGAGCGGACGTCGAAATAGACGTCCCCCTCGGCCGCGTACGCGTGCCCGCGCTCGATCAGCCGGGAGATGAGTTCCTGCATCTGCGGGACGGATGCCGTCGCGCGCGGCTCGTACGTCGGCGGCAGGATGCCGATCGCGGCATACGCAGCGGTGAACTCCTGCTCGATCCGGTACGCGAGGGCCCACCACGGCTCCTCGGGCGTGGCCTTCTCGAGCACCTTGTCGTCGATGTCCGTGACGTTGCGCACCAGCGTGACCTGGCCGAAGCGGTGGGCGAGCCAGCGGCGCAGCAGATCGAACGCGAGCGCCCCGCGCAGGTGCCCGATGTGGGGGCCGGACTGGACGGTCGGGCCGCACACGTACATCGACACGTTCCCGGGCACGAGCGGCACGAAGTCGCGCAGCGCCTGCGCGCGGGAGTCGTAGAGGCGGACGGTCACACCCCCAGCCTACGGTCCTGAGGATCGGAAACCCCCGGTGTGACGGCGACCGGGGCACGGCGAGGATGCGATAGGAATGGCTGGTGCTCTCCTCCCGATCCGGTCCCGCCGTCTTCGCCGTGCTGGCGGCGGCCCTGCTGTTCGGCACGACGGGCACGTCGCAGGCGCTCGGCCCGGACGGCACGACGCCCTTCGCGGTCGGAGTGATGCGCCTGATCGTGGGCGGTACGGCCCTTGCCGTCTTCACCGCGATCGCCGCCTGGCTGCGTCGCCGCCGCGCGCCCGCGGCCGCGCCTGCCGCCGCACCGCGGCGACTGACGGTGCGCCCCGTCGTGCTGATGGCGGTGACCGCGCTGTGCCTGTTCGTCTACCAGCCACTGTTCTTCCTCGGCACCTCGACCAACGGCGTCGCCGTCAGCACCGTGATCGCCCTCGGCTCGGCCCCGGTGCTCGCGGGGCTGCTCGAGTGGCTCCTGACCCGCAAGGCACCCGGCATCCTGTGGGGCGCCGCCACCGCGGTCTCAACGCTCGGCGTCGCGCTGCTCGGCTTCGGCGGCAGCGGGGGCGGCTCGGTCGACCCCGCGGGGCTGCTCGGCTCGTTCGGCGCGGGCGCCTCGTTCGCCGTGATCGCCGTCGCGCAGCGACGCCTGCTCGACGCGGGCTGGCATCCCCTGACGGTCGTCGGGGCGATGGGAGGCGGATCGGCCGCGCTCGCGCTCGTCGCCCTGCCGTTCACGGATGTCGGCTGGATCGCCGACCCGCGCGGGGCGCTGATGAGCCTGTGGCTGGGCCTGGCGACCGTGACCGCGGCCTACGCGCTGTTCACGTGGGGCCTCGGCGGCCTCAAGGCCGCGACCGCCGCGACGCTCACGCTCGGCGAGCCGCTCACCGCGAGCGTCCTCGGCATCGTCGTGCTCGGCGAGCGCCTCGCGCCGCTCGCCGCCGTGGGGCTCGTCGTCCTCGGGGCGGGGCTCGCGCTGCTCGCCTGGGGGTCGCGCTCGGCCCGCGAGCCCGCGGTCGACCCCGGGTCGGATCCGCATCCCAAACCGTTCGCCGTGGAGGGCTGACATGACGATCGACATCCGGACCGACGATCTCGCAGGCAGCGCGACGCGCGCGCTCGTCGCGCAGCACCTCGCCGGCATGCACGCGCAGACGCCCGCCGAGAGCGTGCACGCGCTCGACATCGACGCGCTGCGGGATCCCGCGATCACCGTGTGGAGCGCGTGGATCGGCGAAGAGCTCGCGGGCGTCGCGGCGCTCAAGGCGTTGGACGCCGGGCGCGGCGAGCTGAAGTCGTTCCGCACGGCCGACGCATTCCTCGGCCGCGGGGTCGCCCGCGCCCTGCTGCGCCACATCGTCGCGTACGCGCGTGAGCGCGGCCTGACCTCCTTGTGGCTCGAGACGGGCAGCGACGACCCGTTCATCCCGGCCCGCGCGCTGTACCGGAGCGAGGGGTTCGCCGAGTGCGGGCCGTTCGACGGGTATGCCGAGGACCCGCTCTCGACCTTCATGACGCGCGCGCTGTGACGCGGGCACGACGGCGCCCGCCGGGAGGTCCCGGCGGGCGCCGTCGTCCGCGTGTCAGCGCGCGATCCTGACCGAGCCGCTCGTGCGGGTCAGGGTCTCGTAGCCCGGCGCGGATCCGGTGACGCGCACCGTGATGCGGTGCCCCTTGTCGGCCGAGCCGACGCGGTACAGCGCCGCCGTGGCGCCCTTGATCGCCTTGCCGTCGCGCAGCCACTGGTAGGAGACCTCGGCGGGGCGGGGCGACCACACGCCGGGCCACGCGAGCAGCACCTTTCCGGCCTTGGCCCAGCCCCAGATCCGCGGCGTCGGCGCCGAGAAGGTCCCGGCTGCCACCTCGGCGGTCGCCGCCGATGTCTTGGCGACCGTCTCGTAATGGGCCCTGCTTCCCGTGACGGTCACCGAGATCCGGTGCCCCTTGTCGGCGCCGCGGACCACGTACGTCGGCTTGGTCGCGCCCGGGATCCGCTTGCCGTCGCTCAGCCACTGGTACGCCAGCGTCACGGGCGCCGGAGCCCAGGTGCCGGCGTCAGCCGTCAGCTTGCCGCCCACCTTGACGGTGCCGGAGATCGTCGGCGTCGGCGCCTCGGTCAGCGCGCCTTTCGCCACCGACAGCGTGAAGGCGGCGGACGATGCGTTGTGCCCGGCGTCTCCCGCGTACGCGGCCTTCACGGTGTACGTCCCGGGCACCGGAGCGTTCGCCCGGCAGGTCGCGACACCTGCCTCGACCTCGGCCGTGCACAGGACCTTCTCCCCGAGGCGGAACGAGACGGTGCCCGTGGCGCCGGCCGGTGCCACCTTCGCGCTCAGCGTCGCCTCCGTGCCGTAGCGCGCGGTGGCGTTCGCGACCGCGAGCGTCGTGTCGACGGGGGTGGGCTCCGGCGCAGCGACGAGCTGTCCGACGCCCCAGTGGCCGGTGCTCTGGTACCCGCGGCCCGTCGGGTCGGCCCAGTTGCGGATGCCCGTGCGCGCGCCGTCCGTCGCGTCGTTGACCTGGAAGTCCAGGCCGTGGAACGTCCCCTCCCCGCCGTACTCGAGCAGCGAGATGGCGGCCTCGACGACGTAGCCGCCCTCGACCGTGGACGTCCGGGACGTCACGCGCGCCTGCTGATAGGCCTCATCACCGGTGCCGAACGAGACGGCGTTCGCGGCGCTGATGCGGATCTGGGTGTCGTCGTATCGGTACGCGCCGTTCTTGGCGTTGCCCGGGTCGACGTAGATCTCGACCGAGTCCTGGATCCACGGATCCGCGCCCGTGACGTCGATCTGCGCGTCGGTCACCTCGGCGAGGACGTACAGCAACTCGTCCTTCCACAGTGTGCGGACCGTCGCGGTCGCACCGCCGGATCCCTCGACCTGGACGTCCGTGGTGACCGCATTCGCGGCCTCCCAGAGCCCGTCGTCGACCGCGCCGTCGATGGTGGGGGCGCTGGGCGTTCCCACCACCTCGAGGTACGCGAGCGGCTCGACGAGCGTCAGGGTGCCGAGCACGCCGGGCGAGTTCCATGCGCCGCCTCCCGTGACGCGCACGTCGAAGTCGATCGTGTCGCCCTCCGCCGGGTCGTCGAGGGGCAGGTGCGCCGTGAGGCGCACGCCCGCGTCCGTGACATCCGCGTCGACCGGCACATCGCCGCTGCCGTCGCCGCGCACGGTGTACGTCGCCTCGCCCACCTGGAGCACGACCTCCGTCGCGGCATCGCCGCCCGGCACGTCGACGAGCACCGCGAGGGTGCCGGCCTCCCAGCGCGCCTGGAAAGCGCCGCCGCCGTCGAGCTCGTGCAGCGGCAGGCGCTGCCACTCGGGCGAGGCGGGATCGGTCGGCGCCGCGCCGCCGAACACGTCGGCCGCGCGCAGGCGCGCCGGCAGCTCGCCGCCCGCCGCCCCGTAGTACGCGGGCTTGGCCTTCAAATCGTCGTCGAACAGCAGCGGATCGCCGCTCGAGTCGCGCCAGCTGCGCCCATCCGTGAGCCCCCAGACGGTGGCCGAGAACAGGTCGTGCTCGCGGAAGACCGCGAACGCGTCGCGATAGTAGTAGCCCTGCTCCACGAGGAGCGCCTGCGTCACGGGCGTGCCGGTCGTCACGTCGAACTCCGTGACCGCCTGCTGCAGGCCCAGCCCCTCGAAGCGGTCGAGTGCCCCGGCGAGCGCGGACACCGGCATGGCCAGGCTCACGTGGAACTGGTGACCCACGCCGTCGATCGGCACGTCGCGCGCGAGCAGCCGATCCACGAGCGCGGCGTAGCGGCCCTGCTTGCCGTCCTGCTCGGTGTTGTAGTCGTTGATGAACAGCGTCACCGGGCGATCCGAGCCGGCGGCCGCGAACTCGTGGTTGAACGCCTCGTCGGCGTACCGGAACGCGAGGTCGATGTACTCCTCGCCCAGGATGCGGTACCACTCGCTGCGCCGCAGGCCGTCGGCGAACTCGCCGCTGTCGGACACGACCTCGTTCACGACGTCGAAGGCCGTGAGGGGGTTCGTGTCGGACCCGAAGGCGCCGTAGTCGGCGGCGAGCGTCTCGGCCACGGCGAAGATGTGCGTGCGCATGCGCTCGCGCAGCACCTGCTTGGCAGCCTCGTCCGTCCCGAGCGGCAGGCCCGCGTCGTCCTGGAAGAACCAGGCCGGCGTCTGGCTGTGCCACACGAGCACGTGGCCGTACAGGCCGAGGTCGTTGTCCCGCGCGAAGTCCATCAGCGCCGCGGCGTCCGGATGGATCCGGAAGTTCCGCTCCGCGTCGTACCAGGCGTCGGGCTTCATGTGGTTCTCGGGCGTGACCTGGTTGAAGTGGCGTCGCACGAGCTCGGAGGCCGCCCCGGACGTCTCGCGCGCGTCGATCGCGACCCCCACGGGGAAGTCGGTGGTGCCGTGCAATGGCGGGAGGTCCTCGACCACGGCGGGGGCCGGAACCTTCACCACGACGTCGTCGATCAGGAAGTCGCTCGTGTTGGTGCCGTTGTAGTTCGTCTCGAAGTACAGCAGCGCCGATTCGGCGTCGGTCGCGTTGAACTTCGCCGACACCTGAGTCCATCCCGTGCTCGTGATGCCCTCGAACTGCGCGAGCGTCTTGTAGGTCGTGGAGCCGGCGGCGGTCTCGGCCAGGGACAGCCACACCGCGTCGACGGGCTGACCGTCGGCGAAGCGCACGGCCGCCGAGAGCTCGTACGTGACGCCGGACTGCAGCTCGCCGCTCACGTCGTGGCCGATGCCCGACCCCTGGCTCGTGCGCCCGGTGACGATGGCCGCCTGGGCGCCGCCGTGCGTGATGCCGGTCAGCGCCACGGTGGGGGCGCCCGAACCGGAGTCGCGCGGCGCCCAGCCGTCGAGGCCCGACTCGAAGTCGCTGTCGAGGATCACGGTGCCGGGCTCGGGGCCGCCGGAGGGCGGCGTGAGGTCCTCGGTCGTGATCGTGAGGTCGTCGAGCAGGTACGTGTAGGCGGCGACCCCCGGGATGTCGGCCGTGCCGATGTAGAGCTGGTGGGTCTTCGCGGGATCGGTCGGCTCGTACGTCGCGGTGAGCGTCGTCCACTCCGTCGCGGTGACCGTGGCGTTGCCGCCCCACTGATAATCGGGCTTGAGGACGAATCGGGCCTGCGTGTCCGGCGTGCCGTCCGCGAGCTTCACCTTGACCGAGACCGTGTAGCGATTGCCGGCCGTGAAGGCGCCGGCGGGCGACTGGATGCCGGTGAAGTCGTTCGCGCGGTCGCTCACCTGCAGCGCGAGGCCGTTCCCGTCCGGAACGTACGACAGGGTGTCGGCGCCGCCGCCGGACGGGCTCCAGCTGCCGAGGCCGCGGTCGTCGAAGTCGATGGTCTCGACCGCCGGTGTCGCCGCCACGGCGGGCGCCGCCACGGCGCCTCCCGCGACGACGAGTGCGATCGTGCCCGTGAGGGCGCTGAGGGCTGTCAAGAGCCGGAACCTGCGCATGGCGCTCCTTTGCGCTGCGAGAATGTTGCGAAGGCCACCATATTCACCCGGCGGGGGGAATTTCGCAATCGTTTTACATGACCGTTATCGAGCGACCCGATGGACTCATTGAGCGCCCGTGCCGCCGAGCCGGTCGGCGCCCTCCAGGCTCAGGCGGGACGGATCAGCGCGACCGCGAACGCCTGCACGCCGTCGCCCGCGCCCGTGAAGCCGAGTCCGTCGGTGGTGGTGGCGGCCAGCGACACGGGCGAGCCGCCCAGCGCCGCCGACAGCGCCGCCTCCGCCTCCGCACGACGGGGCGCGAACCTCGGGCGGTTCGACTGGAACTGCACCCCGACGTTCACCACGGCCCAGCCGGCCTCGCCGAGCAGCTCCCGCGTGCGCGCCAGGAACGTATCGGCGTGCGCGCCGGCGAACTCCGGGCGCGAGGTGCCGAAGTGCGTGCCGATGTCCCCCAGGCCCGCGGCCGACAGCAGCGCGTCCACGATCGCGTGGGCGACCGCGTCGCCGTCCGAGTGCCCCGACAGCGCGGGCTCGCCGGGCCATTCGAGACCCGCGAGCCAGAGGGATCCGTCACCGCCGAACGCGTGCACGTCGGTGCCGATCCCGACCCGCGGCATTCCGTGCCCCGCCGACGCGGCCGGCACGGCCGGTACGGGGGTCGTGAGCCCGCGCGCGCGATCCAGGTCGGCCGGCGTCGTGATCTTGAACGCGAGCGGATCGCCCTCGACGATCGCGACGCGATGCCCCGCCGCCGCCACGAGCGCGGCGTCGTCCGTGTACTCCTCGGCGGCGACCGCGTAGGAGGTCTCCAGCACGTCGCGCCGGAAGCCCTGCGGTGTCTGCGCGGCCGCGAGCTGCGAGCGGTCGACGGCCTCCACGATCCGCTCCCCCTCGACGCGCTTGATCGTGTCGATCACGGCCAGCGCGGGCACGACGCCCCACCCGGTGCGGTCGACGGCGCCGATCACGCGCGCGAACACGTCCGGGGGCGTGAGCGCTCGCGCGGCGTCGTGCACGAGCACGACCTCGACCGACGGCCACAGCGCCGCGATGCCGGCGGCGACGGAGCCCTGGCGCGTGGCTCCGCCGGTGACGACCGAGACGAGATCGGCGCGAGCACCCGCGGCCTCGCGCGCGTCGGTCAGGGCCTCTCCCTCACGCCCCGCGGGCGCGACGATCACGACCTGCGCCTCCGGTGCCGAGAAGACGCCGCGCAGGGCATGCCGCAGGATCGTGTGCCCGCCGATGCCGACGAACGCCTTCGGCGCATCCTGGCCCAGACGCGTGCCCGATCCGGCCGCCACGACGATGACGCCGACGCGCGGCGAGGGGGTGAGAGTCACCCCTCCAACGTACCCACGCTCCGCGCACGCGAAAACGCCCCGCCATTCGGCGGGGCGTTTCACACGCGAATCAGGAAGCCAGCACCTCGTCGAGGACCGACGCGGCCTTCTCCTCGTCGGTCTTCTCCGCGAGCGCGAGCTCGGAGATCAGGATCTGACGGGCCTTGGCGAGCATGCGCTTCTCGCCGGCCGACAGGCCGCGGTCCTGGTCACGGCGCCACAGGTCGCGGACGACCTCGCTGACCTTGATCACATCGCCAGAGGCGAGCTTCTCAAGATTCGCCTTGTAGCGGCGCGACCAGTTGGTCGGCTCTTCCGTGAAGGGGGCGCGCAGCACCTCGAAGACCTTGTCCAGACCCTCCTGGCCGATGACGTCGCGAACGCCGACGAGGTCGACGTTCTCGGCGGGCACCTCGATGACGAGGTCACCCTGGGTGACGTTCAGCTTGAGGTAGACCTTCTCTTCGCCCTTGATGACGCGGGTCTTGACTTCGGTGATGGTGGCCGCACCGTGGTGGGGGTAGACGACCGTTTCGCCAACCTCGAAAAGCATAGAATTGTGTCCTTTCGGCGACTTCCAGGATACCACAGCGCCGTATGCACTAAGGTTCGCGGGCCCCGATCGGCGGGAGCGACACGCCTGTTCCCCGCAGTTCGCGGGCGCGTCCGCATGCCCCTTCGGGCGGGCATCGGGCGGCACGGACGCGACCCCCTAGAATGGCTCGCAGGGCCCGCAGCTCGGCGGGACCGCACGACCTGGAGGTTCCGTGAACTCCCGCATTCTCGCGTCGCTCTCGCTCGGCGCCGTCGTCCTCCTCAGCGCCACCGGCTGCGCGTCGCTGACGCACCAGGCGACCACGATCCAGTACTCGCCGTCGGACGGCGTGAACGTGCCGGAGCCCGACGGTGGGGCCGCGCCGATCCAGGTCCGCAACGCCGTCATCATCACGGACGCGCAGGGCACGGACGGCAACCTGGCCGCGGCGCTCGTGAACGACACGGAGGAGTCGGCGACGCTCAACCTCGAGTGGGGCGAGCAGACAGCCACCGTGCGCGTGCCCGCGGGCGAGACCATCAGCCTCGGCAGCGGCGACGACGAGCCGCTGCTGCTCGAGGGCATCGACACCGAGGCCGGCGCGACCCTGCCGCTCTACTTCCAGTCGGGCGACTCCGAGGGCGTCATCGCCGAGGTGCCCGTGCTCGACGGCTGCCTCGAGCACTTCGCCGACCTGGTGCCCGGCGGCGGGCAGAGCGACTGCTCGCACCTGGAGCACACGGAGGCCCCGGAGGAGGGCGGCCACTGAGCCGCACCCGCAGACATACGACGAAGGCCGCGAGGATCGGAATCCTCGCGGCCTTCGTCGTACCCGGCTCAGCCCTCGAAGCGGTAGCCGAGACCGCGCACCGTGACGAGCATCACGGGCTCGCTCGGCACCAGCTCGATGCGCGAGCGGATGCGCTTGATGTGCACGTCGAGCGTCTTGGTGTCGCCGAAGTAGTCACTGCCCCACACGCGGTCGATCAGCTGCCCGCGCGTCAGCACGCGGCCCGCGTTGCGCATCAGCACTTCGAGCAGCTCGAACTCCTTGAGGGGCATGTTGATCTGCTGGCCGTCGACCGCGACCGTGTGGCGGTCGACGTCGAGCGTCACGCGCCCGCCTTCGAGCACGCGCTCGTCGAGCTCCGCCTCGGCATCGGCCGTGCGGCGCAGCACGGCGCGCATGCGCGCGAGCAGCTCGCGCGCCGAGTAGGGCTTGGTGACGTAGTCGTCCGCGCCCAGCTCGAGCCCCACCACGATGTCCACCTCGGAGTCCTTGGCCGTGAGCATGATGATCGGCACGCTCGACGTGGCACGGACCTGGCGGCAGACCTCGGTGCCGGGCATCCCCGGCAGCATCAGGTCGAGCAGGATCAGGTCGGCGCCCTGCTCGCGGAAGGCGATCAGGGCGGTGGGCCCGTCCTCGGCGATCTCGACCTCGTAGCCCTCCCTGCGGAGCAGATAGGCGAGGGGTTCGGCCAGGTCGGGCTCGTCCTCGACCAGGAGCACACGCGTCATTCGGAGCCTTCCTTCGCGTCCGCCCCGACCACCGCGGTCTCGGGCTTCCGCTTCTTTCTCTTCTTTGCAGGGGAATCGATCACGGGCGCCTCGCTCAGCGGCAGGCGCACGGTGAAGGTCGAGCCTCGGTCGGGCTGCGACCAGAGCTTGATCTCGCCGCCGTGCCGGGCGACGGCGTGCTTGACGATCGACAGACCGAGGCCCGATCCGCCCGTCCGGCGCGAGCGCGCCTGATCCGCGCGGTAGAAGCGCTCGAACACGCGCTGCTGATCGGCCTCGGCGATGCCGATGCCCTGATCCGTCACGGCGATCTCGACGGCCCCCGCCGCCGCCCGCACGCCGACGCCGACGCGCGACCCGCGGGGCGAGTACGCGATCGCGTTGGCGATCAGGTTGCCGATCGCCTCCTTCAGGATCTGCGTGTCGCCGCGCACGTACAGCCCGCGGTCGCCGCCGCGGGCGAGATCCACTCCGGCCGAGTCGGCCTGCACCGCGTGGGCCTCGATCGCGGACGTGATGACCTCGTCGATCGCGACGTCGCCCACCGAGGTGAGCTCCTCGGCCGCCTGCAGCCGCGAGAGGTTCATGATGCGGCCCGTCAGACGCCCCAGGCGATCGGCCTCGGCCGACAGGCGCGCGGTGAACGCCCGCACCTGCGCGGGGTCGTCGGCCGCGAGCTCGATCGCCTCGGCCAGCAGCGTGACGGCCCCCACGGGGGTCTTCAGCTCGTGGCTCGTGTTGGCGATGAAGTCGTGCCGCATCTGCTCGAGACGCTCCTGCTCCGACAGGTCGCGCACGATCAGCAGCGTGTGGCGCTCGTTGACGCGGATGGCCCGCCCCGACACCAGGCGCGAGTCGGACGACATGCCGCCGCGCACCAGGCGCAGGTTCGCCGTCTCGGTCGCGCCCGAGCGCGCGGCGCGGACGAGGTCGCGCAGTCCGGTGTGCTCGAGGGGCGCGTCCTTCTCGATGCCGAGCCACGGCGCGGTGGGCGAGATGGCCGCGACGAGACCGGATGCGTCGACGACCGCGGCGGGGTCGTCCATCGCGTCCAGGACCGCCGTCATGCCGGGCGGCACCGCGCCTTCCGCCTCCCGCACCGCGCGCTCCCGCGCACGGATCGCCGCGAAGACGATGAGGCACGCTGCGACGCCGATGACCGCTCCGAGAAGCAGAGCGAGCAGCGCAAGCTGCGTGGACTCCATGTCACCAGAGTAAAGTCATGGCGAACACCGAGTCGGACGTATCGGCTCCTGGCCGGGGACGCGCCGGGAACTGTTAACCGTTGCGGCACCAGTCGTTCACCGGCGCTCACGACAATCGCGTCAGAGCGTGCTCAGCGGCCGGCGGCCGCGAGAACGCCCCCGCGACACAGACGAAAGGTCCACGATGCGCGAAGTCTTCCACCAGTCTCTCGAGGACGTGCAGTCCCGGCTCGTCGAGATCGCCGAGCTCGTCACGATCGCCATCGACAAGGCGACGCGAGCGTTCGGCAGCGGTGACGTCACGTTGGCCGAAGAGGTCATCGCCGACGACCGCCTGATCGACGAGCGTGCGCTCGCCCTCGACGAGCTGGCGATCGAGATCCTCGCGATGCAGCAGCCGGTGGCGCGCGATCTGCGCATCGTCGTCACGGCGCTGCGCGTGAGCGCATCGCTCGAGCGGATGGGCGACATGGCCGAGCACATCGCCCAGCTCGCCCGCACGCGCTACCCCGACCGCGCCATCCCGAAGGGCCTGAAGGGCACCTTCACCCGGATGGGCGAGCTCGACGTGCAGGTGGCGCGCGCGCTCACGGAGCTGCTGCGCACACAGGATGTCGCGATCGCCGACCACATCCGCAACAGCGACGACGACATCGACGAGCTGCACGCCAGCGTGTTCGAGAAGGTGCTCAGCGACAGCTGGCAGGGCGAGGCCGGCGCGACCGTCGACGCGACCCTGGCGAGCCGCTACCACGAGCGCTTCGCCGACCACGCGGTCTCGATCGCGAAGAAGATGATCTACCTCGGCACGGGCGACTGGACCGGCCTGGAGCACGGCGTACCCGACGTGCACGTCCCCGAGGTCTGATCCCGCTCAGCCCGCAGACGCGAAAGAGGCGCCGCCCGGATCCGATCCGGGCGGCGCCTCTCGTCGTCTGAGGTTACTTCTTGCCCTGTGAGGCGACCGCGGCGGCGCCCGCGGCGGCGGCCTCGGGGTCGAGGTAGCGGCTCGTTCCGGTCGGCTTCATGTCCTCGTCGAGCTCGTACACGAGCGGGATGCCGGTCGGGATGTTCAGCGCGGCGATGTCCTCGTCGCTGATGCCCTCCAGGTGCTTCACGAGGCCGCGCAGCGAGTTGCCGTGCGCGGCGACGAGCACGGTCTTGCCCGCCTTCAGGTCCGGGACGATCTCGCCCTCCCAGTAGGGCAGCATCCGGTCGATCACGATCTTGAGCGACTCGGTGCCGGGGATCTCGCCGTCCATGCCCACGTAGCGCGGGTCGTTCGTCTGGGCGTACTCGTCGGCGGGGTCGATGACGGGCGGCGGCACGTCGAACGAGCGACGCCACTCCATGAACTTCTCCTCGCCGAACTGCTCGAGGGTCTGGGCCTTGTCCTTGCCCTGCAGGGCGCCGTAGTGGCGCTCGTTGAGGCGCCAGGAGCGCTTCACCGGGATCCACAGGCGGTCCGCGTGGTCGAGCGCGATGTCCGCGGTCTGGATCGCGCGGCTGAGCACCGACGTGTGCACGACGTCGGGGAGCACGCCCTGCTCCTTCATCAGCTCGCCGCCGCGCTGGGCCTCCGAGCGGCCGAGCTCCGTGAGCCGGACGTCGACCCATCCGGTGAAGAGGTTGAGCGAGTTCCACTCGCTCTGGCCGTGTCGCAGCAGGATCAGGGTGTGTGCCATGCGTCCAGCCTAGCCACGCCCGCCCGATCCGATGCGTGGATGCGGGCACAGCAGAATGGTCGTATGGCGCGTGCTCAGGGTCCCGAGGGGCGCCACACGCGCGGCACGACCGGCACCAACCGCCTGCGCCGCGTGGATCGCTGGATCGCGCACCTGCCCGAGTTCCGCCGCGCCCCCGATCCGCTCGTCGTCGACCTCGGCTACGGCGCCAACGGCGTCACGACGCTCGAGCTCGCCGCGCGGCTGCGCGGCGTGCGCGACGACGTCGAGCTGCTCGGCCTCGAGATCGATCCCGAGCGCGTCGCACGGGCGCAGGCGCAGCTCGAGTCCACGCGCCGCGGGGAGACGGTGTTCGCCGCCGATGCGCGGGTGTCGTTCGCGCGCGGCGGCTTCGAGATCCCGCTCGCCGGCGATCGCCGCCCGGCCGTGATCCGGGCCTTCAACGTGCTGCGCCAGTACGACGAGCAGGATGTGCGCGGGGCGTGGGACCGGATGACGGCTCGCCTGGCGCCTGGCGGCGTGCTCGTCGAGGGCACGTGCGACGAGATCGGCCGCGTGTGCAGCTGGATCGACGTCGCCGCATCCGGCGAGCCGCTGCGCTTCACGGTCTCGCTGCGCCTGGCCGGCCTCGAGCGGCCGAGCGTCGTCGCCGAGCGCCTGCCGAAGGCGCTCATCCACCGCAACGTGCCGGGCGAGCGGATCCACGATCTCCTGAGCGCCCTCGACCGCGAGTGGGACCGCGCGGCCGCGCTCGCACCGTTCGGCCCGACCCAGCGCTGGATGGCGGCGGTCGCGGCACTGCGCGCGTCCGGCGTTCCGGTCCTCGGCGGCCGCGCGCGCTGGCGCCTGGGCGAGCTCACCGTCCCGTGGGACGCGGTGCGGCCGTCCTAGATCCTCGGGATCGCGGCGCGGGCGTCACCGGGTGGCATGCCGGTCGCCACGAGCAGGTCGACGACGAGCGGCCGGAGGGCCGATACCAGGGCCTGCTCTCCGAGCGTCGCGCCGGGAAGCATCGCGGCGGGGTCGAGGCGGCGCGCAATCGCCAGCAGGCTCTCGCGGGCGACCGGCTCCTGGGCGATGTCCTCGATGGACGCGGCGACGCGCGTCGCCGCGCGCACGATCTCGGACAGCACCTCCGCCGGGACGGGGCGCTGCTCGCGGTCCTCCGTCACGTACACGATGCGTCGGCCGACGACGCGAAGGTTGCGCATCGCGAGGTCCATGGCGTGCAGGATGCGCGCGTAGCGCTCGAGCTCGGCACGTCGCCCGCGCAGGAACGGCGAGATGCGCGCGATCGACCGTCCCGACTCGAGGGATACCCGCCAGGCGTCGAGCGGCGCCTGCAGACCGCGCGCCTTCTCCAGGCCGCGCTCGGCACGCAGCCGGTCGCCGCGCCGCAGTGCGGCGACGAGCCGCTCGCCGGCGGCGTCGAACCCCGCGAAGAACGCGCGCGCGTCGCGGATCGTGGCGACGGCCGGATTGCGCGGCAGCAGCGCCGTGATCGCGACCGCGAGCACGCCGCCGATCACGCCGTCCAGCAGGCGCGAGAACGGCACGGGAGCCAGCGGCAGGATCATCGCGATCGCCGACTGGATCGCGGCCGCGATCGCGAACTGCGGAGACGGCGACAGGAAGCGCGCCACGAGCATCGTGACCCCGAGCGCGAGCCCCAGCTGCCACCACCCCGACCCGACGAAGAACCGCAGCGCCTCGGACAGGAGGATGCCGGTGAGCATCCCGACCACCGTCTCGGCGACGCGCTGCGGCCGCGCGTCGCGCGCGAGCCCGAGGCTCGAGATCGACACGGTGGCGGCGATCATCGGGGTCTCGTGTCCCAGCGCGTAGCGCCCGATGAGGAACGCGCACGTCGCGGCGATCACGATCTGCGCGACCGCGATCCACGACTCCCGCAGGCGCGCGAGACCCGGGCGGGGCGAGATCCGGCTGCGCCACGTGACCGGGACGGCCTGCGTGATGGGCTGCGAGTCGGACATCCCGGGGGCCCGCTATGCCTGAGCGGGCGGCTGGGCCAGCGGGCGGCGGGACAGGCGCGTGAGCCGCGGCACCTCGGCGGTCGCCCCGGCGTCAGCGGGCACGATGACCTCCTGCGCGGCCGCGATGCGGGCGCCGTCTGCGCGGATCTCGAGCGTCGCATCCGGCGGCACGCGCCGGGCGAGCACCGCCAGCGCGATGGGTCCGAGCTCGTGATGCCGGGCGCTGCTCGTGATGTGGCCCACCTCGGCCGCCTCGCCCTCGGTCCCCGCCTGCAGCACGGGCGTACCCGGCGCTGGCAGCACGCTGTCGCTGCCGTCGAGGTGCAGCAGCGTGAGCCGGCGCGGCGGGTGCCCGAGGTTGTGCACCTTCGCGACCGTCTCCTGGCCGCGATAGCAGCCCTTGTCCAGATGCACCGCGGTGCGCAGCCAGTCGAACTCGTGCGGGATCGCGCGCTCGTCGACCTCGCGGCTCCAGCGCGGGCGCCACGCCGCGATCCGCAGCGCCTCGGCCGCGAGCAGGCCGGCCGGCTCGACGTCGGCGAGCTGCGGCAGCGCGGAGCGCTCCACGATCGCCTCGATCCAGGTGTAGGCGGCCCCCGGATGCGCCGACGTCGCGGCGTACTGCCATCCCCCGGCCGTGACGTCCCGCCACGGGTCTCCCCACACGAGGGGCAGGTCGTTCGGCCGGTAGGCGACGAGCGCGACGCGCTTCTCCGCGGTCTCGAGCTCGGTGTAGCCCAGCACGGCGAGGTCGTCGCGCACGCGCACCTCAACCCGCGAGCGGAAGCGCATCATCGTCAGCCACTTCGCCAGGCCCGCGGCGTCTCCCGCGTCGGCGATGAGCCAGGTCGACGCACCGTCGTCCAGCACGCCGGCGGCGTGCTCGACGCGTCCGTGCGGGTCCAGCACGAGCAGCTCGGTCGCCTGCCCCGCGGGAAGCGCCGCGAGCGCCTGCGAGGTGATCGAGTCGAGCCAGCTCAGGCGGTCGGGCCCCGACACCTCGATCACGGCGCGGTCGTCGCGCGGCACCACGGCCTCACCCGCGGCGAGCAGGCGCTGCTCCCGGACCGGGTCGCCGAAGTGCGCGATCCCGTCCTCCGCAGGCACGGCCCCCGGGCGATCCGCGAAGAGCATCAGGAGACCTTCGCGAGACGGGCGGACGCGTGCGATCCGAGCTCTCGGCCCAGCGCCGCGATATCCCAGGCCCACAGCAGGTGACCCTCGACGAGGCCGTACATGCGCGTGGCCGCGGCGTAGTGCCGCGCGCTCGCGGTGCGCACGACCGCGTCGGTCGCGAGATCGATGCGCGGGCCCTTGACCTGGCCGAGATACAGCTCGCTCACGCCGTCGGAGTGGACGAGCGAGACCTCGAGGTCGAAGCCGCCCGCGGCGTTGCGCAGCTGCTCGACGTCCTCGGCGGTGCGCACCACCTCGGCCTCCCGCGGCGGCAGCAGGCCGGGGCCGGGCTCGGCCGCTGTCGAGGCGCGCGCCACGCGCCAGAAGCCGGTCTCGGCGTTCAGCGCGCGCGCCGGCTCGCCGTCGGGCGAGGCGAGATACGCCGACGCGGAGTAGTTCAGGAACGGACCGCCGTCATGGCTGAAGCTGACACGGTGCGAGAACTCGCCCTCGAAGTGGGTGTCGCCGACGCGGTAGTCGATCACGCCGGTGCCCTCCCACACGCCGATGAGCCACGACAGGGGCGCGAGGTCGGCGGGGAGGTCTGCGGGCAGCTCGATCATGCTGCCGCCTTTCAGCGCTGGCCGCGGAACAGGTTCCAGACCACCGCGCCGGAGATGAAGGCGATCGCCAGGCTGGCGAGGCCCAGCAGCCCGACGAAGAACAGTTCGAGCGCGACGAGATCCATGCCGTCAGTCTATCGGGTCACGCCGGACTCACGGCCGCGAGCATCATCACGAGCGCCACGATGCCGAGGATCGTGATGCCGCCGAGAGCCGCGATGCTGACGCGGAAGACGAACCCCTTCGCCCGGCCGTCGATGAGATGCGCGCTGAACGCGAAGACCAGGCACGCCCCGCCCGCGAGGCCGAACCACCAGAACCGCGTCTCGAACGGCACGAACACCGCGATGGCCAGCGCGACCAGCAGGGCGAAGCCCCAGGTGGCCGCGATCCCGCCGTAGCGGCGCCGCGGGGCGAGTTCTGGAACGGTCATCCCCCCATTGTCCAAGACGACGAGCGATCGCGCCAAACCCCCGGTGAGCGCGTCAGGGCGTCATCCGGGAGGCCTCTATGATGGGGGCACGATGCGGCGACCCCACCGCGTCGATGCCGAGGACGCGGTCCCCACCCGCGTCGGAAGGACATCGCTTGGCACAGCTTCTGGTCCTGAGCTCCGCCCCCGGCGGCGGAGCGGTTCTGCCCGCGCTCGAACTGCTGAGCCACCGGGTGCGGCAGATCCCCGCAGAGCCCGCCCAGCTGGTGAACGCCCCCAGCGCCGACGTGATCTTCGTCGATGCCCGCACGGATCTGGTCGGCGCCAAGTCGCTGTGCAAGATCCTGAACACGACGGGTCTCGACGCGCCGCTCGTGCTCGTCGTGACGGAGGGCGGCCTGACGGCGGTCTCGACGGACTGGGGCATCGACGACGTCATCCTGGTGACGGCAGGCCCAGCCGAGGTCGACGCCCGGGTGCGCCTGGCGATCGGCCGCCAGGCGAGCGAGCAGGTCAGCACCCGGATCCAGACCTCGGGCATCACGATCGACGAGTCGTCCTACTCGGCGAAGGTGCACGGCAAGCCGCTCGATCTCACCTACAAGGAGTTCCAGCTGCTGCACTTCTTCGCGACGCATCCCTCCCGGGTGTTCACGCGCGAGCAGCTGCTCAGCGAGGTGTGGGGCTACGACTACTTCGGCGGCACGCGCACGGTCGACGTGCATGTGCGGCGCCTGCGCGCCAAGCTCGGCGACCTCGAGCAGCTGATCGGCACGGTCCGCAACGTGGGCTACCGCTTCAACGTCTACGAGGACGACCAGCTCCCCTCCGCCACGCAGGCCTGACGCGGGCGAGTCGCCCGAGTTAACGAACCGAGCACGGGACGGTGGCAGGATGTCCGTCATGATCGACTCCGCCATCGTGGACACGGGCATCGGCGACGCCGAGGACGACGACTTCGACGCCGCCGTCGAGGCCCCGGACGCGCAGCTTCCGGAGAACCGTTACCTCGACCGCGAGCTGAGCTGGCTGGCGTTCAACCAGCGCGTCCTCGAGCTGGCGGAGGACCCGTCGCTGCCGCTGCTGGAGCGGGCGAACTTCCTCGCGATCTTCGCGAGCAACCTCGACGAGTTCTTCATGGTCCGCGTCGCGGGCCTGAAGCGACGCATCGTCACGGGGCTCGCCGTCCCGACCAACGTCGGCGTCTCCCCGACCGACTCGCTGGCGGCGATCTCGGCCGAGGCGCACGCCCTGCAGCTGCGTCACGCGAAGGTCTGGAACGACGCCGTGCGCCCCGCGCTCGCGGAGGCCGGCATCGTGGTGGTCGGCTGGGAGGCGCTGGACAAGGACGAGCGCTCGGCGATGTACGACTACTTCCACGCCAAGGTCTTCCCGGTCCTGATGCCGCTGGCGGTCGACCCGGCGCATCCCTTCCCCTACATCTCCGGCCTGTCGCTGAACCTCGCGATCCGGATCCGCAACGCCCGCACGGGGCGGCAGGAGTTCGCGCGCCTCAAGGTGCCGCCGATGATGCCGCGCTACGTCGAGGTGCCCGGCGGCGACGGGCACGCGATGCGCTTCCTTCCGCTCGAGGAGCTCATCGCGCAGCACCTCGAGGACCTCTTCCCGGGCATGGAGATCCTGGATCATCACGCGTTCCGCCTCACGCGCAACGAGGACGTCGTGATCGAGGAGGACGAGACCGAGAACCTCATCCAGGCGCTCGAGGCCGAGCTGCTGCGCCGCCGCTTCGGTCCGCCGATCCGGCTCGAGATCACGGACGACATGGACGACGTGACGCTCGATCTGCTGGTGAAGGAGCTCGACATCACCGAGCAGGAGGTCTACCGCCTCCCCGGACCGCTCGACCTGCGTGCGCTGTTCGCCCTGTCCGGCATCAAGCGCCCCGACCTGCGCTACGCGCCGCACGTGCCGACCACCGCGCTGCCGTTCCAGCCCGTCGACCAGGAGGCGCGGGCCGACGTCTTCGCGGCGATCCGCAAGTCCGACGTGCTCGTGCACCACCCGTACGAGTCGTTCGCGACGAGCGTGCAGGCGTTCCTCGAGCAGGCGGCGCGCGATCCGCACGTCCTCGCGATCAAGCAGACGCTGTACCGCACATCGGGTGACAGCCCGGTCGTGCAGGCGCTGATCGACGCTGCGGAGGCCGGCAAGCAGGTGCTCGCGCTCGTCGAGGTCAAGGCGCGCTTCGACGAGGCGAACAACATCGTGTGGGCGCGCAAGCTCGAGAAGGCCGGCGTGCACGTCGTGTACGGCCTCGTGGGCCTGAAGACGCACTGCAAGCTCGCGCTCGTCATCCGCGAGGAGAAGGGCGAGTTGCGCCACTACAGCCACGTCGGCACGGGGAACTACAACCCCAAGACGAGCCGGCTGTACGAGGACTTCGGCCTGTTCACGACCGATCCGCTCGTCGGCCGCGACCTCACGCGCCTGTTCAACGAGCTCTCCGGCTACGCGATCGAGAAGAAGTTCAAGCGCCTGCTGGTCGCCCCGCTGCACCTGCGGAAGGGCCTGATCCGGCTCATCGACCGTGAGCGCCGCAACGCGCAGGCCGGCAAGCCGGCGCACGTGCGGATCAAGGTCAACTCGATGGTCGACGAGCAGATCATCGACGCGCTGTACCGCGCGAGCATCGCGGGCGTGAAGGTCGACGTGTGGGTGCGCGGCATCTGCTCGCTGCGCACCGACCTGCCGGGCGTGAGCGACAACATCACCGTGCGCTCGATCCTGGGGCGCTATCTCGAGCACTCGCGCATCTTCGCGTTCGAGAACGAGGGCGACCCCGAGGTCTACATCGGCAGCGCCGACATGATGCACCGCAACCTCGACCGCCGCATCGAGGCGCTCGTGCGGGTCACGGCGCCCAAGCACGTGAGCGAGCTGCTCAACCTGTTCGAGCTCGCGATGGACGACCGTGTGAGCTCCTGGCATCTCGGGCCGGAGGGCGTGTGGACGCGCCGCAGCGTGGCCGAGGACGGCAAGCCGCTCATCGACCTGCAGGACCGCCGGATGTCAGCCGTCAGACGCCGCCGCCACGCGCGCGCGATCCGATGACGTCCGATCACGCCGTCTACGCCGCGGGCGGGGTCGTGTGGCGCCTGACCGACGGCAAGCTGCGCGTGCTGCTGATCCATCGGACGAAGTACCGCGACGTCACGCTGCCGAAGGGCAAGGTCGATCCCGGCGAGATGCTCGCGGAGACCGCCGTGCGCGAGATCCTCGAGGAGACGGGCATCCGCACGTCCCTCGGCGCGCCACTCGGCGTCTCGCACTACCGGCTGCCGAACGGCAAGCAGAAGATCGTGCACTACTGGTCGGCGGCCGCGTCGGACCAGGCGATCCGTGCGAGCAGCTTCGTGCCGAACGACGAGGTGGCGGGCCTCGAGTGGGTGAGTCTCAAGAAGGCGCACGCGCGGCTCAGCTATCCCGTCGACGTCGAGATCCTCGAGCACTTCGAGCGCCTCGTGGACGACGGCGTGCTGCACACCTTCCCCGTGATCGCATTGCGGCATGGCAAGGCCGTGCCGCGCGACGAGTGGGACCGCGGCGACGCCCAGCGCCCGCTGACATCGCGCGGCAAGGCGCAGGCGAAGGCCGTCGTCGGAGGCCTGCGGGCGTTCGGCGTGCGCCGGATCGTCTCCAGCACCGCCGTGCGCTGCGTCGCGACGGTCGCACCCCTGGCCAAGACCCTCGACCGGCGGATCGACGAGACGGATCTGATCAGCCAGGACGCGTGGGAGGACGGCACGTCGGACGTGCGCGAGGTCGTCGGCCGCCGCGTGCGGTCGGGCAAGCCCGCCGTGCTGTGCAGCCACGGCCCGGTGCTGCCCGACATCCTGAGCGAACTGGCGCTCGCCACCGGTACGATGCGCGGCGCCTATCTCGGGGACGCCGCCGCGCTCGAGACCGGTGCATTCAGCGTGGTGCATATCTCGGCGACGAATCCCGGATCCGGAATCGTGGCGATCGAGACGCATTCGCCCAAGGTCTGACGACCTGGGAGCGCGCCGCGAATCCGCGCCCATATGCGCGATCGATGCGGGCAGTTCACCTGTCGTTCACCATTGCACCGCAGTCTCGTCACCACCCCCTCGTACGTTCGCGGTTGTGCCCTGCAACCCGGCGGGGACGTCCTGAATCCCTCATGGAAACGGATACACAGTGAAGATCACCCGTCTCTCCAGCATCGCGGCCCTTGGCGCGGTCGCTGCGCTCTCTCTCGCGGGCTGCGCCGCCAACGAGGCCCCCGCGGACAGCGGTTCGGCGGCCCCCTCCGAGGGTGGCTCCGGCACCACGATCAGCGGCACCATCGAGGCCACCGGCGCCTCGTCGCAGGAGGCCGCGCAGCAGGCGTGGGTCGCCGCGTTCCAGACCGCCAACCCCGAGGCCAACGTGCTCTACACGGCCACCGGCTCCGGCACGGGCCGCGAGAACTTCATCTCGGGCGCATCGAACTTCATCGGCTCGGACCGCGCGTTCGAGGCGGAGGAGCTCGAGGCGGGCGGCTTCGGCGCGTGCGTCACGGACGACATCGTCGAGGTCCCGGCCTACATCTCCCCCGTCGCCATCGCCTTCAACCTCGAGGGCGTCGACACCCTGAACCTCGACGGCGAGACCATCGCCAAGATCTTCATGGGCGAGATCACGAACTGGAACGACGAGGCGATCGTCTCGCAGAACGAGGGCGTCGAGCTGCCCGACCAGGCGATCGTGCCGGTGCACCGTGCCGACGCGTCGGGCACGCAGGAGACCTTCACGTCCTACCTCGCCGCCGTCGCGCCCGACGTGTGGACCGAGGAGCCCTCGGACGAGTGGCCGCTGCAGTCGGGCGAGGCCGGCGACGGCACCTCCGGCGTCGTCGACGCCATCACGAACGGCTCGGGCTACATCGGCTTCGCCGACGCGTCGCGCACCTCCGGGCTCGGCCAGGTGGCCGTGAAGAACGGCGACGAGTACGTCGCCTACTCGGCCGAGGCGACCGCCGCGCTCGTCGAGGCCTCGCCGCTCGAGGAGGGCCGCTCGGACCACGACCTGGCGTTCGCCGTCGACGCGGCCGCCGCGCCCGCCGGCTCGTACCCGATCGCGCTCGTCAGCTACCTGATCGCCTGCACCGAGTACGAGGACCCCGAGGTCGCCGCGCTCACCAAGGCGTACCTCGGCTACGTCACCTCCGAGGAGGGCCAGCAGGTCGCGGCCGAGGCCGCCGGCAGCGCGCCGCTCTCGGCCGGCCTGCAGGAGCAGATCGCGACCGCTCTCGAGGCGATCAAGGTCGACTGACCCCTGTTTCAGCGATAGCGACGGTGCCCTCGCGCTTCATCCCCCTGTGGGATTCTGAGCGCGGGGCATCGCCGCGCCGCTGATGCCCCGTCAGCACCCGAGCATGACACCGAGGACCCTGAGGAGCGGGACCGAATGACCACGACCACGACGGAGCGCGGCAGCTCTACCCCGGCCGCGAAGCCCGTGCTTCGACCCGGAGATCGCATCTTCTCGGGCACCGCGCTGGCGGCCGGCACGATCATCCTGATCACGCTCGCCGCCGTCGCCCTCTTCCTGATCATCCAGGCGCTGCCGGCGTTCCGCCCCGACACGTCGAGCAACCACATCCTCGAGGGTCAGCCGTTCCTGGCGTGGGTGTGGCCGTTCGTGTTCGGCACGCTCTGGGCATCCGCGATCGCGCTCGTGATCGCCGCGCCGATCGCACTCGGCATCGCGCTGTTCATCTCCCACTACGCGCCGCGTCGCCTCGCCGCCCTGCTGGGATACGTGATCGATCTGCTGGCGGCCGTCCCCTCGGTCGTCTTCGGCCTGTGGGGAGCGCTCACGTTCGCGCCCGCGCTCGTGCCGTTCTACCGCTGGCTCAACGAGAACCTCGGCTGGATCCCGCTGTTCAGCGGCACGCCGTCCGGCACGGGCAAGACGATCCTCACGGCGTCGCTCGTGCTGGCGGTCATGATCCTGCCGATCATGACCGCCATCTGTCGCGAGGTGTTCCTGCAGACGCCGAAGCTGCACGAGGAGGCGGCCCTCGCGCTGGGCGCCACGCGCTGGGAGATGGTGCGGATGGCCGTCCTGCCTTTCGCGCGCAGCGGCATGGTGTCGGCCGCGATGCTCGCCCTCGGCCGCGCGCTCGGCGAGACCATGGCCGTGACCCTCGTGCTCTCGCCGCTGGGAGTCGTGACCTTCAACCTGCTGAACCCGGAGAACCCCACGACGATCCCCGCGATCATCGCCCTGCGGTTCCCCGAGGCGCACGACGAGGGCGTCTCGACGCTGATCGCCGCCGGCCTCATCCTCTTCATCGTCACCTTCGCGGTGAACGCCATCGCGCGCTGGATCGTCTCCCGCCGCGCCGAGTTCTCGGGAGCGAACTGATGTCGGCCACCACCGTCGCCACCGCCGCCCCGCCGAAGGTCTCGCTGACCACCGGCCGCCTGCCTCGCTGGGCTCCCTGGGCGCTGCTCGGGTTCGCACTGTTCGTCGCGGTCGTGCTGTTCGCCATGCTGAACGCGGGCGGGGACGTCTCGGAGTTCAACATCGCGGGCGCCCTCGTGGTCACGATGGTGCTCTACCTGGGCGGCATCGCGGTCGTGTCGTCGATCGCCGAGACGCGGCGGCACGCCGTGGACCGGGTCATGACCGGTCTCGTGGCGACCGCCTTCCTGATCGCCCTGCTGCCGCTGATCTCGCTGCTCTACACCGTGGTCGTCAACGGCATCCAGCGCTTCGATGCCGAGTTCTTCAGCTTCTCGATGCGCAACATCGCCGGTGAGGGCGGCGGTGCGGTGCACGCGATCTGGGGAACGCTCCTCGTCACGCTGGGCGCCACCGTCATCTCCGTGCCGATCGGCCTCATGACGTCGATCTACCTCGTCGAGTACGGGCGCGGCCGGATCGCGCGTGCGATCACCTTCCTCGTGGACGTCATGACGGGCATCCCGTCGATCGTCGCCGGTCTGTTCATCTACTCGGTGTTCGCGCTGCTCGTCGGCCCGGGCACGCGCATGGGCATCATGGGTTCGCTCGCGCTGTCCGTGCTGATGATCCCCGTCGTCGTGCGAGGCAGCGAGGAGCTGCTGCGCATCGTCCCGAACGAGCTGCGCGAGGCGTCCTACGCCCTCGGCGTGCCGAAGTGGCTGACGATCGTCAAGGTCGTCCTGCCCACCGCGATCGCCGGCATCACGACCAGCGTGATGCTCGCCATCTCGCGCGTGATCGGCGAGACGGCCCCGCTGCTGCTGACGGTGGGCATCGTGCCGAACATGAACCTCAACATGTTCGACGGTCAGATGGCCACCCTGCCGGTGTTCGCCTATATGCAGGCCAAGTACCCCGGCATCCCGCCGGAGGCGTACATCGACCGCGCCTGGGGCGCCGCGCTCGCGCTGATCCTGATCGTCATGGTGCTCAACCTCGCCGCGCGACTGATCGCCAAGGTCTTCGCGCCGAAGATGACCGGCCGCTGACACCCCTCGACCCGAACGACTTCCAGAAAAGAGAGACCCAGATGTCCAAGAGCATCGAAGTCAACGACCTCAACGTCTACTACGGCGACTTCCTCGCCGTCGAGGGCGTGTCGATCGACATCCAGCCCCGCACCGTGACGGCCTTCATCGGCCCGTCGGGCTGCGGCAAGTCCACGTTCCTGCGCACCCTCAACCGCATGCACGAGGTCATCCCCGGCGCGCGCGTCGAGGGCGAGGTGCTGCTCGACGGCCAGAACCTGTACGGCTCGAACGTCGACCCCGTGCTCGTGCGCCGCCAGGTCGGCATGGTGTTCCAGCGCCCGAACCCGTTCCCGACGATGTCGATCCGCGAGAACGTCCTGGCGGGCGTGACGCTCAACAACAAGCGCATCTCCAAGAGCGACGCCGACGACCTCGTCGAGAAGTCGTTGCGCGGCGCGAACCTCTGGAACGAGGTCAAGGACCGCCTCGACCGCCCCGGCTCCGGCCTGTCCGGCGGTCAGCAGCAGCGCCTGTGCATCGCCCGCACGATCGCGGTGTCGCCCGAGGTCATCCTGATGGACGAGCCCTGCTCGGCCCTCGACCCGATCTCCACCTTCGCGATCGAGGAGCTCATCGCCGAACTGAAGAACGAGTACACGGTCGTGATCGTGACGCACAACATGCAGCAGGCGTCGCGCGTGAGCGACAAGACGGCGTTCTTCAACATCGCGGGCACGGGCAAGCCGGGCAAGCTGATCGAGTACGACACCACGTCGACGATCTTCACGACCCCGTCCGTGCAGGCGACCGAGGACTACGTCTCGGGCCGCTTCGGTTGAGTCATCCGCTTCACGGAACGGCCTCGCCTTCGGGCGGGGCCGTTCTGCGTCTCCGGTCGTCGGGCGGTGTGCGGGCGGCGGGCGGCGGGCGCCGCCGGCGGCGCGCGGCGCTCGGGTGCGACGCGTCTGGCGCATCCGACGCGTCTGAGAGGATGACCGCATGACCGCTCTGCTCGTCGCCGCCCGTCGCGTGATCGACGGGTCGGGATCGGATGGGCCCGGCTGGGTCGTCGTGTCCGGCGGCCAGGTGGCGGAGCGCGGCACCGGTGCGGCTCCGCGCACGCCCGATCGCGAGGTCGACGCGATCCTGCCCGGTTTCCTGGACACGCATGTGCACGGGGCCCGCGGCGTGGACTTCGGGGCCGTCGGCGAGGATCCGCACGACGCCATCGCGTGGCACGCCGAGCGCGGGTCGACGGCGCTCGTGGCGTCGCTCGCCACGGGCGCGCTCGAAGCCATGCGGACCCGGCTGGCCGAGCTCGCCCCGCTGGTGCGCGCAGGCGCGCTCGCGGGCCTGCACCTCGAGGGTCCGTTCCTGTGCGAGGGACGTCGCGGCGCCCACAACCCCGACCTGCTGCGCTCGCCGACGCGCGACGACGTCGATGCGCTGCTGCGAGCCGGCGACGGCGCGATCCGGATGATCACGCTCGCGCCCGAGCTGCCCGGGGCGCTCGACGTCATCCCGCTCCTCGTCGAGGCGGGCGTGCGTGTCGCGATCGGGCACACGGAGGCGGACGCCGACACGGTCGCGCGCGCCGTGGACCTCGGCGCGTCCGTCATGACGCACCTGTTCAACGGCATGCCGCCCCTGCATCACCGCTCCCCCGGCCCGGTGGGCGTCGGGCTGACGGACGAGCGGATCACGGTGGAGCTGATCGGCGACGGCGCCCACCTTGACGACCGCGCGCTCGACCTCGCCCTGCGCGCCTGCGCGAGGCGGGCCGTCCTCGTCTCCGACGCAATGGCCGCGGCGGGGCTCGGCGACGGCAGCTACACGCTCGCCGGATCGGAGGTCATCGTGCAGGACGGCGTCGCCCGGCTCGCGGGCGGGACCGCGATCGCGGGCAGCACATCATCGGTGTCGGACGCGGTCGAGCGGCTGCTCGCGCGCGGCACGGATCCGACGACGATCGCCGAGCTGACCGCCCTGACGCCCGCACGGGCGCTCGGCGTCGCCGTGCCGCCGCCGGCCGTGGCGCTCGAGAACGGGCGCGTCACTCGCGTGGGCTGAGCCGGTAGGCGTTCATCGCCGCGGCGCCGCCTGCATGACGCCGGATCGGCGGGCGCGACACGCCGAGATCCGGTGACGCAGCGCCTTCCGAGCGTCGGCTCGTCCTGCGTTGTGCACGGGGCTGTGCAGGCGGTCAAGCGCACGGGCTGAGCACCCAGCGTTCGCCTGCCGCGGCGCCGCCTGCACAACGCAGGATCGGCGGGCGCGACACGCCGAGATCCGGTGACGCAGCGCCGTCCGAGCGTCGGCTCGTCCTGCGTTGTGCACGTGCATCAGCCGCGCTGGCGACGCAGGCGTGCGGGCGGTCAGACGCGGGGGCTGAGCAGGTAGGCGTTCATCGCGGCGGTGAGGTCCCGATCGACGGGGAGCTCGGCGCCGACCAGGTGCGTCACGGGGGCCGCGAGGCGCACGCTCGAGACCAGCCACATCGCGTCGGCGTCGGCGAGCGCGGCCGCCGGCACGTGCTCGTAGCCCGTCGAGTGCCCCTGCTCCTCGAGCCAGTCGAACACGCTGAGCTGGGTCGTGCCCTGCAGGATGCCGCCCGTCGGCTCGGGCGTGACGAACGTGTCGCCGCGCCGCAGCACCACGGACGCCGTGGGCGCCTCGAGCACGTACCCGTCGCTCGTGAGGAAGATCGCGTCGTCCGCCCCGCGCCGATGCGCCTCGCGCAGCGCCGCCATGTTGACCGCGTACGACAGCGTCTTCGCCCCGAGCAGCAGCCAGGGCGCGCGCGAGGCGGCGCCGCTGTCCAGGCCGCGGTCGAGCGTCGCGACGCGGATGCCCTCGGTGCGGCTGCGGGTGTGGTCCGGCACCGGCGAGGCCGTGACCCACGCCGTCGGACCCTCGAGCCCCGTGGCGGCGCGCTCGACGCCGCGGCTCAGGATGAGCTTGATCGCGCTCTCCCCCGCCGGGCACTCGGCGGCGGCGCGCTCGACGGCGGCGCGCCACTGCGCGAGGTGCGGCGCGGGCAGGTCGCACAGCCGCGCGGAGTGGGCGAGGCGCTCAAGGTGCGCCTGCACCTCCTGCGCGTGCCCGTCGACGACGCCGATGGTCTCGAAGATCCCGTCGCCGCGCTGGGTGCTGAGCTCTCCCACGCTCAGCGCGGGCGCGTCCGGATCGATCACGGCCAGCGTGTCCGAGAAGTCCGTGCGGGGGTCGTCTGCCGCCACCGGGGCGACGAGAAGGGCGAAGCGCCAGGTCATGGGACGAGCCTAGATGCCGTGGGATCCGGGGGCGCGCCCCGCGCGAAGGAGCCGTCGCCGGACAAAGTGAAACCGAGCCGCAGAAACGCCTCTCGGCGCGAGGCCGCTCGCGGCGGCGAATGTTGGAGCCCGGGGTTTGCTGCGGCCCGGCTGTTCCAGTGTAACGAAGCGGTCCGGCGAGGCATTCCCGGAATACTCAGGTGCCGGTGCGCGCCGTCGAAGATCGTCCGGATGCCTGGGCCCGCGGTCCCGATCCTGCACGCCTCCGGAGATCCGCACGGATCCGGACGAATGCGCGGCGAAAGATCCGGATCGGTGCAGATCTCCGGATCGGCGCAGATGCGCGGATCCGGATCGGTGCGGATCTCCGGAACCGCGAGATCGTCAGGTGAGCGAGTCGCGGCGCCAGAGCTTGGCGGATGCCGTCAGGTCGGTCGCGAACGTCGACAGGCGCAGGGCACGCGTCGTGAGCTCGCTCGCGCGCTCGGGCTCGGTCGGCTCGTAGTCGTCGGCGAGGTGGGTCGCGCCGGAGGCCTGCACGCGGCAGAACGCCGCGGCGCGGTCGAGCGCCACGGCGAAGTCGCCCTGGAACGCGCCGCGCAGGATGGTGTCGATCAGCGCGACGAGCTCGCCCGGCCCGGCGGGCACCGGCGCGCCCGCCACGACGGCGTCGGACGAGCGCAGCTCCACGCGACCGCGGTCGTACAGCAGCGCCGCCGTCGCGGGGTCGTCGTGGATCGACAGCTGCACGAGGTACAGCCGCCACAGCGATCCGGGCAGGGTTTTGGCGGGCGAGCGCGACCACAGCTCGGCGATGTCGTCGATCCCGTGTCGCGAGGTGAACGCCACGAGGCGGTCGACGGCATCCGGATCCCGTTCCTCGCGGACGCGCGACAGCAGCGCGGCGGCGGTGGAGTGCGCGGCGCGCGACACCTCGGCGGGATCCTCGGCAGCGAACAGCCGGTCGAAGGTCTCCGACGGACGCCGCACGGGCTTGTGGAAGTCGTCGGTCATCGATCCAGGCTAAACCCGCGCTCGCGCCGGGGGCTCGGCGCTCGCTCAGCGCGGACGGACAGGACCGGACGCCGGCGCACCGGCGTCCCGGCCCGGGCCCGTAAAGTAGACGCGGGCCTATAGCTCAGTTGGCAGAGCATCGGACTTTTAATCCGCGGGTCGTGGGTTCGAGCCCCACTGGGCCCACATCAGGTGTCGAGCTCCTCGGCGGACAGCGTGATGCCGCCGAGCGCGTTCGCCGACTCCGACATCGCCGCGAGCCACTTCTGGTTCAGTTCGGGCGCCTCGGGCTCGTCGAACACGAACCGCAGCGGGATCGCCGGGTTCAGCCAGATCGTCGAGCGTCCGCCCGCCTCGCCGGGCGGGTGCTTCCACGACACGGCGAAGCTCTCGCCGCGACGCAGCTTCGCGAGCACGACGACCTTCAGGTGAGACAGCGCGCGATCCTCGATCTCGATCGGGGGCTCGACGCTGTCGTAGATGAGGATTCCCATGACCGGACGGTACGCCCATCTCCCGGGGTTCACGAGGGGTTCTCCCCACGGCCTGCGCGCCCCTGCGCGCGCCCACTAGCGTCGTGCTCATGACCACAACTCCCGAGAAAGCACTCACCCTGAAGGCGCTGCACGAGGCGCCCGAGATCCTCCGCGTCGTGAACGTGTGGGACGCCGTCTCCACCAAGGTCGTGAGCGACCTCCCGGGCACCACGGCCATCGCCACGGCCGGCCACTCGATCGCCGCGAGCCACGGCTTCGCGGACGGCGAGATTCCGCTCGAGACCGCGCTCGCCGCGATCGCGGAGATCGTGCAGGCGACGGAGCTGCCCGTGACGGCGGATCTGGACGACGGCTTCGCGGATCCGGGAGAGACGACCCGCCGGGCGATCGGCGTGGGCGTCGTCGGCGCGAACGTGGAGGACCGGCTCGCACCGCTTCCCGAGGCGGTCGCCCGCGTGGAGGCGATCGTCCGGGCGGCGGAGGCCGAGGGCGTCGCCTTCCAGCTGAACGCCCGGACGGACGCGTTCGTGCTGGGCGGCGACCGGCCGCTCGACGAGATCGTCGACGACGCGATCGCGCGTGGGCGGGCGTTCGTCGAGGCGGGCGCGGCCCTCGCCTTCGTCCCGGGGCCGCTCGACCGGGGGCTGACCGAGCGCCTCGTCGCGGGCATCGGCGAGCGCCGGGTGAGCGTCATCGGCATGCCCGGCGCGCTCACGGCCGCCGAGTACGAGGCCCTCGGCGTGGCGCGGGTCTCCTACGGCCCGCTGCCGCAGCGCGTCGCGCTGCGCGCGCTGCGCGACCTCGCCACCGATCTCTACGGCGACGGCGTGATCCCGCAGGACACCCCCACGCTGAACTGAACCCGAAAGATCTTTCCCGCCCGTGTCGATCCGCGCTCGCGTCGTTCGACGCCTGGGTGAAAGGGTCGAGACGCGGCCCGACGAAGGAGTACGAAATGGCCAAGTACATGCTGATCATGCGCGCGACGGAGCAGGCGGTCGCCGCGTCCTCGGACATCCCGTTCGAGGAGATCATCGCCCAGATGGGCGCCTACAACGAGTCCATGATGAAGGCCGGCGTGATGGTCGGCGGCGACGGCCTCGCCCCGAGGCGGGTGTCGTGGTCGACTTCGACCAGACCCCGCCCGTCGTCACCGACGGCCCCTACGGCGAGACCAAGGAGCTGTTCAACGGCTTCTGGATGATCGAGGTGCCGACGATCGAGGAGGCGGCCGAGTGGGCGAAGCGCGCGCCGCTCGGCCCTGGCAACAAGCTCGAGATCCGCCGTGTCACGGGGCCCGAGGACTTCCCCGCCGACAACGAGTGGATCCGGAAGGAAGACGAGTGGCGCGAGGAGCTCGCGCGCAAGTCCGAGCAGGGCTGAGATGACCGCGACTGCGGCCTCGACCGCCGCCGCCTCCGCCCGGCGCGCGGTCGAGGCCGTCTGGCGCATCGAGGCGGCGCGCATCGTCGCGACGCTCACCCGCGTCACGGGCGATTTCACGCTCGCGGAGGACGTCGCCCAGGAGGCACTGGCCGAGGCGCTCGTCTCGTGGCCCGCCTCGGGCGTGCCCGCGAACCCGGGCGCCTGGCTCGTCGCGGTCGGCAAGCGTCGCGCCATCGACGGCTGGCGTCGCCGGGCCACGCAGGACGACCGCTATGCGCAGATCGCGCGCGAGCTCGGCGAGACGGCGGAGCCCGACTGGGACCCCGACGCCATCGAGGACGACGTCCTGCGGCTGATCTTCGTCGCGTGCCACCCCGTGCTCTCGCGCGAGGGCAGCATCGCGCTCACGCTGCGCGTGGTGGGCGGCCTCAGCTCCGAGCAGATCGCGCGGGCGTTCCTCGTGCCGGTCGCGACCGTGCAGCAGCGCATCGTGCGCGCGAAGAAGACCCTCGCTGCCGCGGCCGTGCCGTTCGAGGTGCCGGCGCCGGACGAGTACCCCGCCCGCCTGTCGGCCGTGCTGAGCGTGCTGTACCTGATCTTCAACGAGGGCTACGCCGCCTCGGGCGGCGAGCAGTGGATGCGCATAGATCTCAGCAGTGAGGCGCTGCGGCTCGCGCGCGTGCTCACGGGGCTGGCTCCGAAGGAGCCGGAGGCGCACGGCCTCGTCGCGCTCATGGCACTGAGCGCCGCGCGCTTCCCGGCTCGGCTCGATGCCTCCGGCGAGCCGATCCTGCTCGCGGACCAGGATCGCACCCGCTGGGATCGCGCGCTGATCGCGTTGGGCCGGGACGCCCTCGCGCGATGCGACGCACTCGGCCGCGGCCGCGGGCCGTACGCGCTGCAGGCGGCGATCGCGGAGTGCCATGACGTCGCGCCCTCCGTCGACGAGACCGACTGGGAGCGGATCGTGGTGCTGTACGAGGCGCTCGGCCGGATCGCGCCCTCGCCCGTCGTGGAGCTCAACCGCGCCGTCGCGGTGTCCATGTCCGAGGGCCCGGCGACCGCGCTGCGGATCGTCGACGACCTCGCCCGGCCGCTCGCCGGCTACGCGCAGCTTCCCGGCGTGCGCGCCGAGCTGCTGATCCGGCTTGGTCGCACCGACGAGGCGCGCGACGAGCTCGAGAAGGCCGCGCGCCTCACGGCGAACGACCGGGAGCGTACGGTCTTCGAGCGAAAGCTGCGCGCGCTCGGCTGACCCGTCCGGGGATTGTCACTCGTCGATCGCGGGGCGCCCCGCTCCAGCAGGGGTGCTCGGCGGGCTATGCGGGCGTGCCCCCCGACCCGCTGGTGGCGAGCTCGGCGCCCGCGTGGGCGAGCTCCGCGAGCGCGGCGTCGCTCGGCTCGCGCGCGACGCCGGCGATGAGGTCGATCAGCACGCGCACGTGCTGGCCGTGCTCGATCGCGTCCAGCGCCGAGGCGCGCACGCAGTGGTCTGTCGCGATGCCGACGACATCCACGGTCTCGATCCCCCGCTCGGCGAGCACCGCGGCCACGGTGGATCCGTCGTCCGTGACGCCCTCGAACATCGAGTAGGCCGGCTTGCCCTGCCCCTTCTTGACGTGGTGCGTCACCGCGGTCGTGTCGAGGCCCGGGTCGTACTCGGCGCCCTCCGTGCCGGCGATGCAGTGCGGCGGCCACGTGTCGACGTAGTCCGGCGCGGCATCGCTGCCCTCGGGCACGATGTGGCCGCCGTTGTCGCTGTCGGCATCGTGCCAGTCGCGCGACGCGACGATCACGGCGTACTCCCCCGCGTGATCCTCGAGGTGTCGCGTGATGCCCGCGGCGACCGCGTCGCCCCCGATGACGCCGAGCGCGCCGCCCTCGGTGAAATCGTTCTGCACATCCACGATCAGCAGTGCCCTGGTCATGCTCTGAGGGTACGCCCGCGGCGATCCGCAGGAGAATGGCCGCGGGAGGTGGCGGATGACCGACAAGGTGGATGTCAAGAAGACGCTCGACGGCTATCGCGCCCGGCGGGGCGAGTTCCGCTTCCTCGACGTGCCCGTGACGCGCTATCTGATGACCGACGGACACGGCGATCCGAACTCCGCCGTGTTCGGCGAGGCCGTCGAGGCGCTCTACCCCGTGGCGTATCGGCTGAAGTTCGCCAGCAAGCGCGAGCTCGGGCGGGACTACGTGGTGCCGCCGCTCGAGGGGCTGTGGTGGGCCGACGACATGGGCGCGTTCACGACCGCACGCGACAAGACGCAGTGGGACTGGACGCTTCTGCTGCTGGTGCCCGAGTGGATCGACGACGCGATGTTCGCGGCCGTCGACGCACCACCGCGCGTGCGCCTGGAGTCGCTGGCCGAGGGGCGCTGCGTGCAGACGCTGCACGTCGGCTCCTTCGACGACGAGGCCCCGTGCTGGCTCGCATGCACGACGAGGTGCTCCCGCGCGAGGGGCTCGTGCCGACCGGGCGCCACCACGAGATCTATCTGAGCGACTTCCGCCGCGTGCCGCCTGAGCGGCGGCGGACGATCCTGCGCCAGCCCGTAGGTCCTGCCGGCCGCACGGCTCCCGCCGACCGGGTGGGCTCCGCCTAGCCGGCGGCCACCATCGCGACGATCTGGACGACGAGAGCCAGCACGCCGACCGCGCCGCACGCCAGCGCGACGCCGCCCAGCAGGCGCGGCACGGGCGAGCGCTCGTGCAGCCGCACGTCGTCACGCGTTCCGACGCGGTGGAACAGCTCGAGCTCGTCGCCGCGGGCGGCCGCGCGCATCTCGTCGGTGAGCGGCGCCTCGTGCACGCCGTCCTCCCCGAACCAGCGCACGACCTGCCGCGCGTGCGTCGTGGGCGCCGGGTCGTCGATCAGCACGGCGCGGATCGGCTCCCACGTGCCGTCGGCGAGCCGCACGATCAGCGCGGCGCCGCCGAACAGCACGGCGGCGCCGATCCCGACCCAGGTCAGGATCTCCGTGATGGCGCCGAGCGCTCCCCCCAGCATCAGACGGGACGGGACGGAGGGGACGCGACGGTCATCCCTCCAGTCTGCCAGGTGCGAAGCGCCCTCCGATGCTCAGGTCAGCGGCGCCGTGAGCGGATCGACCGGGCGGCGCGAGCGCCCGTCGATCGACTCGATCGCGAGCCCCTCGCGCGCCCAGTATTCGAATCCGCCGATCATCTCCTTGACCGGGTAGCCGAGGCGGCTGAGCTCGAGAGCGGCACGGGTTGCTCCGTTGCACGCGGGACCCCAGCAGTACACGATGAGGTTCGGCAGACCGGCGAGCTCGCCGTGACGCGCCGCGAGTTCGGGGCGCGGGATGTGGCGAGCACCGGGCACGTGGCCCTGGTCGAATGACGCCTGGTTGCGCACGTCGATGAGCGTGAGCTGCTCACCGGCCGCCCGCGCGGCGGCGACGTCCGAGGGGTCCGTCTCGTGGCGCAGCCTGCGGGCGAACCAGTCGACGGCGTCCGTGGTGTCGGTGATCAGGGCGGGTGGGGTGGTGGTCATTCCCTCATTGCGCCACAGGACGAGGAGAAATCCACCGGCCGGGGGCGGATGCGGCCGAAATCCTCCGAATGCGTGCAGATCTCCTGCGCCGCGGGCGGTGCCCACGCCTCGCGGGCGGCTCCCGGGACGGCGAAAAGGCCCCGGAGTGGAGTCCGGAGGCCTTGACGAGCCGCTTGTCGGAATCGAACCGACGACCTATTCATTACGAGTGAATCGCTCTGCCGACTGAGCTAAAGCGGCGTGCGCACCGCTCGCGCGGCACGATGAACCATCATACCCGATCCGGAACCGTGCTCCGAACCGGGCAGCGTCCGGGTGCGTCGCGGCTACGGCGTGCAGACCAGACCGTCCTCCGGGACGGTGCCGTCGAGGAAGAAGGCGTCGACGGCGTCGTCGACGCACGCGCTCTGGCCGTTGTAGGCAGTGTGCCCCTCGCCCTCGAACGTGACCATGACTCCGCTCGAGAGCTGATCCGCGAGCGACTGCGCCCATGCGTACGGAGTCGCGGGATCGCCCGTCGTGCCGATCACCACGATCGGCGCGGCTCCCGACGCCGCGATCTGGTTGCGCTCCCCCGTGGGCTCGTAGGGCCAGACCTCGCACACGCCGGGGCCCTCCCAGTACGGCGCGATCGTGGGGGCGTCCTGCTGCAGGCGCGCGGTCGCGGCATCCTGCGTCTCCTGGTCGTCGGCGGGATAGTCCATGCAGTTGTACGCCTGAAACGCCTCGGTGGAGTTGTCCGTGTACTGCCCATCCTCGCGCCCGTTGTAGAAGTCGGCGAGGAGGAAGGCCGTCGTCGGATCGCCCTGCAGCGCAGTCGTCAGCGCCTCCGTGAGGTACGGCCAGTTCTCGGGCGCGTACAGCGCCGCGACGATCGCCGTCGTGAGCGTGTCGGCTCCGAGCTCGCGGCCGTCGGCAGCGGGCAGCGGCGACCGGTCGACGGCAGCCAGCAGCGCGGCCAGATCACCCATCGCCTGGTCGACCGTGCCCGAGAACGGGCACCCGCCGCCCTCCTGGGCGGCGCCGTCGAGGCAGGCCTGCATGTACGTGCGCAGCGCCTTCTCGAAAGCGAGCCCCTGCGCGAGGCCGACCTCGGTGCCCGACACGGCCGGATCGAGCGCGCCGTCCAGCACGAGCCGGCCCGCGCGATCCGGGAACAGCTCGGCGTAGGTCGCGCCGAGGAACGTGCCGTACGAGTAGCCGAGGTACGTCAGCTGCTCGTCGCCCAGCACGGCGCGCAGCAGATCCATGTCGCGCGCGGACTGCTCGGTCGTGATGTGCTCGAGGATCCCGCCGCTGTTCTGCTCGCAGGCCTCGGCGAACTGGCGGTTCGCGTCCGTCAGCTCCTCTTCCCATTCGGCGGTGCCGCGCTCGTGCTCCGGGATCGCGTACAGGAACTGGTCCATCTCGGCTGCGTCGAGGCAGGTCACGGAGGTGGAGCGGCCGACACCGCGCGGGTCGAAACCGACGATGTCGTACTGCTCCTGCAGCTGCTCGCTCACGGCGAAGTCGACGGACTCCGCGATGAAGTCGTATCCGCTCGCCCCCGGCCCGCCCGGGTTCACGAGCAGCGAGCCGGTGGCCTCGCCGCTCGTTGCGGGCTGCCGCACGAGGGCGAGCTCGATCTCGCCCGCGCCGGGGTCGTTCCAGTCGAGCGGCGCGGTGACCGTCGCGGTCTCCATGCCATCGCCGCAGTCCGCCCACTCGATCTGCTGCTCGTAGACCGGCTTCAGGTCGTCCGCGACGTCGGTGGTCGCGCTCGGCGCGGAGACGCACGGCCCGTTCGCCTCGCGGGCGGGGATCTGCGAGTACAGGCATCCGGACAGCGCGAGTGCGCCCGTCAGCAGGATCGCGAGCGCGGCAAGGGGACGACGGAGAGTGCGGATCACGCTGTTCTTCCTCAGGAGGGGGATCTGCCGCTGACGACGGTCACGAGGAGCGATTCGAGCGCGAGCGTGGGCTGCACGTTCTGCTCGAGCGCCTCGCGCGTCGAGGCGATGTGGTCGAGCACGGTGAGGGTGCGGGCGGCGGGCCATTTCGCGGCCAGCTCCCGCATGTCCTCCATGAGCTCCAGGTTGATGATGTCGGCGTCCTCGCGGAACTGGAGCATCACGATGTCGCGGAAGAGCGACTGCAGGTCGGTCAGCACGCGGTCGAGGCCGTCGCGGAGACTGCGCGTGGCGCGCTTGCGCTGCTCGTCCTCGAGAGCGGTCAGCTGACTGCGGACGGCGGGAGGGATCCGCGCGCCGTCCGCGATCCCGACCGTGCGGAGCAGGGAGCTGCGCTCGGCCTCGTCGCGTTCGGCGGTGAGCGCCTTGGCGTCGTCGGTGGCGGCCTGCACGATCTGCCCCGCGACCTCGACGACATCCGCGATGCCGCGCACGCGCAGCACGGCCCGGAGCGTCTCGTCGCGCCGGATCCGCGATGCCTCGTCGGTCGCGAGGCGCTGCGCCATCCCGATGTGCCGCTGGGCGTGACGGGCGGCCTGCTCGGCGACCGCGGCGTCGACGCCCGTGCGGGCCGTGATCAGCGCCGCGACCTGGTCGACGTCGGGCTCACGCAGCCGCAGCACGCGCACGCGCGAGCGGATGGTCGGCAGCAGGTCGGCGTCGCTCGGGGCGCACAGGATCCACACGGTGCGCTCGGGAGGCTCCTCGAGCGCCTTCAGCAGCACGTTCGACGTGCGCTCGGTCATCCGGTCGGCGTCCTCGACCACCACGACGCGGTACCGCCCGATCGAGGGCGAGAAGTACGACCGCTCGACCAGCTCGCGCGCCTGCTTGATCGTGATGATGACGCCCTCGGTGCGCAGCGCCGTGATGTCGGGATGCGTGCCCGCGATCACCTGCCGCATCGTGTGCTCGTCCTCCGGACCCTCGGCGATCAGGGCGGCGGCGAACGCGTGCGCGAGCGGGGCGCGGCCGGAGCCGGGCGGGCCGGTGATCAGCCAGGCGTGCGCGAGCGCGGCCGGATCGGCGGCTGCGGCGCGCAGCGTCTCGACGGCGGCGTCCTGCCCCCACACCTCGCCCCACGGCAGGGCGGAGGCGGGCGCGATCGTCATGCGTTCCACCCTAACCGCGGCGTGCGACACGCTCGGTCGCCGTCGCGGCCGCGCGAGGCCTCAGAGCAGCGGCTCGATCCGCGCGCGAACGGCAGCGGCGAGCTCCTCGACCGAGCGCGACGCGTCGAGCACGAGGAAGCGCTCGGGCTCGGTCTCGGCCAGGGCGAGGAACGCCGCGCGCACGCGGGCATGGAAGTCGGCCTTCTCGGCCTCGAGGCGGTCGAACGGCTTGTCGACGGCGTCGAGGCGGACGCGCGCGACCGCAGGATCCAGGTCGAGCAGCACCGTCACGTCCGGCAGCGCGCCGCCCGTCGCCCACAGCGACAGGTCACGCACCTCCGTCGCGTCGAGCACGCGGCCGGCTCCCTGGTAGGCGACGGACGAGTCGAGGTAGCGATCCTGGATCACGACCTCGCCGCGCGCGAGCGCGGGCTCCACGAGCGTCGCGACGTGGTGCGCGCGGTCGGCGGCGTAGAGCAGCGCCTCGGCGCGCGGGGCGATGTCGCCGCGGTGATGGAGCACGATGTCGCGGATCAGCACGCCGACCTCGGTGCCGCCCGGCTCTCGGGTCCGCACGACCGTGCGGCCCGTGGCCTCGATCCACTCCTGCAGCAGCCGGGACTGGGTCGTCTTTCCCGAGCCGTCGCCGCCCTCGAACGTGATCCAGAGGCCGCGATCGGCGCTCACTGCTCTTCCGCGGCCTTCTTCGCGCGGTTCGCGGCGCGCGTCGCGGCGGCCTTCTTCGCCGCCTCCGACCGCGACGCGGACGTCGCGGGCTTCTTGGCGGTCGCGGGCTTCTTGGCGGTCGTCGTCTTCTTCGCCGGGGCCTTGGCGGGCGCTGCCTTGGCGCCGCCGCGGCCGCGCTTGGGGGCCGGCCCCTTGGCCCGCTTGTCGGCGAGCATCTCGACCGCGCGCTCGAACGTGATCTCGTCGGGCGTCGTGCCCCGCGGGATCGTGACGTTCGTCTCGCCGTCGGTGACGTACGGGCCGAAGCGGCCGTCGCGCACGCGGATCGGCTTGCCGCTGACCGGGTCCGCCTCGAGCTCCTTGAGCGCGCTCGATGCGCGGCGCGCGCCGTACTTCGGCTGCGCGTACAGCTCGAGCGCCTGCTCGAGGGTCACGTCGAAGATCTGGCTCTCGCTCTCGAGCGAGCGCGAGTCGGCGCCCTTCTTGAGGTACGGCCCGAAGCGGCCGTTCTGGGCCGTGATCTCCTCGCCCGTGGCCGGGTCGGTGCCCACGACGCGCGGCAGCGACAGCAGCTTGAGCGCGGCGTCCAGGTCGATCGACTCGGGCGACATCGACTTGAACAGCGACGCGGTGCGCGGCTTGGGCGCCGCGGCCTTCTTGGCGGTGCGCTTCTTGGGCGCCTCCTCGGCGACCTCCCCCGTCGCGGCGTCCACGGCGTCGGGGTCGACCGGATCCTGCTCCTGGACGTAGGGGCCGAAGCGGCCGTCCTTCACCACGACGAGCTTGCCGTTCTCGGGGTTCTCGCCCAGCACGCGGTCGCCCGCGACGGGCGCCTCGATGAGCTCCTGCACCTTCTCGGCCGTGAGCTCGTCGGGCGCGAGGTCCTCGGGGACGTTGACGATGCGCGACTTGCCGTCGGGGTCGGACGGGTCGGCCACGTCGATGTAGGGACCGTACTTGCCGAAGCGCAGGGTCGCGGTGTCGGTGAGGGGCGTGGCGTTGAGCGCACGCGCGTCGATCTCGCCGAGGTTGTCGACGATGTTCCGGAGCCCGGGGTGCTCGCCCGAGCCGAAGTAGAACGAGCGCAGCCATTCGACGCGCTTCTGCTCGCCGCGTGCGATCGCGTCGAGGTCGTCCTCGAGCGCGGCCGTGAAGTCGTAGTCGACGAGGTCCGCGAAGTGCTGCTCGAGCAGCCGCACCACGCTGAACGCGAGCCACGACGGCACGAGCGCCTGGCCGCGCTTGGAGGCGTAGCCGCGGTCCAGGATCACGCCGATGATGCTCGCGAACGTCGAGGGACGTCCGATGCCCTTCTCCTCGAGCGCCTTGACCAGGCTCGCCTCCGTGAAACGGGGCGGCGGGGTCGTCGAGTGGCCCTTCGCCTCGGCATCGGACAGCGCCACCCTGTCGCCCGTCGCGACCTGCGGCAGCGACTGGTTCTCGGCCTCGTCGGCGTCGCGGCGGCGCTCGTCCTTGCCCTCCTCGTAGGCGTCGAGGAAGCCCTTGAAGGTGTAGACCGTGCCGGATGCCGTGAACTCGGCGGTCTTGCCGTCGGCCTGCGCCTCGAGCGTGACGGTCGTGGTCTCGAACTCCGCATCGGCCATCTGGCTCGCGACCGTGCGCTTCCAGATCAGGTCGTACATCCGCAGCTCATCGCGTCCGAGCTCGCCCGAGACCTGCTTGGGCGTGCGGAACTGCTCGCCCGAGGGCCGGATCGCCTCGTGCGCCTCCTGCGCGTTCTTGCTCTTGGACGCGTACACGCGCGGCTTGAGCGGCACGGCCCTCTCGCCGTACAGCGCGACCGCCTGCTCGCGCGCGGCCTTCACGGCCTGCGCGCTCAGGTTCGTCGAGTCGGTGCGCATGTAGGTGATGTAGCCGCGCTCGTAGAGGCTCTGGGCGACCGACATCGTGTTCTTGGCGGACAGGCCGAGCTTGCGGCCCGCCTCCTGCTGCAGCGTCGACGTCGTGAAGGGCGCGTACGGGCGCCGCTTGCCGGGCTTGGCCTCGACCTTCGTGACCGTGGCCTCGCCCGCCGCGTCGAACGCGGCGGCGAGCGCGCGGGCGGCCTGCTCGTCGAGCACGACCACGGCGCGCTTGAGCTGGCCCCGGTCGTCGAAGTCGCGACCCGACGCGAGGGCGGCGCCGTCGAGGCGGACGAGCCGGACGGAGAAGCCCTCGTCCTCACGCGCCGCGCGGGCCTGAAGGCCCCAGTAGTCGGCGGAGACGAACGCCATGCGCTCGCGCTCGCGCTCCACGATCAGGCGCGTGGCCGCCGACTGCACGCGACCGGCGCTCAGCGCCTGGCCGCCGGCACCGCTGCCGACCTTGCGCCACAGCACGGGCGAGACGTCCCACCCGTACAGGCGGTCGAGGATGCGCCGGGTCTCCTGCGCGTCCACGAGCGCGAGGTCGAGGTCGCGCGTGCGGTCGACCGCGGCGCGGATGGCGTCCTTGGTGATCTCGTGGAACACCATGCGCTTGACCGGCACCTTGGGCTTGAGCGTCTCGAGCAGGTGCCAGGCGATGGCCTCGCCCTCGCGGTCCTCATCCGTGGCGAGCAGGACCTCGGAGGCGCTCTTCACCGCCCGCTTCAGCTCGGAGACCGTCTTGGTCTTGCGGTCGCTGACGACGTAATAGGGGTCGAACCCGTTGTCGATGTCGATCGAGTACTTGCCGTACGCGGCGCGATCCTTCTCGGGGATGTCGCGCTTGTCGGCGAGGTCGCGGATGTGACCCACCGAGCTGAGCACCTCGTAATCGTCGCCGAGGTAGCCCTGGATCGACCTCATCTTCGTCGGGGACTCGACGATGACGAGCTTCTTGCCTGATGACAACGGGTGTCCTTTCGTCGTTGCACACAATACATAAGGAGTGATGTGCGTCGGCTCGCGCTGTTTCGACGTCGGATCATCCGGGCAGCGGCGGCGGCCCCGCCCGCGCGGTGGCGCCGACCGGCAGGCCGGCGAAGGTCGCGCCCACCGTGACGGTCGCGATCAGCCCGTCGAGCGCGCAGGAGGCGACGCTCGCCCGCTGCGCTCCGGCGACCTCGGCGGCCCGTCCGCACGGGTCGCCCGTGATCGCCCCGCTGGCGGCGTCGGCCGCGGCGAGCGCGGCGGCATCCGCGACGCTCGCGATGCGCTGGCTCTCGACCGCGGCGGCTCCGGCGAGCGTGAGTCCGAGCATGAGCGCCGCCGTGGCGCCGGCGACACCGGCGGCGAGCGCGGATCCGGCCATGGCGGCTCACAGTCCCCCGCCGAGCGCGCAGCTCACGGCACGGAGCGGGAGGGCGACGCCGGCGACGCGCACGTCCGCGCTCGCGGTCACGCACACCAGCTCGCCGCTCCAGGAGACCGCCGCCCGCGCGCCGCCGACCTGCGCGACCACGCCCGCGGCGCGCCCGTCGGGCTCGCCGCGCGCGACCAGCCGCGCGCCGTCGGCGGCGACATCCTGCAGCCGCACCTGCGTCGCGGCGGCCATGAGCCCGCCGATGCCGAGCGCCACCACGATCACGACGGCGGGGAGCGCGACAGCGAGTTCTGCGGCCACCGAGCCGCACTCGCCCGCCGTCCGCTCCCCGCCGCCGAGAGGCGCGTCGCGACGGTGTGCGACGCGCCGGATCACGCGACCGACAGCGCGCGGCGGACGAGATCGGTCAGGATCTCGCGCACCTCGCCCGAGCGCATGATGACGACGAGCACGCCCGCGAACGCGACGGCGGCCATCGTGACGATGGCGTACTCCGCGGTGGAGGCGCCGGTGTCGTCGGCGAGCAGTTCGGCGACCCCGCGCGGGGCGGGGTCGGAGGTGACATCGATCATGAAAGGTTCCTTTCTTCGGAGCGGGTGGCCCGGGAGGGCCGATGGATCACCCGGGCAGGGCCGGGAGCGGGGTGGCCGAGAGCACGCCGAGCAGCATGGGCGCGACGCCGAGGCACAGGAACGCGGGCAGGGTGCAGGCCCCGAGCGGTAGCAGCAGCCGCGAGCCGAGCTTCGCCGCGCGCAGGCGCCCGTCGGTGCGTGCGCTCTGGCGCTCGTGCGCGGCCGTGGCGCGCAGCAGCTCGACGCCCGGCACGCCCGCGTCCCGCGACAGCGCCAGCACGGCGGCCGTCTCCTCCCCGCCGGGACGCGGGCCACCGGGCGCCTCGGCCACCAGACGCTCCGCGCGCTCGATCGACGCGCCGCCGCTCAGCGCGATGGCCGTGAGTTCGGCGTGCATGCCCGGGGTGCCCGGCGGCGGCTGCGCCGCGCGCACGAGCCGACGGGTCCACGTCCGCGCGATCAGCAGCAGGGCGACGCCCGCCACGAGGCACGCGATGCCGAAGGGGGTGGTGAACAGCACCCCGAGCACGTCGAACCCCAGGGCGGCGCCGAGCAGCAGTCCCGCGAGCGGCAGCCAGGTCATCAGCCGCGCCGTCCCGGCGGGTTCCGCGAGGGCGATCCGGACGTCGTCCTGCGCTTCGCGCGCGTCGCGCAGGGCGGCGGCGATCGACCGGAGGCAGTCGGCGAGCGGTGCGCCGACGGCCGTGGCGATCTCCCACGCGGCGGCGACGTCCCGCCACGGCTCGCCGCCGCGGCGGCGTGCCTCTTCCTCGATCGCCTCGGAGAGCGGAGTGCCCGCCGACGCGCGACGGGCGATCCGCTCGGCATCGGCGTCGCCCGTGCCCGCGAGGTGCCGCCACGCGGCGTCGGGACTCGCGCCCGCCTGCAGCAGCACCGCCAGCTTGAGCACGCGTCCGGCGATCGCGGCCGCCTCGTCGCCCGCTCGCGCCCGGCCTCGCGACGGGCCTCGCGAGGGTCTCCGCGAGGAGATCCCGCTTCCCGAAGAGGATCGCCTCGGATCCTTCCTCTCCGTGCGCGCTCTCCGCGCCGATCCACGCGCTGATCCGCGCACCGATCCGCCCGCCGGCATGCTCATGTCGCGTCCTCCCAGGGCGCGACGGGCTCAATGCCCAGCCGTCCGCCCGCCTCGGTGAACCTGCCCACGCTCGCCAGCCGACGCGATCCGTCGGGTCGCCGCTCGAGGTGCAGCACGTACCCGATCGCGCTGCACACCTGGCGCGCGACGGCGTGGTCGCCCATGCCCGCCAACGCCCCGAGCGCCTCGAGCCGGGCCGGCACCTCGGCGAGCCCGCTCGCGTGCAGCGTGCCCGCCCCGCCGTCGTGCCCGGTGTTGAGCGCCGTGAGCAGCTCGCGCACCTCCCTGCCGCGGCACTCGCCCACGACGATCCGGTCGGGTCGCATGCGCAGCGACTCGCGTACGAGCCGCGCGAGATCGATCGCGCCGGCGCCCTCGAGGTTCGCCTGCCGCGCCTCGAGCGACACGTGATGCGGATGCGCGATGCGCAGCTCGGCGACGTCCTCGATCGTGACGATCCGCTCGTGCGCCGGAGCGTGCGCCAGCAGCGCGCCGAGCAGGGTCGTCTTGCCGGTGCCGGCGGCCCCGCTGATCAGCAGGTTCGCCCGATCGTGCACGATCCGCACCAGCCAGCGACGCGCGTCCTCGCCGAAGGATCCGCCGCGGCACAGCGCATCGAGGTCGACGCCGCGCAGACGGGGGATGCGGATGGACAGCGCGGTGCCGCTCGTCGCGACCGGCGGCAGCACGGCATGCACCCGGATGCCGTCCTGCAGCCGCACGTCGACGCACGGCGTCGCATCGTCGATGTGGCGCCCGCCGCGCGCGATGAGCGCCGTGGCGAGCTCACGCACCTCGCGCTCGGACGCGCGCCACGACGGATCGGAGCGCGGGCCGTCGCCGCGGTCGACGAACAGCCCGGTGGCGCCGTTCACGAACACGTCGGTCACCGCCGCATCCGCCAGGTACGGCGTGAGCGCACCCAGCGGCCCCGCGGGGGAGAGCCCGTCGTCCGCGGACCGCACAACATCCGCCTCGCCCCGGGCGCGGGGCTGCACGACGAACGGTTCGGCCATGCTCCGACGCTAGGAATCCCCGGCCACGCGGAGGCGGCATCCGGGGCGAACCGCGCACAAGCCGTGCGCAGGAAGCCCTGTGGACGACCGCTACTCCCTTTCGTCGGTATCAGGCCCCGCGCACCCGGCGTACGTTCGGAACGCGGGCACTTCCCGCACGGGGCCGGCCTGACCGGCTTCCAGACCGCCGCAGGGACGCGGCGGAGCACACGGATCGTCACGTCGCAAAGGAGCGCACAGCCAGATGAGCGCCGAGAACACCATCGACCACCTGCTCAGCGAGACCCGGCGCTTCGCGCCCTCTCCCGAGTTCGCAGCGAGCGCGATCGCCGGCGCCGACCTCTACGAGCGGGCCGACAGCGACCGCGAGGGCTTCTGGGCCGAGCAGTCGCGCGCGCTGCTGCACTGGCACAAGCCCTTCACGCAGGTGCTCGACTGGTCGAACCCGCCGTTCGCGCAGTGGTTTCCCGACGGCGAGCTGAACGTCGCGTACAACTGCCTCGACCGCCACGTGGAGGCCGGCAACGGCGACCGGGTTGCGCTGCTGTGGGAGGGCGAGCCCGGCGACGAGCGCCGCATCACGTACGCCGAGCTGACCGACGAGGTCAAGCGCCTCGCGAACGCGCTGAGCGACCTCGGCGTCGGCAAGGGCGACCGCGTCGCGATCTACCTCCCGATGATCCCCGAGGCCGTCGCGTCGATGCTCGCGGTCGCGCGGCTCGGGGCGATCCACTCCGTCGTCTTCGGCGGCTTCAGCGCCGACAGCCTGCGTGCGCGCATCGACGACGCGGGCGCCAAGCTCGTCATCACGGCGGACGGCGGCTGGCGCAAGGGCAAGGTCTCACCGCTCAAGCCGGCCGTCGACCAGGCGCTGGCCGACCGCAACGGCCAGGGCGAGCAGGAGACCGTCGAGCACGTGCTCGTCGTCAAGCGCGGGGAGAACGACGTCGAGTGGACCCCCGGCCGCGACGTCTGGTACCACGACGTCGTGCCGCAGGCCTCCGCCGACCACGAGGCGCAGGCGTTCGAGGCCGAGAACCCGCTGTTCATCCTGTACACGTCGGGCACGACCGGGAAGCCCAAGGGCATCCTGCACACGTCTGGCGGCTACCTCACCCAGACCGCGTTCACGCACCGCAACGTGTTCGATCTGCACCCCGAGACCGACGTGTACTGGTGCACGGCGGACATCGGATGGATCACCGGGCACTCGTACGTCGTGTACGGCCCGCTCGCGAACGGCGCGACGCAGGTGCTCTACGAGGGGACGCCGGATCACCCCGAGCCGGGCCGCTGGTGGGACGTGATCCAGAAGTACGGCGTGACGATCTTCTACACCGCGCCCACGGCGATCCGCGGATTCATGAAGCAGGGACGGCAGATCCCGCAGGCGCGCGACCTGTCGTCGCTGCGCGTGCTGGGCTCGGTCGGCGAGCCCATCAACCCCGAGGCGTGGGTCTGGTACCGCGAGATCATCGGCGCGGGCAAGACCCCCGTCGTCGACACCTGGTGGCAGACCGAGACGGGCGCGATCATGGTCTCCGCCCTCCCGGGCGTGACGGAGACGAAGCCGGGTTCGGCGCAGGTCGCGCTTCCCGGCATCTCGATCGACGTCGTGACCGAGGGAGGCGAGCCCGTCGGCAACGACGCGGGCGGCCTGCTCGTGATCACCGAGCCCTGGCCCAGCATGCTGCGCGGCATCTGGGGCGACCCCGAGCGCTTCAAGGAGACGTACTGGGAGAAGTTCGAGGACAAGGGCTACTACTTCGCGGGCGACGGCGCGCGCCTCGACGAGGACGGCGACATCTGGCTGCTGGGCCGGGTCGACGACGTCATGAACGTCTCGGGCCATCGCCTCTCCACCGCCGAGATCGAGTCGTCGATCGTGGCCCACGAGGCCACCGCCGAGGCGGCCGTGGTCGGGGCGTCGGACGAGACCACCGGCCAGGCAGTCGTGGCGTTCGTGATCCTCAAGGAGAGCTACCTGCGCGAGCACAGCCCCGAGGGCCTCGCGCAGCAGCTGCGCCAGTGGGTCGCCGAGCAGATCGGCGCGATCGCCCGTCCGCGCGACATCTACATCGTGGGCGAGCTGCCCAAGACCCGCTCGGGCAAGATCATGCGGCGCCTGCTGCGCGACGTCGCCGAGGGACGCGAGGTGGGCGACACCACCACCCTCGCGGACACGGCGGTCATGAGCGTCATCTCCGCCCAGGTGCGCTGACACGGAAAGGGAGGGCGCCGTCCGACTCGCGGACGGCGCCCTCCCTTTCTCGGTCCGGTGGTTGAGCGAGTGAAGCGAGTCGAGAGAGGGCTACTCGAAGAGGAACGCGACCTCGACCTCGACCGGCGCATCAAGCGGCAGGACGGGCACGCCCACGGCCGAGCGCGTGTGACGGCCGGCGTCGCCGAAGATCTCCCCCAGCACCTCGCTCGCGCCGTTGACGACGCCGGGCTGACCCGTGAACGAGGGGACGGATGCGACGAAGCCCGTGACCTTCAGCACGCCCGTGATCCGGTCCACGCCGCCCACGGCGTCCGCGGCCGCGGCGAGCGCGTTCAGCGCGCACTGGCGCGCGAGGCCCTTCGCGTCGTCCGCCGTGACCTCCGCGCCGACCTTGCCGGTCGCGGGCAGCTCGCCCGCCACCATCGGCAGCTGACCCGAGGTCTGCACCACGTCGCCGTGCGCCCTCGCCGGGATGTACGCCGCGACGGGCGGAACGACCGGCGGCAGCTCGATGCCGAGCTCCGCCAGCCGGGCGGCGACCGTCACTGCTCGCCCTCGAACTGCCGCGCCGCCTCAGCCGCGTGGCCGAGACCCGCGTTGGCGGCGCCGCCGCCGACGGGGCGCTTCAGGTAGGCGACGAGCCCGCCCTCGTTGTTCGGCACGACCTGCACGAGCTCCCAGCCCTGCTTTCCCCAGTTGTTCAGGATGGCGGCCGTGTTGTGGATCAGCAGGGGCGTGGTGAGGTACTCCCACGTGGTCATGGAGCGTCCTTCCGGGTGCGGATGCCGGCGGCGAACGCGCCGGGAGACGGATGTGCGGCCGCCACGACGCGCCCGGGATCCGGAAATCGCTCAGGGTGACGGCTTACGATCACCCTATGCCTCTAGGAAAAAGGACGGCCAGCGGTGTGCTCGGCGGCGTGCTCGGCCTCGTCGGCCTGAGCGCGGTCGCGGGCGTTCTCGTCACCGCCACGGTCACCCCGGCCATCGCCGTGTCGGGCTACGCCGCGTCGAGCGCGATCACGCTGTTCGACAAGCTCCCGAGCTACCTCGAGGTCGACCAGCCCATGCTGCCGACCACGATCTACGTCGACGACCCCAACAGCGACGAGCCGTACGAGCTCGCGTCGTTCTACGACCAGAACCGCACGCCGGTGTCGTGGGACGAGGTCCCGCAGGTCATGTACGACTCGATCCTCTCGAGTGAGGATCCGCGCTACTACGAGCACGGCGGCGTCGACCTGATCGGAACCGCGCGCGCCCTCGTCAACAACGCCGGCGGCGGCGACACCCAGGGCGGTTCGTCCATCAGCCAGCAGTACGTCAAGAACGTGCTGATCCAGGAGTGCGAGAAGGACTCGCCCGACCAGGAGACCCTCCTCGCCTGCTGGACGAAGTACACCACCGCCGACGGCGCCGAGGGCTACGAGCGCAAGCTCCAGGAGATGCGCTACGCGATCGCCATCGAGAAGGAGTACTCGAAGAACGACATCCTGCTCGGCTACCTGAACATCGCCAACTTCGGCGGTGTCACGTACGGCATCGAGGCCGCCGCGCAGTACTACTTCGGCGTCTCGGCGAAGGATCTGACCATCGTGCAGGCGGCGACGCTCGCCGGCATCGTGCAGAACCCCAACTACTACCGCATCGACCAGCCCGACAACGAGGTCAACGGCGAGGCGAACGGCTACGCGGCGACGAAGGACCGCCGCAACTACGTGCTGACGCGCCTCTACGAGGACGGCAAGATCACGGAGGCCGAGTACACGGAGGCCCACGCTGCGCCGATCGAGCCGAGCATCCACCCGCGCGAGAAGGGCTGCACCGCCGCCGGCGGATCCGCCTACTTCTGCCAGTACGTCAAGACCGTCATCGAGTCCGATCCGAACTACGGGCCCGAGGCGCTGCGCCGCGGCGGCCTGAACGTCTACACGACGCTCGACCTCAAGGTGCAGCTGCCGGCGGAGCAGGCGATGCGCGACTACGCGCCCGCGACCCTGCCCGGCATGGACTTCGGCGCGACCGCCGTCACGCTTGAGGCAGACACGGGCAAGATCCGGGCGATGGCGCAGAACACGACGTTCAGCGAGGATCCGGATGTCGCCAAGCCCGGAAGCGGGTATTCGGCGCAGGTGTATGCGGCGGATCAGGACCACGGCAGCTCGCGGGGCTTCTCCGTCGGCTCGACGTTCAAGGTGTTCACGCTGCTCGACTGGCTGGAGAAGGGCCACTCGATCAACGAACGGCTCAACGGCGTGAATCGCACGTCGTTCGAGGGCTTCAACTGCGACGGCGCCCCGATCCCCCAGACGTCGAAAATCCAGAACTTCAACAACGTCGGCGGCTACACGGGATCGATCACGAACTTCACGCGCGACTCGCTGAACTCCGGCTACCTCGCGATGGCATCGCGGCTGAACCTGTGCGACATCATGCGCGTCGCCGATCGCCTCGACGTCCAGACGGGTGACGGCAAGTACCTCGTCACCGACAAGGAGCCGAACATCGAGCGCACGCCGGTTCCGTTCGACATCCTCGGCTCGTTCAACGTCGCGCCGATGACGATGGCATCGGTGTACGCGACGATCGCCAACAACGGCATCCAGTGCGAGCCGAAGGCGATCGAGAAGATCACCAACGCCGAAGGCGAGGAGCAGCCGCTGCCCGAGACCACGTGCGAGCAGAAGCTCGCGCCCGAGGTCGCGGCTACCGCGGCCGCCGCGCTGGCTTCCGTGATGAACGGCGGCACGGGTGCGCCCGCGAAGGCCTACGACGCCGTCCCGGTCATCGGCAAGACCGGCACGCATGAGAGGGAGCAGACGTCGATGGTGCAGACCTCGACCAAGGCGTCGACCTTCGTGTGGGTGGGCAACGTGAGCGGGCACGCGAACCTGTTCCAGACGTATGCGCCCGCCGATGTCGTGTCCAATCTCCGCTACCGCATCTCGAGTGCTGTGCAGGGAGCCGCGAACGCCGTCTACCCCGGCGGGCAGTTCCCGCCGGCCGATCCGAACCTGTCGCGTCTGATCATGGCGGACCTTCCGAGCGTGGTCGGCCAGACGGTCGACCAGGCGAAGAACACGCTGTGGAACGCCGGCTTCAACCCGGTCGTCGGGGAGCCCGTCGCCGGCACGCAGGCCGAGGGTCTGATCGAGTCGCAGGACCCGGGCGCCGGCCGCGTTGCCGCCGGAACCACCGTGACGATCCGCCCGAGCAACGGCAAGGGCGGTACGGTGCCCGACGTGCAGGGCTCGTCCCTCTCGGACGCGATGCGGGCGATCTCCGGCGCGGGCTTCGATGCCGAGCGGGGCGAGTGTGAGCAGAAGAAGGGCGCCGGCGCAGGCCGCGTCACGGGCACGAATCCGGGCGGCGGCGAGGTCGCACCGCAGGGCACGACCGTGTCGGTGAACTACGAAGCCGCCAAGTGCTCGGGCGACGACGACTAGTGGGTTCTGTCACTCGCGGCGTGGCCGCGCTGGGCGCCTTCGCGGCGGCCGGCGCGGCCGCGGTCGTCTGGGGCGTCGGCATCGAGCGCCAGCTGTTCACGGTGCGCCGCCACGTGGTGCGCCTGCTCGAGCCCGGTTCCGCACCGATCCGCATCCTGCACATCTCCGACATCCACATGGCGCCCTGGCAGCGCCGCAAGCAGCGCTGGATCGCGGGGCTGGTCGGTCTGCGCCCCGACCTCGTCGTCAGCACGGGCGACGCGCTGGGACACGCCGACGGGCTCGAGGGCGTGCGCCGGGCGCTGGCGCCGCTGCGCGGCGTGCCGGGCGTCTTCGTGCACGGCTCGAACGACATGTGGGCGCCCGGGCCGCGCAACCCGCTCAAGTACTTCTCGGGTCCGTCCGACGCCGCCCCCAAGGCCGTGCGCCTCGACACCGCCGCGCTGGACGCGTTCATGACGGATGAGCTCGGCTGGAGCAGCGTCGACAACGGCGCCGCTGCCCTCACGGTGCGGAACAACCTTGTGCGGCTGTTCGGCGTCGGCGACGCGCACCACGACCTCGATGACCTCGAGGCGGCGAACGACGCGCTCGCGACCCTGCCGGGCGCTCCCGTGACGCTCGGCGTCGCACATGCCCCGTATCGCCGGGTGCTCGACGGTCTCACGGCACTCGGCGCCGACATGCTGCTCGCGGGTCACACGCATGGCGGCCAGGTGCGGGTGCCGTTCTACGGCGCGCTCGTCGCGAACTGCGACATCCCGCTCCGCCAGGCCCGGGGCCTGTCGATGTGGTCGCACCGTGGCCGCGTCGTGCCGCTGAACGTCAGTGCCGGTCTCGGCCACTCGATCTACGCGCCCGTGCGGTTCGCCTGCCGCCCGGAGGTCTCGCTTCTCACGCTCGCCCCGCGCGCCTGACTCGGTCGGATCGTCCGGTCAGGAATCGAGAAGCGCTCGGCTCCGGCCGCTCCTAGCCTGGACTCACCGCCTGAACGGGCGGCGAGGAGAGGAGAGGATCACCATGGCCGAGACCCTGAGCAAGGAAGAGCGCGACGCGGTCAAGCAGCGAGCCGCGGAGCTGCGCGCGCAGGCGAAAGCCGGCAAGACCCGCGAGGCGGGCGAGAAGGCGGTCCGCGAAGCCATCGGCAAACTGTCGGGGACGGACCGCGAGATCGCGGACGGCTTCTACGCCGTCGTGTCCGAGGGCGCACCCCACCTGGTGCCTAAGACCTACTACGGGATGCCCGGATTCGCGAACGACGAGGGGAAGATCGTCGTGTTCTTGCAGCCCGCGAGCAAGTTCGGCTCGCGCTACTCGACGATCGGCTTCGAGGACCGCGCCACCCTCGACGACGGCGAGATGTGGGCGACGCACTTCGGCGTCGCCGGCTGGAGCGAGGCGAGCGCCGCGCGGCTGCGCGAGCTGGTGCGCCGCGCGACCACCTGACACTCCTTCGCGCAACGACGAAGGGGCCAGCCGCGCGCAACCTCGCGGAACGACGAAGGGACCGGCCTCTCGGCTGGTCCCTTGTCATGACGTCGGGGTGACAGGATTTGAACCTGCGGCCTCGTCGTCCCGAACGACGCGCGCTACCAAGCTGCGCCACACCCCGTTTTGCAACCCTGCAAGTCTACCCGATCCGAACGGGTGCAACGAACCGCCACCGGATCAGTCCCCGGATCTCCGGAGAACGCCCGCATCCCGGACCGAGCCGAGCCGGATGATCCGGGATCCCGGCGTACCCCGCGACCCAAGCCGCCGCCCGTGCACGTCGCGATCCGGGCGCCACTTTAGGCTGGACGTCATGACCTTTGCGCCCCGTGTGGTGTCGTTCGATCTGGATGACACGCTCGCTCCGTCGAAGAGCCCGATCGATCCCCGCATCGGCGAGCTGCTGATCCGGCTCGCGGAGCGCGTCGAGGTCGCGATCATCTCGGGCGGGCAGATCGCGCAGTTCCGCGCCCAGGTCGTCGACCGGCTGCCGCACGCGCCCGCCGAGACGCTCGCGCACATCCATCTGCTGCCCACCTGCGGCACGCAGTACTTCCGCTTCGAGGGCGACGAGCTCGTCATGCTCTACGCCCAGGACCTCACCGCCGACGAGAAGCAGCGCGCGGTCACGGCGGTGGAGGAGGAGGCCAAGCGCCTCGGGCTGTGGGAGGCGCAGACGTGGGGCCCGATCCTCGAGGACCGCGGGTCGCAGATCACGTTCTCGGCGCTCGGCCAGGCCGCGCCCGTCGATGCCAAGAAGGCCTGGGACCCGACCGGCGAGCGCAAGTCGCAGCTGCGCGACGCGGTCGCCGCCCGGCTGCCGGATCTGGAGGTGCGTTCGGGCGGGTCGACGTCGGTCGACATCACCCGCAAGGGCATCGACAAGGCGTACGGGATGCGCCGCCTCGCCGAGGAGACGGGTGTGCCGCTCGACGGCATGCTGTTCTACGGCGACCGCCTCGACCCCGACGGCAACGACTATCCCGTGCGTGCGATGGGGCAGGTCGAGTGCATCGACGTCCGCGGCTGGCAGGACACGGCCGACAAGCTCGAGGAGCTGCTGCCCTCTCTCCCCCCGCGCGCCTGACGCACCGGCCGCAGCGCACGAGAAAAGCGCGCAGGATCCGATCCTGCGCGCTTTCCCGCGAATCGCCGGCTCAGCCCTCGATGGTCTCCTCGGCGGCCTTGACGCCGTCCGAGGCCTCCTTGGCCGCGTCCAGCGGCGTCGTGCCGGGCTGCTCGGCCGTCTTCGCCGCGGCGCTCTTCGCGCGCGGCTTGGCCGGCGCCTTCGCCTTCTGCGCGGCGGGCTTCGGCGCATCGGTCTTCGCGACGGCGCTCGCGCGCGGGGTGCGCACCGGAACGGCCTTCGGCGCCGGCGCCGCCTCCGCGGCGTCGGCGTAGGCCACCGACACCGGCGCGACCCGCGTGAGCTGCGTGACGTGGCGCGGCTCGAGCTCGGCGAGCGACTGCACGCCCAGCAGCTTCATGGTGCGCTCGATCTCGCTGCGCAGGATCGCGATCGTCCGGTCGACGCCCGCGCGCCCGCCCGCCATGAGGCCGTACAGATAGGCACGGCCGATGAGCGTGAACTTCGCACCCAGTGCGACGGAGGCGACGATGTCGGCGCCGTTCATGATGCCGGTGTCGATCATGACGGTCGCGTCGCTCCCGACCTCCTTGACGACCTTCGGCAGCAGGTGGAACGGGATCGGGGCGCGGTCGAGCTGGCGGCCGCCGTGGTTCGACAGGATCAGCCCGTCCACGCCCATGTCGATGAGCTTCACGGCGTCGGGCACGTTCTGCACGCCCTTGATCACGATCTTGCCCGGCCACATCTCGCGGATGATCGCGAGGTCGTCGAAGCTGATCGTCGGGTCCATGGCCGAGTTCAGCAGCTGGCCCACCGTGCCGCCCGTGGTCGCGAGCGACGCGAACTCGAGCTTGGGCGTCGTGAGGAAGTCGAACCACCACCAGGGCCGCGGCAGCGTGTCGAGCACCGTCTTCAGCGTCAGCTGCGGCGGGATCGAGAAGCCGTTGCGGTAGTCGCGCATGCGGTTGCCCGCCACGGGCGTGTCCACCGTGAACTGCAGCGTGTCGAAGCCCGCGGCGGCGGCGCGCTTCACGAGCCCGTACGAGATGTCGCGATCGCGCATGACGTACAGCTGGAACCAGTTGCGGCCATGCGGGTTCGCGGCCTTGACGTCCTCGATCGAGGTGGTGCCGAGCGTCGACAGCGTGAACGGGATGCCGGCGGCTCCGGCCGCGCCCGCACCGGCCGTCTCGCCCTCGGTCTGCATCAGCCGCGTGAAGCCGGTCGGCGCGATGCCGAACGGCATCGCGCTCGGACCGCCCAGGATCTCCGTGGAGGTGTCGACGTCCTCGGCGGGGCGCAGGATGTCCGGGTGGAACTCGATGTCCTGGAACGCCTGCCGCGCGCGCAGGATCGACAGCTCGCCCTCCGCCGCGCCGTCCGTGTAGTCGAACGCCGCGCGCGGCGTGCGCCGCTTGGCGATCAGGCGCAGATCGGCGATCGTCAGCGCGTCCTGTAGGCGGCGGGCCTTGCCGCCGAACGACGGCTTCTTGAACTGGACGTACTCGAAGATGTCCTTCGGGTTCGGGATCTGACGCTTGACCATCCTCAATCCTCCTGATGTGCGACGCGGGTGACGAAGAACGAGGCGACGAGTCCCAGCGCCGCGCAGAGCGCGACGTAGAGGGAGATCGGCCACCAGGCGCCCCCGCTCGTCTCCTTCAGCGCCGTGGCGATGAGCGGGGCGGTGCCGCCGAAGACCGCGGCGCCGAGCTGGTAGCCGAGCGTCGCACCCGAGTAGCGGATCTCGGGGCTGAAGCTCTCGGCGATCAGCGTACCGAGGATCGCGTTCACGCTCCCCCACAGCAGGCCGAAGCCGATCGCGGTCGCGACGAACACGGCCCAGACCTCGCCGACGTTCAGGATCCAGTAGTACGGGAACGCGTAGACGATCGTGGCGATCGCGACCGTGCGGTACAGCAGCGCCCGCGGGATGGTGTCGGAGATGCGGCCGAGGATCGGCATCCAGATCGTCGCGATGATCGCGGCGGCGGCCACCGCCGTCAGCACGACGTTGTTCTCGACGCCCAGGCCCGTGGCGTACGCGATCACGTACGTGCCGAAGATGTAGAACGGCCCGGTCTCGGCGGCCTTGGCGCCGATCGACACCAGCACGGCGCGCCAGTGCTTGCGGAACACCTCGGCGATCGGCAGGCGCACGACGGTGCCCGACTTCTGCACCTTCTTGAAGTCGGGGGTCTCATCGAGGCTGGAGCGGATCCAGACGCCGATCGCGAGCAGCACGACGCTGGCGACGAACGGGATGCGCCACCCCCAGCTCATGAACTGGTCCTGCGGCATGAGCGAGAGCAGGGCGACCACGCCGGACGCGAGCGCGAGGCCGATCGAGATGCCCATCTGGGGCACAGCTCCGTACAGGCCGCGGCGGTTGCGCGGGGCGTACTCGTAGGACAGCAGCAGCGCGCCGCCCCACTCGCCGCCGATGCCGATCCCCTGCAGGATGCGGAACAGCACGAGCAGGATCGGCGCCCAGATCCCGATCACGGAGTAGTCGGGCGTGAGGCCGATCGCGACGGTCCCGCCGCCCATCAGGGTGAGCGTGATGAAGAGCGTCTTCTTGCGGCCGATGCGGTCGCCGATGTGCGCGAACACGATGCCGCCGACGGGGCGGAAGAAGAACGTCAGCGCGAACGACGCCATCGAGAACATCGAGGACAGGAAGGCGTCGTCGGTCACGAAGAACGTCTGGTTGAACACGAGCGTGGCGACGGTGCCGTAGACGAGGAAGTCGAACCACTCGATCACGCTGCCCGAGAGGCTGCCGATGAGGACCTTCCAGTTGAGCTTCTGCACCGGCGGAGCGGCTGTGGTGGTGGTCATGCGTGTGGCGCTCCCCTTCGAGCTATGTGGTCGGACCACACAGACCCTACATTCCGGGAACCCGGGCGTCAAAGCCGCCGGGACGGAGAATCAGACCTGGGCGGCGTCCGCCGTCAGGCCGTAGTAGCCCCGGATGTGCCGATCCAGCAGGTCCGCGGCGGCGCCTCCCCTGCCCCGGCGCAGCGCCTCGAGCACCGACCGGTGCTCGTCCTGCAGGCGCGCGGCGACCGTCGGCCAGTCGCTCACCGCAGCGGCCCGTTCGAGTGTGTGATCGGCGATCACGGTGCGCAGCGCATCCATCAGCACGCTCAGCAGCGTGTTGTCGGCCGCGCGCGAGCACAGCACGTGGAACTGCGCATCCAGCCCGAGGAACTCGGCCTCCGGAAGCTCCGGATCATCCATCCGGTCCAGCAGCGCCGCCGCGGCGTCCCAGTCGCCGCGATCCGGTCGCGACTGCACCGCCGCCTGCGTCTCGAGCGCGAGACGCACCCTGAAGACGTCCTCCGGCGTGACCTGACGCGTCGCCAGCTGGAGCCGGAACACCGTGCTGATCGCCTCGCCGTGCGAGGCCGTGACGAACGTCCCCGCGCGCGGGCCCGAGCCCGTGCCGGACTCGATCGCGCCGAGCACCTCGAGCACCCGCAGCGCCTCCCGCAGCGTGTTCCGGGACTGCCCGAGCTGCGCGGCGAGCGCCCGTTCGGACGGCAGCTGGTCACCGACCCCCAGCCGGCCGCTCGTCAGCTCCTCGGTGAACCACCGCAGCACGACATCGTGGGACTTCATCACGGCACCTGCGGGGTCAGCCCTCGTAGCCGCCCGGGTTCTGCTGCTGCCAGTTCCAGACGTCCCGGGTCATGTCGTCGATCGTGAGGCGCGCCTTCCAGCCCAGCTCGCGCTCGGCCTTGGCGGGGTCGCAGTACGTCGCGGCCATGTCGCCGGGGCGGCGCGGCGCGACCTCCTTCGGCAGCTCGCGGCCGATCGCCTTCTCGAACGACGCGATCAGCTCGAGCACGCTGACGGGCTGCCCGGTGCCGAGGTTGTACACCGCGAAGCCCGGCTGCGCGTGCTCGAGCGCGGCGACGTGGCCCTCGGCGAGATCAACGACGTGGATGTAGTCGCGCTGGCCCGTGCCGTCCGGCGTGTCGTAGTCGTCGCCGAACACCGCGATCTTCTCGAGGCGCCCGACCGCGACGCGTGCCACGAACGGCATGAGGTTGTTCGGGATGCCCTGCGGGTCCTCGCCGATCAGGCCCGACGCGTGTGCTCCCACCGGGTTGAAGTAGCGCAGCGACGTGATGTTGATGTCGGGGTTGACGCGCTGCACATCCTGCAGCACGACCTCGTTCATCAGCTTCGTCTTGGAGTACGGGTTCGACAGCGACACGAGGTCGCGCGTGGCCTCCTCCGTGAACGGCAGATCGGCCGGATCCGAGTACACCGTGCCGGTGCTCGAGAACACGAACGAGCGGATGCCGCGCGCAAGACCGACGCGGAGCAGCGCGAACGTCGTGTCGAGGTTGTTCGCGTAGTAGTCCAGGGGTCGCTGCGTCGACTCCCCCACGGCCTTGTGCGCGGCGAAGTGGATGATCGCGTCGAAGGGGCCGTGCTCGTCGAACGCGCGCTCGACGATCTCGTCGTCGGCCGCGTCGCCGACGACGAGCGGCGCGCTCCTGCCGGTGATCTGCGCGATCCGCTGCTCCACGAGCGCGCTCGTGTTGTCGAGGCTGTCGAGCAGCACGACCTCGTGCCCGGCATCGAGCAGGGCGACGGCCGTGTGCGCACCGATGTATCCGGCACCGCCGGCGAGGAGAACCTTCATGCGTTCATCCTTCCAGAACGGACCCGCTCACCTCGCGTGACGCCGCGGCGGTCGGCGCGACAGGTCAACGCGGGGCGAGGACGCCGCCCGACTCCTCGAGATAGCACGTGCCGCACAGCGACTCGTACGTCACGAAGTGCTCGTCGCGCACGGCGGCCGTGGCGGCGTCGATCGCGACCTGGTCGCCGTCGAACACGAACCGACCGCCGATCACGCGGCCGTTGAAGAGCGCCTTGCGGCCGCAGCGGCAGATTGTCTTGAGCTCCTCGAGCGAGTGCGCGATCTCCAGGAGGCGGCGCGAACCAGGGAAGGCCTCCGTGCGGAAGTCCGTGCGGATGCCGTATGCCATGACGGGAATGCCGTCCTCGACCGTGATGCGGAACAGGTCGTCGACCTGCGGAGCCGTCAGGAACTGCGCCTCGTCGACGAGCAGGCACGCGACGTCGCGCGTCCCCTCGCCCGGAATGAGCGCCTCGTCCGTGCGCACGCGCTCGCGCTGCGCGAGGAACAACTCGCGCGCCGAGTCGTCCGGGCCGATCAGGAAGTCGACCGTGCGCGTCACCCCGAGGCGCGACTCGATCTGGTCGGCGCCCTTGGTGTCGATCGCGGGCTTGGCGAGCAGCACCCGCTGCCCGCGCTCCTCGTAGTTGTAGGCCGCCTGCAGCAACGCCGTCGACTTCCCGGAGTTCATCGCGCCGTAGCGGAAGTACAGTTTGGCCACGCTTCCCAGCCTAGAAGAACAGCTGGGCCAGGAGCGTCCAGCCGCCGTAGGCCGCGAGGGCGCCGCCCGTGGTGACGGCGGACGCGAGCCCCACCCGCCGCCAGGTGCGCACGGACGTGGCGCTCATCCGGCGCGCGGGCACCTGACCGTGCCGCGCGATCCGCTCGGCCTTCGTCGTCGACGTGGTCGCGACCGTCGTGCTGGGAAGCTGCGCGGCCACGACGGGCGATCCCGTCCACTTCTCGACGCTCCACGCCGTGATCTTCGTCGCGCCGTCCCGCAGCGGCCCGACGATCACGCCCTTCATGCTGCCGGCGCGGATCGCGTCGGGGGCGACGATCTGACTCGTCAGCCGCTGCGCCGTGACCTTCACGCGTTCGGCGTCCTTCATGCCCGCTCTGGCGATCTCGACGGCGACCGCATGCATCCGCCGTTGCGCGCTCGGGCGCAGCATGGGGTCGTGCGAGCCGGCGTCGATGCGGTGCATCACGGCGCGCACGTCGTCCAGCATGCGGTGCGCCTCGGCGAGGTAGCGGGCGGCCTGGCGATGCGGGCCGAGTGCCTGGAAGGAGGCCTCCTCACCGATCCGGTCGACGGCCTGGTCGAACTCGAACACGACGCGGCGCGCGTCGATCTGACGCGGCTGCCGTTCGGGTGCGCTCATGTGCGTGCTCCGGGGGATGGTCTCCTGCCAGCATACGAGCGCCCGCCCGCACCGGGCAGGGGGATCCGGATGATCAGCGCACGGATCCGCGGCGCGGGAGTCCACGGTGCGAGCGAAGCAGCGGGAACACGACGTCGCGGTTCAGCGGCGCCTCCGCGTCATCCGGCGAGTCGGGATCCGACCAGCGCAGCCCGTCGATCTCGGCCTGGACGACCGGCTCGACCGCGCTGCGCGAGACGAAGACCGTCGCGCGCAGGGCGTGGCCGGCCTCGTTGGCCGCGTGCGAGTCGAACGCGCCGAGCAGCTCGAGCTCCTCCGGGGCGATCCGGATGCCGAGCTCCTCATGCACCTCGCGGACGGCCGTGTCGACCGGCTGCTCTCCCGGCTCGGGCTTTCCGCCCGGCAGCATCCAGCGCGACGTGCCGCGCTTGCGGACGGTCAGCACGCGCCCGTCGTCGCGCACGAACGCGATCGCCGCGACCGTGATCACCGCCACGCGGTCACGCCGTGAGCAGCAGCGCCTCGGCCGTCGCCTGCGTCGACTCCTCGGCCCGCGCGGGCTCGTCGTTGAGGAAGTCGCCGTACGTCGGGATGAGCTCGCGCAGCTTCGGCTCCCACTCGTCGAGCCGGTCGGCGAAGCAGTTCTTCAGCACGTTGAGCATGATCGTCGCGGCCGTCGATGCCCCCGGGGAGGCGCCGAGCAGGCCCGCGATGGATCCGTCGGCGGAGGCCACGACCTCCGTGCCGAACTGCAGCTTGCCGTCCTTCATCACCTGAGCGCGCTGACCGGCCTGGATCAGCTCCCAGTCCTCGTCCTTCGCGGTCGGCATGAACTCGCGCAGGCTGTCGAGCTTGCGCTCGCGATCCTTCAGCAGCTCGCTCAGGAGGTACTTCACGAGATCCAGGTTGGTCGCCCCGACCTTCAGCATCGAGCCGAGGTTGTGCGGGCGCACCTGCGTGACGATGTCCAGCAGCGAGCCGTCCTTCAGGAACTTCGGGCTGAAGGTCGCGAACGGGCCGAACATGAGCGATCCCTCGCCGTCGACCATACGGGCGTCGAGGTGCGGCACAGACATGGGCGGTGCACCCACGGCGGCCTGCGAATAGACCTTCGCGCGGTGCTGGGCGACGAGCTCGGGGTTGGTGGTCTTGAGGAACTGGCCGCCGATCGGGAAGACGCCGTAGCCGCGGATCTCCTTCATGCCGGAGGCCTGCAGCAGCTTGATGGCCCAGCCGCCCGCGCCGACGAACACGAAGCGCGCGCGCAGCTCGCCCGGGGTCCTGCCCACGCGGTTGCGGTACTTGACCAGCCAGGTGCCGTCCTTCTGGCGCTTGAGCTTCTTCACCTCGTGGTTGAGGCGCAGCTCGGCGTCGTTCGCGGTGAGGTGGTCGAACAGCTGGTGGGTGAGCGCGCCGAAGTCGACGTCGGTGCCCGACGGCGTGCGCGTCGCCGCGAACGGCTCGTCGCTCTTGCGGCGCTTCTGCATCAGCAGGGGCGCCCACTGGTTGATGACGCGCGAGTCCTCGGAGTACTCGATGCCGGCGAACAGCGGCTGCTGCTTCAGCGTCTCGTAGCGGCGCTTCAGGTACGCCACGTCCTTCTCGCCGCGCACGAACGTCATGTGCGGGGTCGCGTTGATGAACGTGCTCGGCTCGTCGAGCACGCCCTTCGCGACCAGCGCGGTCCACAGCTGGCGGCTCTGCTGGAACTGCTCGTTGATCTGGATGGCCTTGGAGGGGTCGTCCGCGTCGGGCATGTAGTTGAGCTCGCAGAGCGCGGCGTGGCCGGTGCCCGCGTTGTTCCACGCGTTGGAGCTCTCCTGTGCGACCTCGCCCTGCCGCTCGAAGGCGACGATCTTCCAGTCGGGCTGCAGTTCTTTGAGAAGCGTGCCCAGGGTGGCGCTCATGATTCCGCCACCGATGAGCACGACGTCGACGGTTTCGCTCACCCGACAAGTCTAGGCGCGTGCATCCGGTCCCCGGACCACGCGCGTCGTCTCAGGTCCGCAAGAACAGGCGTTCTTGCGGCCCTGGAAAGCGGCTCGACCGGAACCCGGATGGGACAGCGGGTGCGGATCGGTCCGCGTCGCGGATCAGACCGTGGCGCGAGCCGAGAGATCCGCGGCGACGAGCTCGGCGATCTGCACGGCGTTAAGCGCCGCGCCCTTGCGCAGGTTGTCGTTCGAGATGAACAGCGCGAGGCCCTTGCCCTCCGGCGCGGCGAGGTCGGGGCGGATCCGGCCGACGAAGCTCGGGTCCTTGCCGGCGGCCTTGAGCGGCGTGGGTACCTCGTCGAGCGCGACGCCCGGCGCGTCGGCCAGCAGCTCACGCGCCCGCTCGGGCGTGATGTCCCGCGCGAACTCGGCGTTGATCGACAGCGAGTGACCCGTGAACACCGGCACGCGCACGCACGTGCCCGAGACGCGCAGCGCGGGCAGCTCGAGGATCTTGCGGCTCTCGTTGCGGAGCTTCTTCTCCTCGTCCGTCTCGTTCAGCCCGTCGTCGACGAGGTTCCCGGCGAACGGGATCACGCCGAACGCGATCGGCTCGACGTACTTCTCCGGCGCGGGGAACTCGACCGCGGAGCCGTCGTGCACGAGCCCGAGCACGTCGTCCTGCCGTAGCACCGCCTCGACCTGGCCGAGCAGCTCGTTCGCGCCGGCCAGCCCGGAGCCGGAGACGGCCTGGTAGGTGCTGACCGTGAGTCGCTCGAGTCCGGCCTCCGCGTCGAGCACCTTGAGCACCGGCATCGCCGCCATGGTCGTGCAGTTGGGGTTGGCGATGATGCCCTTGACCGCCTGGCCGATCGCGTGCGGGTTGACCTCGCTCACGACGAGCGGCACCTCGGGGTCCATGCGCCACGCGCTGGAGTTGTCGATCACGACCGCGCCGGCCTCCGCGAAGCGGGGCGCGTGCGCGCGACTGCCGGTCGCGCCGGCGGAGAACAGGGCGATGTCGGTGCCCGCCGGGTCGGCCGTGGCGACGTCCTCCACCGGCACGTCGACGCCCTGGAACTCGATCGTGGTCCCCGCCGAACGGGCGGTCGCGAACAGGCGCAGCTCGCGGATCGGGAAGGCGCGCTCCGCGAGGATCTCGCGCATGACGGTGCCGACCTGGCCGGTGGCGCCGACGACGGCGAGGGAGAGTCCTGATTCGGAGATGCGGGTCATGGCGGATCCTCGGGGTGCTGCGGGTGGGGTTGGTCGATTCTACCGGCGGGGCCGGTGGCGCTCGGACCGGGATGACGCCCCGTGGCAGGATCCGCGCGGTGATCGTCCGCTCCGGGGAGGTCTGCCGTCTCGACCCGTCACGGAAGCGGCGGCGCGACGTACGTCAGGAACGGGGCCCGGTCGGCCACGCGCGCGTAGAGGCGCTGCGCGTCGGTGTTCGTCTCGCTCGTGATCCACCGGACCTCGAGCAGGCCCTCCGCCTTGGCCATCCGCTGCAGGTGCGCGATCAGCGCGCGGCCGATGCCGCCGCCGCGTGCGTCCGGCGCCGTGAACAGGTCGTCGAGGAAGATCGCGGTGCCGCCGCGCGACGGGCGCGCGAAGCGGCGCCAGTGCGCGATGGCGACGTGGGCGCCGTCCCGTTGCGCCACGAGGCCCTGCAGCTCGTGGGCGTCGTCCATCAGCCAGCCCCATACGGTGTCGACGACGGCATCGTCCGGGTCCAGCGCGTAGAAGTCGCGGTAGCCGCGGAACAGCTCCGCCCAGGCGGGCCGGTCCTCGATCGTGACGGGACGGATCCGGATCTCAGACATGCAGCTTGTACCCGACGTGCGAGGCCTCGTAGCCGAGTCGCTCGTAGAAGCGGTGGGCGTCGACGCGCTGCGCGTCCGACGTGAGCTGGACCAGCCGCGCGCCCAGCGTCGGCGCGACATCGCCCACCCAGCGCATCAGGGCGCGGCCGATGCCCGCCGAGCGCTGGTCGTCGCGCACGCGGACGGCCTCGACCTGCAGCCGCGCGGCACCGCGACGCGAGATGCCGGGAATCAGCGTGAGCTGCAGCGTGCCGATCACGACTCCGTCGCGCTCCGCGACCAGCTGGACGTTGCGCGGGTCGGCCTGGACCGCCTCGAGCCCGCGCGCGTAGGCGTCGAGGTCGTCGGGTGACGCGGTGTCCCCGCGCGCCGCGCTGACGGGGTCGTTCGCGATCAGTGCGACGAGCACGTCGAGATCCGCGGACTCCGCCGCGCGGACAGAGAACTCGCCGTCCCTGGCCGCGAGCGTGACGGGCAGCGTGAGCGCCTCGATCACGGCTCAGCGCCCGGTGCCGGCGTAGACCGTCGCCTCGATCTCGCTGTCGAGGCCGTAGGCCGTGTGCACCGCGCGCGCGGCCTCGTTGAGCTCGTCGCCGCGCAGGACCACGGAGATCCGGATCTCGGACGTCGAGATCATCTCGATGTTGACGCCCGCCTCGCTCAGCGCCTCGAACAGCGTGAGCGACACACCCGAGTGCGTGCGCATGCCCGCACCCACGACCGAGAGCTTGCCGATCTGGTCGTCGTGCACGATGCTCTCGTAGCCGATGGTCTCCTGCTCGGCGGTGAGGACCTTCAGCACCTCGACCGCCGACTGCTTGGGCAGGGTGAACGAGATGTCGGTGCGGCCCGGCTGCGCCGACTGCACGTTCTGCACGATCATGTCGATGTTCGCGCCCGTCTTGGCCACGAGCGAGAAGATCGCGGCCGCGGATCCGGGCACGTCGGGGACCCCGACGACCGTGATCTTCGCCTGGCTCTGATCAATCGCGACGCCCGCGACGACGGGCTCCTCCATGCCGATGACGTCGGCCATCGCTGACTCCTTGTGGGTGGTGCGGGGGTCGGTCATGCCCTCCCCCAGGACGTAGGTGCCCTCGTTCGCGGAGAACGTGGACCGGGCGTGGATGAGCACGCCGTGACGACGGGCGTACTCGACGGCGCGGATGTACAGCACCTTCGCGCCGTTGGCGGCGAGCTCGAGCATCTCCTCGGCCGTGACCGTGTCGAGCTTGCGGGCCCGCGGGATCACGCGCGGGTCGGCCGAGAAGATGCCGTCGACGTCGCTGTAGATCTCGCACACGTCGGCCCCGAGGGCCGCGGCCAGGGCGACCGCGGTGGTGTCGGATCCGCCGCGGCCGAGCGTGGTGATGTCGTCGTTGTCCGGGTTGACGCCCTGGAAGCCCGCGACGATCACGATCGCCCCGTCGTCCAGCGCGGCCCGCAGGCGCGTGGGGGTCACATCGATGATGCGCGCGCTGCCGTGGTCGGCCGTTGTCCGCATGCCGGCCTGGCTGCCGGTGAACGACCGCGCCTCGTAGCCCATCGAGTGGATCGCCATCGCGAGCAGCGCCATCGAGATGCGCTCACCGCTCGAGAGCAGCATGTCGAGCTCGCGCGGCGCCGGGATGGGCGCAACCTGCGCGGCGAGGTCGAGCAGCTCATCGGTGGTGTCGCCCATCGCGCTGACGGCCACGACCACGTCGTTGCCGGCGCGGCGCGTGTCGACGATGCGCTTCGCGACCCGCTTGATGCTCTCGGCGTCGGCGACGGACGAGCCGCCGAACTTCTGCACGATCAGTGCCACTGGGTACTCCTGGGATCCAGGACGTCTCGGATTCCCGCCCTGCTCCGAACATCTTAGGGACGCGTCGGACCGCCTCCCGACCATGTGACATCCCGCCCGCCCGTGCCCGCGGGCGCTTCGCGGGATGCATCCACGACGGCGCGCGATGGACGCAGAACGCCTGGTGACACGGCGGCTTGCGCCGGATACTGTGACGGCAACGACGAGCAGGAGGCAGGCGCATGGACATCCCTGAGAGCATGACCCCGGTCATCGGTCTCGTGGCCGGTCTGGTGATCGTCGGGGCGATCGTCACGGTGATCATCCGGCTCGTGCGGGGACGTCAGGCCGACGCATCCGTGGGGCAGGATCGCCGCCGCCGTGATGCCGACGGCAGCGACGCGAATCCGATGCTGTACGGCGCGGCGGGTCTCGCGGCCGGCGCCGGGGCAGGCGTGATCGGCACGGACGGGCGCAAGGACGACGGGGGCGGGTCGGGTTCCGGCGGCGAGGGCGGCGGCGACTTCGGCTCGGGCGGCGATTCCGGGACCGGCGGAGGGTTCGGCGGGGATTACGGCGGCGGCAGCGGCGGGGGCTGGGGCGGCGGCTTCGACGGCGGCGGCGCGAGCGGCGGCGACGGCGGCGGGTCGTTCTGACCCGCTCGCCCGCTCAGCGGTGGCGCTTCTGCCGAGCGGGCGCGATCGGATCCGGCTCCGACAGGATCGGCACGGCCGGATCCGTCTTGTCGCGGGTCGGCAGGCCGCCCGCGGCCAGCAGGCAGCCGACGATCACGATCGGGAAGCCGACGAGCAGCGCGGGGCTGAGCGGCTCGGCGAGGATGAGGACGCCGAGCGCGATCGCGACGACGGGGTTCACGTACGTGAACAGCGGCGCGCGCACGGGTCCGACCTCCGCGATGAGCGCGAAGAACGCGATGAAGGCCACAGCCGTGCAGACGACCGTCAGCAGCACGATGGACACGACGCTGTTCGCGGTGGGCGCCTCGTGGCTCGTGAGCAGTGCGATGGGGGTGTAGCCGAGGCCGACCACGGCGAGCGCGAGCGTGATCGTGCCCAGCGACGGCACATCGTGGAGCTTGCGCGCCACGATGAACGGCGCGATCGCATACAGGACCGCCACGAGCAGCACCTCGCCCATCGCCACGAGATCCGCACTCGCTCCTTCCGCACTGCCGAGCGCGACGACCGCCACGCCGGCGAAGCCGAGGGCGAGGCCGGTCGTGCGCATCGGGCGCAGGGCGGTGCGGTCGCCGCGCACCACCGCGATCACGGTCGCGAAGAGCGGCACCGTCGCCACCAGCAGACCCGTGAGGCCCGAGGAGATGGTCTGCTCGGCGTGCGCCAGCAGCACGAACGGACCCGCCATCTCGATCGCGGCGAACGCGAGCACCCACGGCCACTTCCGCAGCGCCGGCCGCAGGGCACGCTGTCTCAGCGCGAACGGCAGCAGCAGGATCGCGGCGCCGCCCGTGCGGATGGCGACGACCGCGGCGGGCGAGAACGTCTCGACCGCCTCGCGGATGAACAGGTAGGGCATGCCCCACACGACCGCCATGATCGCGAAGAGCACCCAACCGCGCGCGGAGAACCGGGAGGATGGCACGCGCCGATCCTGCCATGGGGTGGGGACATCGCGCGGGCCGGGGGCGTTCCGGCGTCGCAGTGCGGCCGAGCCGGACGTCGACGCCGCCGGCGTCAGATCGCGCGGCGTCCCTCGAACGCGCGGCCGAGCGTGACCTCGTCGGCGTACTCGAGGTCGCCGCCCACGGGAAGGCCCGACGCGAGGCGCGAGACCGTGATCTGCAGCGTCGTGAGCAGGCGGCTGAGGTAGGTCGCCGTCGCCTCGCCCTCGAGGTTGGGGTTCGTGGCGAGGATGACCTCCTGCACCGTGCCATCGGCGAGGCGCGACATGAGCTGCTGGATGCGCAGGTCGTCGGGACCGATGCCGGCGATCGGGCTGATCGCGCCGCCGAGCACGTGGTACAGCCCCCGGAACTCGCGCGTGCGCTCGATCGCCGCGACGTCCTTCGCGTCCTCGACCACGCAGATCAGGGCGTTGTTGCGGCGGGGGTCGCGGCAGATCGCGCACGTGTCCTGCTCGGAGACGTTGCCGCAGATCTCGCAGAACTTCACGCGCTCGCGCACCTCGCGCAAAAGCTCGGACAGCCGCGACACGTCGAACGTCGGGGTCTGCAGGATGTGGAACGCGATGCGCTGCGCCGATTTCGGGCCGATGCCGGGGAGCCGGCCGAGCTCGTCGATCAGCTCCTGGACGATGCCGTCGTACATCTAGATGGACCTTCTCACTGGAACCGCGTGGGCGGCTCGTAGGGCTCTTCGCGCACGAAGCGCGCCTCGAGGATCTGCCGGACGACGGCCTCTCCGTAGCGCTGCACGCCGTCGGTCTGCACGACGCGGCGCTGCACGGTCACGGTCGGAGTCTGGATCACCGGCGGCACCTCGGGTGCGGCCGGCGGCTCGTCGTCGGTCTCGTCCGCGTCGACGGGCACGTCGGTCGGCATCACGTCGCCCTCGCGCTCGAGCGTCGCGACGCGCGCGGCGACCGGCACCGCGGCCTCCTCGGGGTCGTCGTCGACCGCGAGCGCGGGGGCCGCGTCCGAGTTCGGGATCGTCGCGACCGCCCAGTCGGTCACGGGCGCCGCGGCGTACGTCGCGGGGGCCGGCGCCGGGTCGCGACGCGGCGGTGCGGGACGGACCTGCGCGGTGCGGGCGGGCGCCGGACGGTCCGCCGCTGGGCGCGCAGGCGCGGGGCGCGCCGCCGCTGCCGCGGGACGCGAGGCGTAGGGGTCCTCCCCCGGATACGGCTCGTCGGGATAATCCGGCTCGGGCGGGACGTCGTCGTAGGACGGCGCTGGGTCGGGGTCGGACGGCGCGGGCTCGGCGGGACGCTGCCCGCCCTGCTCGCGCGGACCGGCCTCGCGTCCACCTGCGTCCACGTGCGCGAGGTACTTCACGCGCACGCCCAGCACGGCCAGGATCGCGGTGCGCAGATCCTCGCTCACGCCGCCCTGCGGCGTGCGGTGCTTGAACTTCTCGAGGTCGCCCTCGTTCGGGAAGCCGAGCACGAGCACGTCGTCCGGGCGCACGTCGGCCACGCGCGCACCGGCGACCACGAGCCAGCTCGTGCGACGGATCTCCTGGAGGCGCTCGAGCACGGTCTGCCACGCGGCCGTGATGGCGTCGAGCGTGAGCGGGCCGGCCGGGGCCGGAGGCTCGGCGGGCTGCGACGCAGCGGGCTGCGGCGCCGAGGCACCCGGCGTGGCGGGCGACGTCGCGGGAGCCGTGCCCGGAGCAACGGTCGCCCATCCGGCCGCGGGGACAGTATCGCCCTGCGACGCGGGCACGACAGGGGCGGCCGCCGGCTCCTCCGCGGCGGCCGGCTTCTCCGGAGCGGCCGGCTTCTCCGGAGCGGGAGCCTGCGGCGCCGGAACCGCCGGAGCCGGAGCCGGAACGGCCGGACCCGGAGCCGGAACGGCCGGAGCCGTGGCCGCGGGCGCGGGGGCCGCGGCTGCGGCCGGCGACGCGGGCGCCGGTGTCGGGGCGACGGACGGCGCGGCGGCAGCCGGCACGGGTGCCGCACCGGGAGCGGCGGCCGCGTCGGGCGCGATGGCGCCCGCGAGCACGCGGGCGATCATCAGCTCGAGCTGCAGGCGCGGCGACGTGGCGCCCGTCATCGCATCCAGCGCGGCGCTGACGATGTCGGCGATCTTCGACAGACGCTCGGCCCCCAGGCGCTGCGCCTGGCCGCCCATCCGCTCGAGCTCGTCGGCGGGCATGCCGCGCAGCACGGCGGACGCGCCCTGCCCGGTCGCCGCGATCACGATCAGGTCGCGCAGACGCTCGAGCAGGTCGTCGACGAAGCGCCGCGGGTCCTGACCCGTCTGCACCACGCGATCCACGGACGCGAACGCGGCGGCGGCATCGCCCGACGCGAAGGCGTCGACGACGCCGTCGAGCAGCTCGCCGTGCGTGTAGCCCAGCAGGGCGACCGCCCGCTCGTACGCGACGCGGGATCCGTCCGATCCGGCGATCAGCTGATCCAGGATCGACAGCGTGTCTCGCGGGGATCCGCCGCCGGCGCGCACAACGAGCGGCAGCACGCCCGACTCGACCTGCACGCCCTCCTGGTCGCACAGCGACTGGACGTAGTCGAGCATCGCGGCGGGCGGCACGAGGCGGAACGGGTAGTGGTGCGTGCGCGAGCGGATCGTGCCGATGACCTTGTCGGGCTCGGTCGTGGCGAAGATGAACTTCACGTGCGCGGGAGGCTCCTCGACGAGCTTCAGCAGCGCGTTGAAGCCCTGCGGCGTCACCATGTGCGCCTCGTCGAGGATGAAGATCTTGAACCGGTCGCGCGCGGGGGCGAACACCGCGCGCTCGCGCAGGTCGCGCGCGTCGTCGACGCCGTTGTGGCTGGCCGCGTCGATCTCGACCACGTCGAGCGATCCGCCGCCCGCGCGGGAGAGCTCGACGCAGCTGTCGCACGTGCCGCACGGGGTGTCGGTCGGGCCCTCGGCGCAGTTCAGGCAGCGCGCGAGGATGCGTGCGGAGGTGGTCTTCCCGCAGCCGCGCGGACCCGAGAACAGGTACGCGTGCCCGATGCGATCGCCCCGCAGCGCGGTCATCAGCGGCTCGGTGACCTGCGACTGCCCGATCATCTCCGCGAAGGTCTCGGGCCGGTAGCGGCGATACAGGGCGGTGGTCACCCGAACAGCCTACGGTGCACCGCTGACATCCGGCCTACGGCTCCGAGCCCGTCGCGACGGGGCGGCCCTCCAGGTTCGACCACTGGCTCCACGAGCCAGGGTAGAGCGCGCCGTCGACACCGGCCGCGGCGAGCGCGAGCAGCGTGTGCGCGGCCGTCACGCCCGAGCCGCAGTACACCGCGACGGGCGCCCGGAGGTCGATGCCGAGGTCCTCGAAGCGGGCGCGGATCGAGCCGGGCTCGAGGAAACCGCCCCCCGCGTCGAGGTTGTCGGTCGTGGGGGCCGACACCGCGCCGGGGATGTGCCCGGCGCGCGGATCGATCGGCTCGGACTCGCCGCGATAGCGCTCGCCCGCCCGGGCGTCGACGAGCGTGCCCACGCGCGGGAACGCCGCCGCGTCGTCCACGGTCAGCACCGGCAGCGCGCCGTAGTGCAGCTCGATGTCTCCCGGCTCCGCCTCGACGGGTCCGGTCTCGAGCTCGCCCTTCCAGGCCTGCAGTCCGCCGTCCAGCACGCGCACGTCGCGCACGCCGGCGTGACGCAGCAGCCACCACGCCCGCGCGGCCGCCATGCCGGAGGTCGCGTCGTAGACGACGACCGGCCTGTCCGTGAAGACGCCCCAGGCGCGCGCCGAGCGCTGCAGCGCCTCGACCGACGGCAGCGGATGACGTCCCTCGGTCGCGGGGCGCGACGGGTCCGCCAGCTCGTGATGCAGGTCCACGAACACCGCGCCGGGGATGTGGCCCGCGAGATACGCGGGACGCCCGCCCTCCGGATCCGCGAGCGTCCACCGCACATCCAGCAGGGTCACCTCGCCGAGCCGCGCCGCGAGCTCGGACGCCCTGATCAGCGGCTCAGTCATCGTCGGCGGCCGTGACCGTCTGCATCCCCGCCGTGATCACGGGGATGGACGACGTGACCGGGGCGGGAACCGTGGGCTCGAGCGACGTGCCGTCGTCGCGGCGCATCTCGGAGAACGGCGTGAGGGTCGGACGCCCGGGCAGCACCGGCCCCTGGTCGGCGAGCGGCACGATCGTGGGCTCGTCAGCCGTCGCGATGTACGCCTTGCCGCGCACCTCGAACGGCACCGGGTCGACGGACCCTCCCGGCCCGTCGGCGCGCAGCGTCACGCGCATGTGGTCGCGCCGCAGCACGATGTCGAGCGTGCGGCCCTTCCACTGCAGGGCGTAGGCGAGCTCGGGCCAGCTCTCGGGCAGACGCGGATCGAAGGTCAGCTCGCCCATGTAGTCGCGCATGCCGCCGAAACCGGAGACCAGCGCGGTCCAGACGCCGCCGGCCGACGCCACGTGCACGCCGTCGGCCGCGTTGTGGTGCAGGTCTCCGATATCGACGAACAGCGCCTCCTCGAAGTACTCGTGCGCGAGGTCCTGGTACCCGACCTCGGCGGCCAGGATCGCCTGCACGACCGCCGAGAGCGTCGAGTCGCCCGTGGTCAGCGGGTCGTAGTAGTCGAAGTCCGCACGCTTCTCCTCGGCCGTGAAGTGGTTGCCCTGCAGGAACAGCGCGAGCACGACATCCGCCTGCTTCAGCACCTGGAAGCGGTAGATCACGAGCGGGTGGAAGTGCAGCAGCAGCGGGCGCTGGTCCTCCGGCGTGTGCTCGAGGTCCCACACCTCGCGCTCGAGGAACAGCGAGTCCTGCGGGTGGATGCCGAAGTTCTCGCTGTACGGGATGTGCATGGCGTCGGCCGCGCGCTCCCACGTCTCGGGCTCGGACGGATCCAGCGCCACGCGGTCGGCGAGCCGGCGGAACGCGCCGGGATTGCGCTCGGCCATGTCCCGCACCGCGCGGGCCGCGGCGCGCAGGTTGAACCGGGCCATCACGTTGGTGAACAGGTTGTCGTTCACCACCGTCGTGTACTCGTCCGGCCCCGTGACGCCGTGGATGTGGAACGACTCGATGCCCTGGTACGAGCGCCAGAAGCCCAGCGTCGCCCACAGCCGCGCGGTCTCGACGAGGACGTCGGCGCCCTCGCGCTCGATGAAGTCCAAGTCGTCCGTGGCGCGGGCGTACTTCACGATCGCATACGCGATGTCGGCGTTGATGTGGTACTGCGCGGTGCCGGCCGCGTAGTACGCCGACGCCTCCTCGCCGTTGATCGTGCGCCACGGGAACAGCGCACCGGCCTCGTTCAGCTGACCCGCACGCCGCCGCGCCGCCGGCAGCATGTGGGTGCGCATCCGCATGGCGTTCCGCGCCCACAGCGGATTCGTGTACGCCAGGAACGGCAGCACGTAGATCTCGGTGTCCCAGAAGTAGTGACCGGAATAGCCAGAACCGGTCACGCCCTTCGCCGAGACGCCGAAGCCGTCCGCGCGGGCGGCCGCCTGCGCGAGCTGGAACAGGCACCAGCGGGTCGCCTGCTGCAGGCTGTCCTGGCCCGCGATCCGGACGTCGGCGCGGCTCCAGAAGTCGGCCATCCAGGCGCGCTGACGCCGGTAGACCTCGTCGATGCCGATCGACGCGACGCGGTCCAGCGTGCGCCGGCAGCGGTCGACGAGCTCGCGCGAGGGCACGCCGCGCGACGTGTGGTACGCCACGGTCTTCGTGATCGTGACGGGCACGGCCGCCTTCGCCTGCACCCGGAACACGTGCTTGGCGATATCCGGCTCGACGAGCAGGCGGACGTCGTACTCGTTGTCCGTGTGGATCTCGTGGTCGCTCACGACCGCGATCGTCATCCCCGACTCGGTGACCTTGTACGATAGCGCGGAGCGCAGGCCGTCCTGCCAGAACTCCTGCGGCTGGAGCACGCGCTCGGTGATCTTGTCGGTCTTGCGCGGATCGAACGTCGCGCCGCGGATCATCGAAGGCGTTCCGCCGTAGACGTTCTCGCCGTCCTGCCGGTTGACGGTCTGCGAGCTGATCGTGACGGGCGCGTCCGTGCCGAGCACCGTCACGGTCATCCGCATCACGGCGAGGTGGCGCTCGTCGAACGACACCATGCGTTCGTCCTCGATCAGCACGTCCTTCCCGGCCGGGGTGCGCCACAGCAGCCGCCGTCGGTAGACGCCCTCGCGCATGTCGAGCACGCGCTCGTACTCGCGCAGCTCCGCGATGTCGAGCGAGAGCGGCTCATCGTCGACGTACACCCGCATGACCTTGGCGTCGGGGGCGTTGACGATCGTCTGACCGACCTCCGCGAAGCCGTACGCCTGCTCCGCGTGCCGGATCGGCCACGTCTCGTGGAAGCCGTTGATGAACGTGCCGTGCTCGTAGGCATGCCGCCCCTCGGGGTGGTTGCCGCGCAGGCCGAGGTAGCCGTTGCCGAGCGAGAAGATGGTCTCGGTCACGCCCGCGTCCTCGCCGGAGTAGCGCGTCTCGATGAAGCGCCAGGGGTCGACGGGGAAGCGTTCGCGATCGATCATCGGCAGGATCCTTCGGGTATTCGGGCTCGGATCGGAGACGGGTGCGGGTGGGACTTCGGGTGCTCGGCTCGGGTGCGCGAGCAGGATCAGGGACGCGCGTCGTGCGCGTCGGCGAACTCCGCGAGATCGGAGACGACCACGTGCGCGCCGGCCTGCTGCAGCGCGTCGGCGCCGGCACCGCGGTCGACGCCGACCACGAGGGCGAACGCGCCCGCGGCGGCGGACTGGACGCCCGAGATGGCATCCTCGATCGCGGCGGCACGCGCCGGCTCGACGCCCGCCATCCTCGCCGCGGCGAGGAACACGTCCGGCGCGGGCTTGGAGGGAAGGTGCTCGCGCTCGGCGACCGCGCCGTCCATCACGACCTCGAAGCGGTCGCGGATGCCGGCCGCGGCGAGCACGTCCTCGGCGTTCTTCGAGCTCGACACGACGGCTGCGGGCACCTCGGCCGCGTCGAGGATGTCGAGCAGCCGCAGCGTGCCGGGGTAGGCCGCGATGCCGTCCTCGCGCAGCACGCGCGTGAACACGATGTTCTTGCGGTTGCCGATGCCGCAGACGGTGTTCTCCTCGGGAGCGTCCGACGGGTCGCCCCACGGCACCTCGACGTCGCGGCTGCGCAGCAGGGCGGCGACGCCGTCGTAGCGCTTCTTGCCGTCGAGGTGGTCGAAGTAGTCGCTGTCGCTGTACGGCGGCGTGATGTCCCAGTCGGCGAACAGCTGCTCGAACATCGTCCGCCACGCGTGCATGTGCACCTCGGCGGTCGGGGTGATCACCCCGTCGAGGTCGAACAGCACGGCGTCGTACGTGGTCAGATCGGGCAGGTTCGACACAGATGCTCCTGATCGCTCGGGACGCGATCCAGCGTAGTCGCGGCGGCGTTACGCGGGTATTGCGTCGAGGGTGCTCACAGCCGTTCAGGGGCGGGACCGACGGGATCCCTGCGCCGCCGCCGTCACGCGTCCGGCACCGGCCGCTCGAGCCATGCGAGCAGCGCGAGCGCGTACGCGGCCTCCACATCGGCGTGCCTGAACTTCCCGTCGGCCGTGCGCACCACCCAGCCGGACTCTGCCTCCAGGGCGACGAACCGCCCGCCGAGCAGCTCGCGCAGCTGATCCTCGCGCGGCAGCCACAGCGCGGTGTCGAGGGCGACCGAGTCGAGCGCCCACTCCGTCGTGCCGTTGAAGCCGAGCACCGGCTGCCGGTGGAACACGTGCACGTCGATCGTGAGGTGGCTGATCCAGAACACCTCGCCCGCGACCTCGTCGCGGTCGATCGTGAAGCGGTCGCCCGGCTGCGGCTGCCACAACACCCCGGCGTCCCGGATGCGGCGCGCGAGATCCAGGGGCAGCACGGCTCAGTCCCCGCTTCCCACCGCGGGACCGGCGACGGCCAGCGCCTGGCGGGCGATCTCGAGCTCCTCGTTCGTCGGCACGACGAGCACCTCCACGCGGGATGCGTCGGTCGAGATGCGGCGGGTGCCGCGCTCGCGCGCCGTGTTGCGTGCCGGATCGAGCTCGACGCCGGCGAAGCCGAGCGTCTCGACGGCACCCGCCCGCACGGCCGCGGCGTTCTCGCCGACCCCGGCCGTGAACGAGATCACCTCCACCCCGCCGAGCTGGGCGATGTAGGCGCCCGCGTAGGCGCGCAGGCGATGGATGTAGACGTCGAACGCGAGCTGCGCCGCCTCGTCCCCCGCCTCGCACCGGGCCGTGAGATCGCGCATGTCTGTCACACCGGCCATCCCGAGGACGCCGCTGCCCTTGTTGAGCAGCCGGTCGAGGTCGTCGATCGACATCGACGCGCGGCGCGCGAGGTGCAGCAGCACGGCGGGATCCAGGTCGCCCGATCGCGTGCCCATCACCAGTCCCTCGAGCGGGGTCAGCCCCATGGAGGTCTCGACCGAGCGGCCGCCGTCCACGGCGGTCACGGACGCGCCGTTGCCGAGGTGGAACACCAACTGCTTCAGCTCGCGGATGTCGCGACCGAGGAACTCCGCGGCCTTCGCGCTGACGTAGGCGTGGCTCGTCCCGTGGAAGCCGTAGCGGCGGATGCGGTGCCGCTCGGCGAGCTCGCGGTCGATCGCGTAGGTGTAGGCCGCAGGGGCGAGCGTCTGGTGGAACGCCGTGTCGAACACCGCCACGTGCGGGATGTCGGCGAACGCCTTGCGGGCGGCGCGGATGCCCTGCAGCGCGCCCGGATTGTGCAGCGGCGCGAGCACCGACAGCTCGTCGATGTTGATCTCGACGAGCTGGTCGATCAGCGTCGCCTCGAAGAACCGCGCGCCGCCGTGCACCACGCGATGACCCACCGCGACGGGCGGGGCCTCGTCGAGCGACGGCCCGTGCTCGGCGAACGCCTCGAGCATCACGGCGAAGCCGGCCGTGTGGTCCGGGATCGGTCGCTCGATCTCGTGCGTCGCCTCGAGCACGGCCGGGGCTGGCTGGCCGGGCTCGGCGTGGAACCGGACGGTGTGCGTGGCGTGCCCCGCGGTCTCGCCGATCCGCTCCACCAGACCCGACGCGAGGACGCGCTCGTGCTCCATGTCGAGCAGCTGGTACTTGAACGACGACGACCCGCTGTTGACGACGAGGACGATGCTCATGCTCACTCCTGCTGGGCCTGGATCGCCGTGATCGCGACCGTGTTGACGATGTCGCCCACGAGCGCACCGCGCGAGAGGTCGTTGATCGGCTTGTTCAGGCCCTGCAGCACGGGACCGATCGCGACCGCTCCGGCCGAGCGCTGCACGGCCTTGTAGGTGTTGTTGCCCGTGTTGAGGTCGGGGAAGACGAACACCGTCGCGCGACCGGCGACCTCGGACTGCGGCAGCTTGGCCTTCGCGACCGCGGCGTCCGCGGCCGCGTCGTACTGGATGGGCCCCTCGAGCGGCAGCTCGGGCGCGCGCTCCCGCGCCAGCTGGGTCGCGAGACGCACCTTCTCGACGTCCGCGCCCGATCCGCTCTCGCCCGTCGAGTACGACAGCATCGCCACCCGCGGCTCGACCCCGAACTGCGCGGCGGTCGCGGCCGACGAGATGGCGATGTCGGCGAGCTGCTCGCTCGTGGGATCCGGGATCACGGCGCAGTCTCCGTAGACGAGCACGCGATCCTGCAGGGCCATCAGGAACACGCTCGAGACGACGGACACCCCGGGCTTGGTCTTGATGATCTCGAACGCGGGCCGGATGGTGTGCGCCGTCGTGTGCGCGGCCCCCGACACCATGCCGTCGGCGAGCCCGAGGTGGACCATCATCGTGCCGAAGTACGACACATCGGTCACGGTGTCCGCGGCCTTCTCGTACGTGACGCCCTTGTGCGCGCGCAGCTGGGCGTACTCGGTCGCGAAGCGCTCGACGAGCTCCGGATCGAACGGGCTGACCAGGTGCGCGTCGGCGAGGTCGAGGCCGAGCTCGGTCGCGCGCGAGCGGATCGCGTCGGGCTCGCCCAGGATCGTCAGCTCGGCGACCCCGCGCGTCAGCAGCGACGCAGCGGCCTTCAGGACGCGGTCGTCGCCGCCCTCCGGCAGCACGATGTGGCGGCGGTCGGCGCGGGCCCGCTCGATCAGCCCGTACTCGAACATCAGCGGCGTCACGACCGTGGCCCGGGCAACGCCCAGCACGCGCGTGAGCTCGGCGATGTCGACGTGCTGCTCGAACATCGCCAGGGCGGTGTCGAACCGGCGACCGGATCCGGACGCGCGCCCGCGCGCGCCCATGACGCGCACGGCGGTCTCATACGTGCCGAGATCCGTCGTCACGATCGGCAGAGACGATCCGAGCCCGTCGATCAGACGCAGCACGTCCTCGGGCACGGGGAAGGGACCGTTCAGGACGATGCCGGTGAGCTTCGGGAACGTCCCCGACTGGTTCGCGAGCAGCGCCGCGACGAGCACCTCGGTGCGGTCGGCGGGGATCACGACCACCGCGCCGTCGGTCAGGCGCGGCAGCACGTTGACCATCGACATGCCCGCGATCACGACACCCAGCGCCTCGCGCGTGAGCAGCTGCTCGTCGCCCTTCAGCAGCGCGCCGTCGAGCGCGCGCAGGATGTCCTGCATCGACGGGGCGACGAGCATGCGGTCCTCGGGGAGCGCCCACACGGGGACGTCGGAGCCGACGGCGGAAGAGACCTCGGACGTGATGTGGGCGAGGCGGTCCGGGTCGGCGCGGTTCACGACGAGCGCGGCGAGCTCGGCGCGGCCGCGCTGCAGCTCGGGAAGCGCCAGGCGGGCGAGCTGGGCGACCTCGTCGGCGGTGCGCGCGGTCGTCGTGCCGAGCTGCTCGGCCTGTCCCTGCTGGGCACGGCCGCCGAGCACCAGCAGCACGGGCGTGCCGAGGTTCGCGGCGATGCGCGCGTTGTACGCGAGCTCGGCGGGGCTGCCGACGTCCGTGTAGTCGCTGCCGACCACGATCACGGCATCGCACTGCGCCTCGACGGCCTTGAAGCGGGCGACGATCGTGCCGAGCGCCGCCTCCGGGTCGGCGCGCACGTCGTCGTACGTGACGCCCACGCACTCGTCGTACGCGAGATCGACGCCGTCGTGGCTCAGCAGCAGCTCGAGCACGTAGTCGCGCTCGACCGTCGAGCGGGCGATCGGTCGGAACACCCCCACCTTGGGCGTCGCGCGGCTCAGGGCGTCGAGCACCCCGAGCGCGATCGTGGACTTGCCGGAGTGCCCCTCCGCGGAGGTGATGTAGATGCTCCTCGCCACACGGTCAGCCTAGGCGCGGCATGGGTCGCGGGGACAGGAGCTCCTTCGATACTGAAGTTATATACTTTGAGTATGCAAAACCTGGAGGCCCTCACCGACGTGCTGGCCGCCGCGCACCGGCTCGGGCGCGTCGTGGCGCGCACCGCCGGGTCGACGACCCCCGCCGCGCAATGGCGGGCGCTGTCGATCCTGGAGGAGAGCGGCCCCCTGCGCCTGGGCGCGCTCGCGTCCGCCGCGCGCGTCACGCAACCCGGGATGACGCGACTGGTCGATCTGATGTCTGGCGCGGGCCTGGTCGAGAAGGCCCCGGATCCGGCGGATGCCCGCGCGGTCGTGATCCGGATCACCGACGCCGGCCGCGACGCGCGCGACGACTGGTTCGCGACCGTCCGGCAGGTGCTGGCGCCACGCTTCGCGGACCTCACGGACGACGACTGGCGCGCCATCCACACCACGGCCGCGCTGCTGAACGCCCGCACGGCAGAACCCACGAACGGAGTCGAGTGAACACCTCCCCCCATGCCCCCGCGGGCGGCGGCATCCTGAAGCAGCCTCTCGCCGTCTGGGCGATCGCCTTCGCGTGCGTCGTGTCCTTCATGGGCATCGGCCTCGTGGACCCGATCCTGCCCGCCATCGCCCGCGAGCTGCACGCCACGAGCACCGAGACGTCCCTGCTGTTCACGACCTATCTGCTGATCACCGGCGGCGCGATGTTCTTCACGTCCTGGCTGTCGAGCCGCATCGGGGCCAAGCGGACGCTCCTGATCGGCCTGGGCGTGATCGTCGTGTTCGCGGCGCTCGCGGGCCTCGCCGACTCCGTAGGCGGCGTGATCGGCTTCCGCGCGGGCTGGGGGCTCGGCAACGCGCTGTTCATCTCGACGGCGCTCGCGGCGATCATCGGAGCGTCGACCGGCGGCACGGCGGGCGCGATCATCCTGTACGAGGCGGCGCTGGGCATCGGCCTGGCGATCGGACCGCTGCTGGGCGGGCTGCTCGGCAGCATCTCGTGGCGCGCGCCGTTCTTCGGCACCGCCGTGCTCATGGCCGTGGGGTTCACCGCGGTCGCGGCTCTCCTGCGGACGCCGAAGACCGCGCCCCAGCCGACCGCGCTGTCCGCGCCGTTCCGCGCGCTCGGCAACCGCTCGCTGCGGGTCGTGGCGTTCGCGGCGCTGTTCTACAACATGGGGTTCTTCGTGCTGCTGGCGTGGACGCCGTTCGCCCTGGTCCCCCTCGGCATGGACGACGCCATGACGCTCGGCTGGATCTTCTTCGGCTGGGGGCTCGCGGTGGCGGTCACGTCGGTGTTCGTCGCGCCGGCCCTGACCGCGCGGCTGCGGCGCACGACCGTGCTGATGATCGTGCTGCCGGCGCTCGCGGTCGTGGAGGGGCTGATGGCCCTGCTTGCGGGGAGCGCGACCGCGCTGATCGTGCTCGTCGTGGTCGGCGGCCTGCTGCTCGGCATCATGAACACCGTCCTGACCGAGGTGTCGATGGATGCGACGGACCTGCCGCGTTCGGTGGCCTCGAGCACGTACTCGGGCGTGCGGTTCCTGGGCGGTGCGATCGCCCCGCCGCTCGCGTCATGGCTGGGCGAGACCGTGTTCGACTCGACCGCGGCGCCGTTCGTGGTGGGCGTCGTCGTGCTGCTGATCTCGGCGGCGCTCATCGCGACGGGACGCCGGCACCTGTCGCGTGCGGACGGCCGCGAGGAGACGGAGCTCGAGACCGCACAGGCGATCTCGGTCGGCGCGGACTGAGGCGCGGGGCGACGACCGCCCCGAGGGCCGAACCCGAACGGTCCTGCACGAGAACGGCCGGATCACGCATCGTCGCGTGATCCGGCCGTCCGCATCCCGAGAGGGCGCTCGATCGACGCGGCGATCCTGCACAGTCGCCGCGAAAAAGAAAGACTCTCCGCGTACCCGACAGAGCCCGGTTACCCTTGCTACGTTTCCGTCCTGGGGGAGTTGGCCTGGATGTCGCCACGCGGAGAGCTTCCACCAGTTTAGACGATCGAAGGAGCGCCCGTGCCCGATCCCCTCACCCCGGAGCGCTTCCAGCAGACGACGGACGGCATCGTCCGGTCCGTCGCCTCGGTGATCGACGGCAAGCCGCACGCCGTGCGGATGGCGCTCGTGGCGCTGCTGGCGGAGGGGCATCTTCTGATCGAGGACGTGCCGGGCGTGGGGAAGACCGTGCTCGCGCGGGCCGTCGCCGCATCGATCCAGGCGCGCGTGCGGCGCATCCAGTTCACGCCCGATCTGCTCCCCAGCGACGTGACGGGCGTGTCGGTGTTCAATCCGGCCACGCGCGAATTCACCTTCACGCCCGGTGCGGTGTTCGCCAACATCGTGATCGCGGACGAGATCAACCGCTCCTCCCCCAAGACGCAGTCGGCGCTGCTGGAGGCGATGGAGGAGCGCCAGGTGACGGTCGACGGCACCTCGCACACGCTGCCGGATCCGTTCCTGGTCGTCGCGACCCAGAACCCGCTCGAGATGGAGGGCACGTATCCGCTGCCCGAGGCGCAGCGCGACCGCTTCATGCTGCGCATCTCCATGGGCTACCCCGACGCGCAGGCCGAGGCCCTCATGCTGCGCCAGCGCGACACCGCGAACCCGCTCGCGGCGCTGCGTCCCGTCGTGTCGGTCGAGGAGGTCGCGGCGCTGATCGGGTTCGCCCGCTCCGTGCACGTGGCCCCCGCGATCGAGGAGTACGCGATCGCGCTCGCTCAGGCGACGCGAGCGCACCCCGACCTGCGCCTCGGCGCCTCCCCCGCGCGACACTGCAGCTCGTGCGCGCGGCGAAGGTGTGGGCCGCGCTCGACGGCCGCTCGTTCGTCATCCCCGACGACGTGGCCGACCTCCTCGAGCCCGTGTTCGCACACCGGCTCATCCCCTCTCGCAGCGCGTCGGGCGCGCATCGCGCGGGCGATCCTGTGCCGCCCATCCTCAAGACGATCGCGGCGTCCGTGCGGGTGCCGCTCGCCGTGCGCTGATCCGGACACGGTCATGGCACGCGCACCAGGCTCCGAGGGACGGTGGTCCCGCCCGCTCGGCGGCGCGCCGCTGACCCGGCGCGGCCTGGGGGCGGTGCTGCTGGGCGCCGCGCTGCTGGTCCTCGCGATCGCGCTCGGACGCGTCGAGCTCGCGATCTTCGGCCTGACGCTGCTGCTGCTCGTCGGCGCGGGCTGGGTGTCGCTGCGCCTCGCGGGACGGGTCGCGGATGTCGACCGCTCGCTGTCGACCGATGTCGCGAGCGTCGGCGGCGTCTCTCGCGTCGAGGCGCGGCTGCTGCTGTCGGCGCGCCCGGTGCCTGGCGGCACCTGGCGCGACGGCCTGCCGGAGGCGCTCCGCCCGGTCGCCGAGGACGGCGCGCCCGACGGCCCCACCGGGGAGCTGCCGCCGGGAGGCCGCGGCACGCTGCACGTGTCGTATGCCGTGATGGGCATGCGGCGCGGTCGTCACACGGTGGGACCGCTGCAGACGGCGGCGGTGGACCCGTTCGGCCTCGCCCGGCGGCGCACGACGATCGGGATGCGCACGCCCGTGACGATCGTGCCGGCCGTCGTGCCGCTTCCCGCCCTGCCCGGCTCCCCCGGCGCGAGCGGCAGCTCGCAGGTGACGACGGGCAGGCACGGACAGGGAGCGGACAACCTGATCCCGCGGCCGTATGCGCCCGGCGACTCGATGCGCCGCATCCACTGGCGCGCATCCGCGCACCACGGGTCGTTCATGGTGCGCGAGGAGGAGCGCGAGACGACGCCTCGTGCGATCGTCGTGTTCGACCGCGGCATGACCCGCTGGGGGCACGATGCGCCGCACAACCGCGACGTGCGGTTCGAGACGGCCGTCACACTGTGCGTGTCGGCCGCGTGGAGCCTCGCGCGGGACGGCTACTCGGTGAGCGTGATGGACAGCGACGGCGCACCGATCGCGCTCGTCGAGTCGCACGAGGACATGTCCGACCTGCTGGTGACGTTCGCGTCCGTCGCGCCGCGCGGCGAGGACACGCTGCAGCGGATGTCGACGTCTCTGGCGAACTGGTCGGCCGCGCCGGTGATCCTGGTCGCCGGTCGCGTGACGGACGAGGATGTCGCGGGGCTCGGCGCGGTCGTGGCGCAGGCCTCGCGCGCCGTGCTGCTGTGCGCGGATCCTCAGGGCGGCGCGCTCGAGCGCGCGACCCGGGCCGGATGGCACGCCGCGCGGCTCGACCGTGATGTCGAGGCCGCGTGGGTCGCGGCGACGCGGGCGGAGCAGGATGTGCGACACGAGGCGGTGAGTGCGCATGGCGGTCACTGAGGCTCCCGCAGCCCCCCGGTCGGATGCGAACCGGGCCCCGCGACTCGAGAGCGCGGGTGCGCAGCGGAGCGCTCCGCGCCGCGCGCCGCAGGCCGCGCGCGGCGCGCGCGGCGACCTCGCGCTCACGATCGGCGCGGGGATCGCGACGCTCGCCGCGATGCTGCCGATCGCGCGACTGATCCTGCCGACGTGGTTCGGAGGGGCGGTCCTGACCGTCTCGCTCGTGCTGCTGGCCGACTACGCCCTGCGGCGCGCGGGCGTTCCCGCCCTGCTCGCCGCGGCGGGCGAGCTGCTCGTGTGGGCGATGTGCGCCACGATCGCGCTCGGGCACGATGACTCCCTGCTCGGCCTGCTGCCCACCTTCGACGTGCTGGGCGATCTGCCGCGCGTCATGGATCTCGTCGCGGCGGAGGTCGTCGAGGGCGTCGCCCCCATGGAGCCCAGCCGCGAGTTCGCGTTCGTGCTGATCGCGGCCGGGGGCCTGCTCGCGTTCCTCGTCGGGCTCATCGTGCGCGAGGCGCGGCTGCCGCTGCTGGCCGCACTCCTCCTCATCGGCGTGTTCGTGATCCCGCAGCTCGCCGTGCCGGGAGACCCGGATCTGCTCTCCGCCGTGATCCTGATCGCGGCGATCCTCTGGCTCGTGCGCACGGAGATCCGCTCGCGCCGCCCCGGCATGGAGGCGGGCAGGGTCGCGTCGACGTGGGCGGCCGTGCTGGGCATCGGCTCCGTCGTCGCCGCGCTCATCCTCGCGCCGGGGGTTCCTCTTCCCGAGCCCGCCGGCGGCGGCGTCGGACGCACCTCCACGATCTCGGCCTCGCTCGACCTGGGCGACGACCTGCGCCGACCCGCCGACGTCGAGGTGCTGCGGCTGCGGACCGACGGCTCGTCGCCGCCGTATCTGCGCGTCGCCACGCTCACGCAGTTCGACGGGGAGACCTGGTCGCCCGACGGCACGCCGCGCGGCACGCTCGACTTCCCGCCGGTGGAGCGCGGCCTCACCGTCGTGGAGCGCACGACGACCGTCGAGATCACGCGCCTCACCGGCGAGTATCTGCCCGTCCCGTACCCCGCGACCGAGGTCACGGGGCTGGTCGGGCAGTGGACGGCGAACGACCTGAACCGCACGGTCACGAGCGACACGACGAGCGCGCTCGGGCAGCGCTACGTCGTGGTGTCGCAGGATCCGCAGACCTCGCGCGAGCGGGCCCGCGACGTGATGCCGCGCGTCGAGGGCGGGTCCGAGGACTTCCTCTCCCACCCCGGCGACGGCAGGAACTACTCGTTCAACGCGCTCGCGCTGCCGGACGAGGCGGTCGCGGCGGAGATCCGGGCGCAGACGCGCGAGGTGATCGGCGACGCGACGAACGCCTACGACGCGCTGGTCGCGATGCAGTCGTGGTTCCGCAGCGGCGGCGGGTTCACGTATTCGCTCGAGGCGCCGGTGGAGGAGGGCTTCGACGGATCCGGCATGGACGCGATCCAGCGGTTCCTCGAGGTCCGCAGCGGCTACTGCACGCACTTCGCGTCGACCTTCGCGGTCATGGCGCGCTCGCTGGGCATCCCCGCGCGCGTGGTCGTCGGGTTCCTGCCCGGCACCGCGACCGGAGACGAGGTCGACGACCAGGACGTGTACGCGGTGCTCGGCTCGCAGCTTCACGCATGGCCCGAGACCTACCTGGACGGCATCGGCTGGGTCCCGTTCGAGCCGACCATCGGCCTCGGCACGCCCACGTCGCTGCGTTCGGAGGCCGCGCCGGGTGCCGCGCCGACCACCGGACCGGATGTGTCGCAGGCGCCGAGCCCGGCGCCCACCGCGTCGCGCGAGCTGGAGCGCGACACAGGCGATGCGAGCGCCCCAACCGGCTCCGTGTTCGACCCCGCGGCGCTCCTGCGGGGGCTCGCGATCGTCGCGGGCGCTCTGCTGCTGCTGGTCGTGCCCGCCGTCGTCCGCGCCGCGCGCTGGCGGATGCGACTCGCCGCCGCGCGCCGGGGCGACGCCGGCGCGGCGTGGCGCGAGCTGCAGGATCTGGTGATCGACGGCGGCCTCACGGTCGACGAGAGCGAGTCGCCGCGGGTGTTCGCGGCGCACCTCACGCGCGACCACGGCGTGCCGTCGTCGGCTCTGGACCCGCTCGTGGCGGGCATCGAGCGGGCGAGCTTCGCGCCGACGGGGCGCTCCGAGGCATCCGGATCCGCGGGACCGGAGCTCGCGAGCGCGCTCACGCGGGCGCGCCACGCGCTGCTTCCCGCGGGCGGCGAGCGGCTGCGCGCGTCGCTGCTGCCGCGCTCGCTCGTCGTGCGCCCGCGCGTGACGGAACTCTGACCGCGGGGGGATTCGCTCCGCTTCGTCCTCCCCGCGGAGCCCCTCTCGCAGAACGGAAGAAGCCCCGCACGAGGTGCGGGGCTTCTTCACGGAGCGGAAGCGACAGGATTTGAACCTGCGAGACGAGTTACCCCGCCTACATGGATTCCAGCCATGCTCCTTCGGCCGCTCGGACACGCTTCCAAAGGGCGACTTTATCACGCGAGGCCTGGGCGGATGATCCGCGCAGGCGCCTGCGGTACCGCCGGCCGGCTCGGCTTCCGCGCCTCGAAGCCCGCGATCCGCGCGAACGAGGCGCACACTGCGGCGCGCTTGCCGACATCGGCACCAGAGCCCTCTGTACTTCGGACATGACGGTCCCTATCCTCGCCCGTGAGAGAGGGTGGTGGCGCATGGATCTCCGCACCGGTCGGACCGGAAAGCTTCGCACGCGCAGGAGGAGCCTCCCCCGAGCCGGTGTCGCCGCTCTCGCGGCGCTCATGCTCGCGTTCACGAGCCTGGTCGCGCTGCCCCAGTCGGCCGGCGCCGCCGACACGGTCGCCTTCGAATCGGTGAACCGCTCTTCGACGCCACTGCAGGGCAACCCCGTGGGCGGGCGGCGTTCCTGGAACGCCAACGGCGCGATCCTGTCGATCGGGAACAACCTGCTGAGCTGCTCGGGCGCGAACTGTGCGCAGACGCAGTCCGGACAGCGCAACGCCGACAACAACAACTTCGCGATGGCCGACCTCGACGTGGACGGCCTGGGCGGCACGCGCAACTCGTCTTCATCCGATCTGAACCTGCCCGCGGGCGCCACGGTCATCTGGGCGGGTCTGTACTGGGGCGCCCGTCTGACGGGCGCCACGAACGCCTCGAACGTCACGCAGGCCGATGCGCGGACGATGAAGTTCCGCGGCCCGCGAGACGGCACCACCTACCGGGAGCTCAGCGCCGAGTACTTCTTCGGCCCCAATACGAGCAGCTACAACGCGTACCAGGGCTTCTTCGACATCACATCGCTCGTGCAGCAGCAGGGCAGCGGCACGTATTGGGGAGCGGACGTCGCGGCGGGCCTCGGAGCCGACAGGTACGCAGGGTGGGCGATGACCGTGGTCTATTCGGCGCCCGGCATGCCGTTGCGCAACCTGACGGTGTTCGACGGCTTCGAGCTCATCCGACAGGGCGCGGCCGGCCAGCGCACGGTCACGGTGTCGGGCTTCCTCGCCCCTCCGAGCGGCAACGTCGACGCGCAGCTGACGATGCTGTCGTACGAGGGCGATCTCACCCTCACCGGTGACTACACGATGCTGAACAACACTCAGCTCGCGTCGGGCGCCTCGCCCGGTTCGAACTTCTTCAACAGCACCAACGACATGAACGGCTCGCTCACCGGCACCCGTAATCCGGCTCACCGCAACATGCTCGGATTCGACATCAAGAACTTCGGTGTCTCGGGCGTGATCCCGAACAGCGCCACGAGTGCGAGATTCACGTTCTCGTCGAACGGTGACGTGTACTACCCCGGTGCCGTAGGTTTGGCGATCAACCTCTACGCTCCCGACTACTCGACCTCGACCAAGACGGTCACGAACGCGGACGGCAACAGCCCCGCTCGTCCGGGCGACCGTCTGACCTATACGGTCACCATGAACAACACGGGCCTCGATGCCGCGACCGACGTCGTCTCGACCGACCCGCTGCCGGCGGACACCACGTTCGTGCCGGGCTCGCTGCGCCGGGTGGATCCCGCGACCGGCGCCACGATCGCCGCCCTGCCCGACAGCGGCTATGACGCGGCGTCCCGCACGATCACCGTGGGGCTGGGGGCCGGATCGACGGCGACGGGCGGCGGGCGCATGGCGTGCTCGGGCACCGCTTCCTGCAACGACGACGGCACCTCGCGACAGGCCTATGCCTTCGACGTGACGCTTGACGACGACTCGGGCGGCACGACCGTGACGAACCAGGCGAACCTCGGCTACGTCACCGAGACCACGGACACGCCGGCGTCGTACCAGACGAATCCCGCAGCCGTCGAGGTCGCGCAGCAGGCCGACGTGGCGATCACGAAGGAGATGAGCCCGGATTCCGCGCCCGCAGGCGCCGAGGTCAGTGCGACCCTGACAGTGGTGAACGAGGGCCCGAACCCGGCCGTGAACACCGTGGTCACCGATCCGCTCCCCGAGGGCTGGCTCGACGTCGCGATCGCCCCCGCCGTCGAGGGCTGCGCGATCGCCGACGGCGCGCTGAGGTGCGACTTCGGCACGCTGGAGGATGGCGGCACCCGCACCGTGACGCTCGTCGGCAGGACCGCATCCGACACGAGCGCGACCTCGCTGAGCAATGTCGCGACGGTCACGACCGACTCGTACGACAACGTCCCGGCCAACAACGTCTCCTCCGACACCGTCGCGCTGAACACGTCAGCCGACATCGTCGTCGAGAAGGCGGGACCGACGGATCCGGTCGTCCCCGGCACGGAGGTGACGTGGACGATCACCGCACGCAATGACGGCCCGTCGCTCGCCCGCAGCGTGGTGCTGTACGACACGCTGGCGGCGAGGGCGTCCGCCACCGTCACCGGGGCCTCGATCACGGGCGGCACGGGTGGGACATGCGCGCCGACCGGGGCGTCCGCGCTCTGCAGCCTCGCGACCCTGGCGGTCGGCGAGACCGCGACCATGACGGTGACGGGCGTCCTCAGCCCCGCTCTCGCGGCGGGCGCCGTTGCCGCGTTCAACTCGGTGCGCGGGGCGGCCGTCACGCCCGACCCGAACCTCGGCAACAACGCCGACGACGCACCGCTGACGATCGGCGAGCCGCGCGCCGACATCCGGATGACCAAGGAGGCGTCGCCCGACCCTGCCGTGCCGGGACGGCAGATCACGTACACCCTGCGGGCGACGAACTACGGCCCGTCCGACGCCGTCGGCGCGACCATCACGGACACACTGCCGGACGCGATCACGGGAATCCAGGCGAGCTCGTCGAGCGGCACGTGCACGGTCGAGGGTCAGACCGTGACCTGCGCCGGCATCGACCTGCAGGCCGGCACGGCCCCGGGTGCGCCCGGGCAGTCCATCACGGTCACGATCACGGGCACCATCGCCGCCGAGGCGGCCGGCGCACTCGAGAACACGGCCGAGGCGACGCTGCCGCCCGGCACCATCGACCCTGATCCGGGCACGAACACCCCGAGCGTCACGACGCCCCTGGTACCGCAGTTCGATTTGAGCGTGGCGAAGACGACCGGGCAGACCACGGTCCCGTCGACCGGCGGGCAGGAGTTCGCTTACGAGTTCGAGGTCGCGAACACCGGGCCGTCGGTGGCGCGCGGCGCGGTGCTCACCGACGACCTGCCGGCCGAACTCGTGTTCACGGACGATCTCAGCGGCTGCGGCGCGGGGACCTGGACGATCACCGATTCCGACGCGCGGATCGCCACGTGCGCGCTGCCCGACATCGCTCCGGGCGACTCGATCACGGTGACCCTGCGGGTCGCGGCCGTCGACGACATCGTCGAGCTGTCGCCTGAGACGATCACCAACGTCGCGAGCGTCGCAGCCGAGGGCGACATGGACGACGCCAACAACGAGGCCGAGTTCGTGCACCAGGGCAGCCCGGTGGTCGATCTCGCCGTGTCGAAGACGGCTGGTGCGTCTCCGGCCACGGCCGGCACGGCGCTGCCCTTCCAGATCGCGGTGAGCCGCCTCGACACCGAGGGCACGGCCCCGGTCGTGGGCGCGACCTACTACGACCTGATCCCAGCCGGCACGACCTTCGTCTCGAGCGACGCCGCAGGAGCCGCGATCCTGAGCCCGGGCCAAGCCGGGTACGCCGAATGCGTGGCGGGCTTCTACGGCGCCGCGGGCGCGCCCGGCGACGAGTCGCGCGCGTGCTTCACGGCGACGAGCCCGACCGGCGATCTCGACGACAGCGGCGCCGACACGTGGGAGTTCACCGTCACCGTGAGCCTTCCGCCGGGCTACGGCGAACCGACCGTGTCGAACACCGGTGTGGTGTCGGCCGACTACGGCGCGTTCGCCGTCTACGAGCCGAACCTGGCGAACAACCGCAGCACCGCTGCCGTGCCCACCGTGCAGTCGGCCGACGTGGTCGCGCGAGAGCTCGACGTCAGGGTCCCCGCAGGCCAGACCTACCTCGGCCCCGGCTCCCGCCGCGCGGTTCACCTCCAGATCGGCAACAACGGCCCGTCCGACGCCGTGAACCCGTCGTTCCAGATCACGCGCACGCTGGATGCGTACGCCGAGGACTGGTGGACGGACGATCCGCTCTGGGAGTGCACGCCCACGACCACCGTCCTGCAGTGCACGTACGACGGGGTGCTGATCGCGGGCGGCACGCTCGACATCGACTACGAGCTCGTGATCGCGGGCTCCGTCGACCCGACGGTGGCGGTGCCCGCGTCAGCCCAGCCCACCGGCACGTACGCGTACACCCCCGTCGCGGCTGACGGCTGGAACGACGCGTTCACGGAGCCGACCGACCCGCGTGACTACCCGCAGGCAGTCGACCCTGGCACCTACCTCGACTTCGTGCAGGTGTCGTCCGCGACTCCCGACCCCGTGTCGACCAACAACCGCGCGGTCGACGAGATCGAGGTGGAGTCGGCCGCGACCCGTCTGGAGGTCACGAAGGACCCCCTGCCGGGCTACGGCACGACGAACCCCGATCCGTCGGATCCGGATCACCTCGCCTTCGTCGCGGGCGGTCAGTTCGGATACCAGATCACGGCGCGGGTTCCGCGCGAGGAGGACTCCGGCTACGCGGACGCCCGGTCGGTCGTCCTGGACGACTGGCTGCCCGTCGGGTTCGTTCCGACCAGCGCATCCTCCGCCGGTGGCCTGTGCACCTTCACGCCGGAGTTCCCCGGCCCGCGCTACCACGTGGTGTGCGACCTCGGCACCCTCGCCGGCTACGGCGAGCCCGCGGCCTCGCCCGTCACCGTCAACATCGTGGGAACCGTGGACGCGCAGGCCAATCTGAGGTGGAACACCGCGAACCCCGACGGCGTGCCGGACGACGAGCTCGACGGCGCGGCCGAGCAGGTTCCGAACAAGGCGATCGCCTACCCCGCGACGAGCGAGGAGGATCCCGGCACACCGCTTCTCGACCCCGAGACGGACTGCGCACCGGACGATGCGCCGGCCGCGGGCGGGTTCATCGAGGAGTGCGCAACGGCGTCGACGTCGGTCGACATCATCGAACAGTCGAACCTGCGGCTCGTGAAGACCGCCGATCAGGCCGTGGTGAACGCAGGCGGCTCGATCGGCTTCACCCTCACCGTCCTCAACCAGGGCCCCTCCGACGTCCAGCACGCACTGATCACGGACACGTTCCCGGCCGGCCTGACGCTGGATCCGGACAGCCCGGCCCTCGACGGCAACCCGGACAACCCGGACTATGTGGCCGCGGACGGCGAGACCTACCCGCTGTGCGAGGACTACGACGCAAAGGACACCCACGTGATCGGCGAGGGTCCGTTCGAGGACCCGGTCAAACCCGACGAAGCCGACCCCGACGGGGAGACCTGGCTGTGCCAGGTGCTCGCGATCGGAGCCGGGGAGCAGCGCTCCATCCACCTGACCGCCAATGTGCCCGCGGACTTCGATCCGACCGTCGCGCACACGGAGGACGGCGGGCTGGAGCGCCTGGCGGAGGCCCTGGTGAACCGGGCCAACTCGGGTGCGGTGAGCTGGGAGACGGACCTCGGCGACAACCAGGCGACCGCGCCGTTCGACGTGGCACGGCTCGCCGACGTGGCCATCACCGCCAACGCGAGCACCACGACCCCGGCGGCCGGTCAGCTGATCACGTTCAGCGGCGTGGCGACGAGCAACGGGCCGTCCGACGCGTTCAACACGCGCGGGTACACGGATTTCCCGGCCGGGTTCATTCCCGTCAGCGCCCGCGTGCCGTTCAACGACTGCTTCTGGGAGTCTCCACCGGGCACCCCGGTGCCGCCGGGCGGCGGCAACCCGTCGTCGTTCTCCAACGAGTGGACGAGCCCGCTGGTCACGACGACCGACGACGGCGCGGCGGTGCCGACCGCGGAGCTCGAGGGGTCGACCTACGATCCGGCGCGGCAATACCGCCTGGTCTGCGGCGTGCAGGGCGGATCCGCCACCGCGTTCGCTGCCGGAGCCGGCACGTCGAACACGGTGATGATGTGGGTCCCGGCGGACACCCCGACGGGCACCTACACGACGGCGGACCATATCGAGAACGACGTCCCCGAGTCGACGTACGCGAACAACGACGCGTCGGTGGACGTGTTCGTCAACCACGTCTCGGACACCGCGGTCGTCAAGACGCTGGTGGAGCCGTCCGGCGATGACATCGAGCGGGGCCGCGAGGCCACGTGGCAGATCAAGGCGTACAACTTCGGCCCCTCGGTCGCCGACGACGTGACCGTCTCGGACAACGTGCCGGACAACACCGAGTTCGTGTCGGCGACCGTGCCGGACGGCACGTGCGCCGTGTACGAGGCGACCGGCAACACGGCGGACGACAACCCGATCATCCGGTGCGATCTGGGCACGCTCGACGTGTCGGAGTTCACGGATTCCGACGGGGACGGCGGCTTCGACGCGGGCGAGGAGGTCACGAACGACCGGTCGCGGATCATCACGATCACGCTGCGCGTCCTCCCCGACGTCGAGATCGGCGACGAGATCTGCAACGCCGCGATGATCGGATCGGGTTCCCTGGATCCGAACGCGGGCGAGGCGACGGATCCGAGCGATCCCGAGTCCGGAGATCTCACCACGGCGGGCGGCAACAACTGGTCGCAGGACTGCGCGACGGTCGTCGAGCCGCCCGCGACCGACGTGTCGATCGGGATCACTCCCCCGACTCAGGAGCGCCGGGACGGCGAGCGGGCGGATCTGACCGTGACCGTGCGCAACAACGGGCCGGATCTCGCGACCGGCGTGACCGCGGTGCTCGAGACGCCCGCGGGCTACGTCGATTACTCCGGCACCGCGATCGAGTGGCCGGACGGCATGGAGCAGCCGCCGGACGGCGTCGTCGGCTCCCTGACGTTCGACGTCGGCACGCTGCAGCCGGGCGAGCAGGTGGTCTATGCCGTCACGGGCGCGGCCACCGGTGAGCCGGGCGATGTCCTGCCGTTCACGGGCAGGACCGCGCACGACGAGCCCGACACGGTCGAGGCGAACAACGTCGACGCGGCGGAGATCACCATCCTTGGCGTGCCGGCACCGACGCCCTCGCCCACGCCGACGGAACCCGGTCCGACGCCGACCGATCCCGCGCCAGAGCCGCCGGCTGCGGGTCCGGGACCGGCCGATCCGGGTGGTGCGCTGCCGCCGACCGGCGCGGACATCGCGGGCTGGGTGATCGCGGGGGTTGTGGCGCTCGCCCTGGGCGCCGGCCTGTTCTGGTTCTCGCGCCGCCGCCGCGACGAGTCGTCCGACGCGGCCACCCCGGTCGACCAGGACGTGTGACCGACCGGGGCGCCGGAGGCGCGGCGCCCCGGCCTCATCCCATGGGTGCGTTGCGGTCGAGGAACTCGTAGACCTCGGTGGTGTCGACGCCGGGGAACGCGCCGGTCGGCAGCGTCGCAAGCAGCGTGCGCGGCGTGCTGACGTGCGGCCACGCGCCGTCGCGCCAGGTCCGCTCCAGCTGTTCGGGCGGGCGTCGGCAGCACACCTCGACCGCGTGGCGGGACAGGCCGCGGTGCGGGGTGTCGCGGCCGACGAACCACTTCGTGTCCTCGAACCGCACGCCCACGCTCACCGAGTGCGCCCCCTGCGCCGAGTGCTCGACGCGGGCCGTGCACCAGTACGTGCCGTTGCCCGTGTCCGTGTACTGGTAGTACGGGTTGAAGCGGTCCTGCTCCGTGAACACGACCCGGCTCGTCCAGCGGCGGCAGCACATCTGCCCCTCGATCGCGCCGAGCGGATCCGCCGGGAAGTTCACGTCGTCGTTCTCGTACGCCTTCGTGATCGTCCCCGACTCGTGCACCTTCAGGAAGTGCACCCGGATGCCCAGGTGGCGCGTCGCGAGATTCGTGAACCGGTGGGCGGCGGTCTCGTACGACACCGAGTAAGTGTCGCGCAGATCCTCGATCGAGATCGCCTTGCGCTTCTTGGCGTCCTCGAGCACCTCGACCGCATGCCGTTCCGGCATCAGCAGCGCGCCCGCGAGGTAGTTCTGCTCGACGCGCTGGCGCAGGAACTCGGCATAGTCGGTCGGCTCGGCGTGGCCCAGCACGCGCGCCGTGAGCGCCTGCAGCACGGCGCTGCGCGGGTCCCCGCGGTGGCGGTCCGACAGGTAGAGCCGGCCGTGGCGCAGGTCGAGCACGCTGCGCGTCGTCTGCGGCAGGTCGGGCACGTGGTGGATCGTGAACCCCAGGTGGGAGGCGATATCGCTGGTCGCGCGCTGGGTCAGTGGTCCGCCGGGATGCCCGACCGCGCGCAGCAGCTCGTGCGCCGCCTTCTCCAGCTCGGGGAAGTGGTTGTCCTGCGTGCGCATCAGGCGCCGCAGCTCGACGTTCGCGCGGCGCGCCTGCTCGGGGGTGGCCGACCGCTCGTCGTGCAGCCGGTCGATCTCGCCCGACAATCGCAGGATGGTGCGCAGCAGCTCGTCGGGAGTCGACTTCGGGATCCGGAACGGGCTGATCCCGAGCGCCTGCAGCCTGGCGCCGCGCAGCGCGAGCTCGACGCCGATCTCGAGCTCGGCCCGCTCGTCGAGCGGCTCGGCCTGCAGCAGCGCGTCCATCGTCGTGCCGAGCGCCTTCGCGATCGCACGCAGCATCGACAGCCGCGGCTCGCGCCGGCCGTTCTCGATCATCGACATCTGACTGGGTGCACGCCCGACCTGCGCGGCGAGCGCTTCGAGCGTCATGCCGCGCTCACCGCGGAGCCGGCGGATCCGCCTCCCGATCGCGAGCGCGTCGGCCTCATCCAGTTCTTCGTCGAGCTGCATGCGGGAGATCCTGCCACAGAGATCCGTTTCGCAGAAAGAGCGGCGAACTTCTGTTCACCGATCCGGTTCGAACCGCCGATCCTTCGCCCATGGTGGATCCATCGACACCACGTCCCGCCAGCGGGATCCGAACCGAGGAGCACGACGATGAGCTATCCGGGAGACCAGATCCAGACCGCCGACGACCTCCGCCTCGAGTGGGGCGCCGACCCGCGCTGGAACGGCGTCCGCCGCGACTACACGGCCGAGGACGTCATCCGGCTGCGCGGCAGCGTCCGCGAGGAGGCGACGCTCGCCCGCCGCGGCGCCGAGGTGCTGTGGGAGCGCCTCACGGCGCACCGCGACGGCGGCGACGCGTTCATCCGCGCGCTCGGCGCGCTGACGGGCAACCAGGCCGTGCAGCAGGTGCGCGCGGGCCTGAAGGCGATCTATCTGTCGGGGTGGCAGGTCGCCGCCGACGCGAACCTGTCGGGCCAGACCTACCCCGACCAGTCGCTGTACCCCGCCAACTCGGTGCCGGCCGTGGTGCGCCGCATCAACAACGCGCTGCTGCGCCAAGACCAGCTCGAGACCGCCGAGGGCACCCGCACGCGGGACTGGCTCGCGCCGATCGTCGCCGACGCGGAGGCCGGGTTCGGCGGGCCGCTGAACGCGTACGAGCTTGCGCACTCGATGATCCAGGCGGGCGCCGCGGGCATCCACTGGGAGGACCAGCTCGCGAGCGAGAAGAAGTGCGGCCACCTGGGCGGCAAGGTGCTCGTGCCGACGCAGCAGCACATCCGCACGCTGAACGCGGCGCGCCTGGCCGCGGACGTCGCAGGTGTCCCGACCATCCAGATCGCCCGCACCGACGCCCTGGCGGCCGACCTGCTCACGAGCGACGTGGACGAGCGCGACCGCGCCTTCCTCACGGGCGAGCGCACGAGCGAGGGGTTCCACCGGGTGCGGGGCGGCATCGATCCCGTCATCTCCCGTGGCCTCGCCTACGCGCCCTACGCCGACCTGCTGTGGGTCGAGACCGGCACGCCCGACATCGAGCTCGCGCGGGAGTTCGCCGCGGCGATCCACGCCGAGTTCCCGGGCAAGATGCTCGCGTACAACTGCTCGCCGAGCTTCAACTGGCACCGCGCGCTGACCGACGCGCAGATCGCGTCGTTCCAGGACGAGCTCGGCGAGCTCGGCTACCGGTTCCAGTTCATCACGCTGGCCGGCTTCCACGCCCTGAACCACTCGATGTACCGGCTCGCCCGCGGCTACGCGCACAGCGGCATGACCGCGTACGTCGAGCTGCAGGACGCCGAGTTCGCGGACGAGGCCGACGGCTACACCGCCACCAGACACCAGCGGGAGGTCGGCACGGGGTACTTCGACCACGTGTCGACCGCGCTCAACCCCGCGAGCGCGACTCTCGCCCTCGCCGGCTCCACCGAGACGGCTCAGTTCCACTGAGGCCCACCAGGCCCGGACACGCAACCACTTCTCTGGAGGACATCATGACCATCACCGACATCGCTCCCCCGCCGCGCGCGATCCGCCAGGAGCCGCAGCGCATCGTGCCGACCCTGACCGTCGTCGGGCCGCTGCACGACCGGTTCGAGGAGATCCTGACGGGCGAGGCGCTCGCGTTCGTCGCGCAGCTGCACGAACTCTTCGCCGGGGCACGCTACGACAGGCTCGCCGACCGGATGCGCCACGGCTACGAGATCGGCAACGGCCGCGACCCGCGGTTCCGCGAGGACACGGCCCGCATCCGCGAGGACGCCTCGTGGCGGATCGCGGGCGTGGGACCGGGGCTCGAGGATCGCCGCGTCGAGATCACGGGGCCGACGGACCCGCGCATGGCGATCAACGCGCTGAACTCGGGCGCGCGCGTGTGGCTCGCCGACCAGGAGGACGCCACCAGCCCGACCTGGCGCAACGTGATCGGCGGTCAGCTCTCGCTGTACGACGCGATCCGCGGGCAGCTGACGTTCACGTCGCCGGAGGGCAGGCGCTACGAGGTCACGGCCGAGCGGACTCCGACGATCGTGATGCGCCCGCGCGGCTGGCACCTGGAGGAGCACCACCTGCACTTCACGGACAAGTACCGACGCACGATGGCGGCGTCCGGATCGCTCGTCGACTTCGGGCTCTACGCGTTCCACAACGCGCAGGCCCTGATCGATCAGGGCCGCGGACCGTACTTCTACCTGCCGAAGATCGAGTCGGCGGAGGAGGCCCGCCTGTGGGACCAGGTCTTCACCTTCACGGAGCACTACCTCGGGATCGCGCACGGCACGATCCGCGCGACCGTGCTGATCGAGACGCTGCCGGCCGCGTTCGAGATGGAGGAGATCCTGTACGAGCTGCGCGATCACTGCGCGGGGCTCAACGCGGGTCGCTGGGACTACATCTTCTCGATCATCAAGACCTACCGCGGCCGCGGATCGCGCTTCGTGATGCCGGATCGCAACCAGGTGACCATGACGGTCGACTTCATGCGGGCGTACACCGAGCTGCTCGTGAAGACCTGCCACAAGCGCGGCGCCCACGCGATCGGCGGCATGAGCGCCTTCATCCCGAACCGGCGCGACCCCGAGGCGAACGCCCGTGCGCTCGAGCAGGTCGCGGCCGACAAGCGGCGCGAGGCCGCGGACGGCTTCGACGGCACGTGGGTGGCGCACCCCGACCTCATCCCGGTCGCGCGCGCCGAGTTCGACGCCGTGCTCGGCTCGCGGCCGAACCAGCTCGAGCGTCAGCGCGACGACGTGCAGGTGTTCGAGCGGCACCTGCTGAACCTCTGGATCGGTCGTCCGATCACCGACGCGGGCGTGCACGCGAACGTGTCGGTCGCGCTGCGCTACATCGAGGCGTGGCTGCGCGGCCAGGGCGCCGTCGCGATCGACGGCCTCATGGAGGACGTCGCGACCGCCGAGATCTCGCGGTCGCAGATCTGGCAGTGGATCCGTCAGGAGAAGTCGACCCAGGAGGGCACGCTCATCACGCGCGAGCACGTGTCCACGCTCGTCGACCGGGTGCTCGCCGAGGTCGACCGGCGCGACGGCGACCGCTTCGACCAGGCCGCGGAGGTGTTCCGCGACGTGGCGCTGTCGGAGGGCTTCCGCCCGTTCCTCACCACGCGCGCTTACGCCGAGTTCCTGGTCGAGACCGCCTGAGACCGGGCGGCGCGATCCGCCGCCCACCGGGGCGCCCCGCTTGCTGCGCGGGGCGCCCCTCTCGCTGCGCCCACGAGGCCCGCGCGGACACACCCACTCCGGCTGCCCTACATTCGGAGTCCTGATGACCCTTGATCGCCTCCTCGCTCGCCCGACCGCCGACATCGCATACTCGGACCGAGGCGTCGGCCGTCCCGATGTCGTCCTGACGCATGGCGCGGGAGTGGACCATGCGATGTTCGAGGCGCAGGCCGCGTCGCTCGCGCAGCGCGGGGTCCGGGTGATCCTGTGGGATCTGCGCGGTCATGGACGGTCGAGCATCGCGCAAGGCACCCGCTTCACGGCGCGCGATGCCCTCGGCGATCTCGACGCGCTGCTGCGCGCCTGCGGCACGGCCGCACCCGTGCTCGTCGGACACTCGCTCGGCGGCAACCTCGCTCAGGCCTTCGCGCAGCGTCACCCGGACCGGGTGACAGGAGTGGTCGTGCTGGACGCCACCTGGAACGCGGGTCCGCTCTCGAGGCCCGAGCGGAGCGCACTGCGCCTGGCGGCCCCCATCTTGTCCCTGATTCCCGCGCGCGCCCTCCCGCACCTGATGGCCCGTGCATCGGCGCAGTCGCCGGAGGCGATCGCGCTCACGGAAGCGGCGTTCGCACGCATGCCCAAGCGCCGCTTCCTCGAGGTCTGGAGGGCCACCACCTCATTGGTCTCGCCGGACCCCGGCTTCCGTTCCGCGGTGCCGATCGCGCTGATCCGCGGCGCGCGGGATCGCACCGGCAACATCGCCGCGGCGATGCGGCGGTGGGCGGCCGCCGAGGACATCGTCGAGCGCGTCATCCCGGATGCCGGCCACATGGTGACCTGGGACGCACCGGACGCGGTCTCTCGCGTGCTCATCGGCGTCCTGCGCGACTGGAAGCTCTTGCCGGAGTGACGCGTCAACCCGTCCCCACCCCCGCGCGGCGTTGACATCCCGGGCGTGTCGCCGATACGGTGGCAAGTCCGTGCCGGCCGGCGCGGAACGAAAAGGCAGGCCGAGAGGACGACCGTGAGCGCATTCCCGCAGCCCACGCCGGTTCTGGGGAACCCCCGGAACCGCGAAGAGTCGTGCCCTCCGGCGCCGGTCGTCTAGGCAGCATCCCGCTGGCCTCACGCCCCGCACCGCACAGGTCCGGGGCGTCTTCCTTTCCGCACAGCCGCCCACCGGCAGCCGCGGGAGCGAGCACCCGGATCCGGACCCGCCGCTCTCCCCCACAAGGAAAGGAATCATGGAGAGGCTCTCGAAGCACCTGCTGTCGTGGGCGTCGCTCCTGGACGAGCTCACGCTCGAGCAGGCGCGCGTCTCGTCGCGGATGCCGTTCATCCACCCGCACCTGGCCCTCATGCCCGACGCCCACCTGGGCAAGGGCGCGACGGTCGGGTCGGTGATCCCGACGCTCGGGGCGATCATGCCCGCGGCCGTCGGGGTCGACATCGGCTGCGGCATGATCGCCGTGCGCACCCAGTTCACCCGCGAGCACCTCGCCGGCCGCGACCTGAAGCCGCTGCGCGAGGCGATCGAGCGCGCGATCCCGCTCTCGGCCGGGCGCGACAACCGCAAGGTCGTCGCCACCGCCGCTCCGCGGGTCGCCGAGCTCGAGCAGCGCGCCGAGCGCGCCGGGTTCGATCCGGCGACGTACGCGGGTCGCTGGCGTCTGCAGCTGGGGTCGCTCGGATCCGGGAACCACTTCATCGAGGTCTCCGTCGACGAGACGGATGGGATCTGGATGTTCCTGCATTCCGGATCGCGGGGCGTCGGCAACAGGATCGCCACGCATCACATCGCGGTCGCGCAGCGGATCGCGAAGGAGCAGCGGATCGACCTGCCCCACCGCGACCTCGCCTACCTCACGGAGGGCACGCCCGAGTTCGACCGGTACATCCGCGAGCTCCGGTGGGCGCAGCACTTCGCCCTGCTGAACCGCGAGGAGATGATGGATCGCGTCGCACGTCAGCTCGGGGAGTTCCTCGGCGAGGACGTGATCGAGCACGAGCGGATCAACTGCCACCACAACTTCACGGAGAAGGAGACGCACGCGGGCCGGGAGGTGTGGGTGTCGCGCAAGGGCGCGATTCAGGCCGACGCCGGCCGGGCGGGCCTGATCCCCGGCTCGATGGGCACGGCGTCGTACGTGGTCGAGGGCCTCGGCAACCCGCTGTCGCTGAACTCGTCGCCGCACGGCGCGGGCCGCGAGCACTCGCGGTCGGCGGCGCGGCGGATGTTCACGCACGCGCAGCTGCGCGAGGCGATGAGGGGCATCGAGTACCGCGACACCGAGGCGTTCCTCGACGAGATCCCCGCCGCCTACAAGCCGATCGACCGGGTCATGGCGGACGCGGCCGATCTCGTGACCATCCGGCACACGCTGCGCCAGCTCGTCAACGTGAAGGGCGACTGACCATCGCGCGAAGGCCCGCATCCATCGAGGATGCGGGCCTTCGTCGCGTCGACGCTCACGCCGGCAGCGGGATCACCCTCGTCTCGTCCCACGGCTCGGCCCAGCCGAGGCGATCGAACAGCGCGTCGAGCAGCATCGCCGTGAAGCCCCACACGAGGTGCTCGTCCACCGTGAACGCGGGGCCGCGCCACTCGCGCCCGTCGCGGTGGATGACCGTGACGCCGCGATGCGCCGGGTCCAGCAGGTCGGCGACCGGCGCGCGGAAGACGGCGGACGACTCCCCCACGTCGACGACGCGCACGGGCGACGGCTTCCGCCACCACCCGAGCACGGGCGTCACGAGATGCCGCGAGAACGCCAGCGGCACCTCGGGCAGGGCGCCGAGCACGTCGACGCCCGCGGGATCCAGGCCGGTCTCCTCCTGTGCCTCGCGCAGGGCGGTCGCGGCGGCATCGGAATCGCCCGGGTCCACCCGCCCACCGGGGAAGGCCACCTGGCCGGGGTGCGCCCGCAACGTGGCCGCGCGGGAGAGCAACAGCACGTCGAGGTCGCGCGAGACGACGGGATCCGGCGTCTCGGCGGCCGAACGATCCAGCCGCCCGAACAGCAGCAGGACGGCCGCGGCGCGCGGCGAGGCGGCGCGGGGCATGTCGGCGAGCAGCGGGAGGTCGGTGCCCACGAGCGCGGCGAGCTCGTCCCGCGCGCTGCGCACTCCGTCCGTCACCCCACCGACGCTACCCGTCGTCGGTGCACCCGGCGCCGATCCGGACATCCGCACGGATCCGGATGTCACGGAGCCGCGCGATCCGGAACGGTGCAGATCTCCGGATCCGTGCGGCGACGCGCCGGTCCTCACCCGCGCAGCGGCTTGAGCGCTCCCGCCCAGCGTTCGACCTGCGCGAACATCTCCTGCGCGATCGGCGGATGGTGGTCGCCGGGTGTGAAGTCCTGGTAGTCCACGAAATCGGTCGCCAGCAGGAAGTTCACCGCCGTGCGGACATCGGCGATCTGCAGCTCCCCGCACATCCCGCGCAGGTGCTCGATCGCACGGGCGCCGCCGATGGATCCGTACCCGACGAACCCCGCGGCCTTGTCGTTCCACTCGGCGTAGAGGTAGTCGATCGCGTTCTTGAGCGCTCCGGAGGTCGACCGGTTGTACTCGGGCGTGACGAACACGTAGCCGTCGTACTGCCCGATCAGCTCCGCCCACCGCTTGGTGTGCTCATTCTGGTAGTGGCCCTGTGACGGCGGGATGGGCTCGTCGAGCAGCGGCAGCTCATGGTCGGCGAGGTCGATCAGCTCGTACGTCGCGGGCCGGTCGGCGGCCTGGGACATCACCCAGTCGGCGACATCCTCGCCGTTGCGGCCGGGCCGGGTGGTGCCGAGGATCACGGCGATGCGGAGGTCGGTCATCGGAGCTCCTTCGTTCGTCGGAGCCTCGATGCTCGCAGGAGACCGGATGATCCGCACGCGGCTTGACAGCCCTCCCGCCTGCTCGTTGAGCGAGCGAAGCGAGTCGAAACGCCGCTACGCGTCCCGGTGACCTCACCGCACCCGCGTCAGCCGCAGTTCGGGCAGACCCCGGTCAGCGGCATCTGCATGAAGCAGGTCATGCAGATCTGGCCCTCGCGCGGCTCGGTCGCGCCCGCGCGCGGGGCCGCGGTGGTGCCGGATGACGTGCGCGGTGCCGCCGTCCGCTTCTTCGCGCGGTCGGCGAGCGGGCGCTCGCGGGTCTCGTAGTGCGTGATGCCCCATGCGCCGCGGAATCGGCGGCTGGGCCAGCGCGGACGGTCGCCCGCCAGTCGCTCCGCGTCCGTCTCCGAGCGGAACCCCGTCGTGTAGCCGTCGTGCACCTCGAGCGCGGGGCCGCCGGCGCTGCGCTCGAGCTTGAAGTAGGTGCGGAAGCCGACGATCGCGGACGCGTTCACGCCCTGGGCGATGCCGCGCAGCAGCTCGAGGTTGCCCACGGGTGTGCCGTAGCGCACGAACGCCTCCTCGATCGAGGCCATCTGCACGGCCCGACCCTCCTTGGCGTGGTCGATGGATCGCTCGGGCGTGCTGCTCATTCCTCCATTGTCGTCCGTCCCGGCTGAGCGCGCGCCCGGGCCGGTCGTTGCGCCCGCAAAGCGGGGGGGGAAACGCCTCGACGTAGCGGACCAGGCGAGGGGATCGCCGGAGACGCCTGCGGAGCCCGCAGAAGACGTCGATCCCCCTCACCGTCGAACGGCGACCACGCGCGTGACCAGCGCCGCCGGCCTCAGCGCCGCTCGAGCGCCTCGACCGCCGGCCCCTCCAGCACCGCCCCGTCCGGCGCGAAGCGCGAGGCGTGCAGCGGGCAGTCCCACGACTGCTCGGCACGGTTCCACTCGAGGATGCCCTTCATGTGGGTGCACACCGCCGAGACGCGGCACACCTCACCGTTGACGCGCGACTCCGCGACCGGGTGGACGCCGTCGCGAATGACGTGCCCCTCGCCCTCCGCGAGCTCGCCGGATCGGGTCACGGTCCGCACGACGCCGTTGACCACGGACGCCGCGACACCGGCCTGCGCGGCGACGAACTCGGCCCCGTCGCGCAGCTTCAGGTGGGGTGACAGCGCCCACGGCACGGGCTCCCCCAGGATGTCGCCCGCGATCGTCAGCGCCGCGGCCGCCGCGTTCGTCATTCCCCACTTGTTGAAGCCGGTCGCGGCGTGCATCCGCTCGCCGACGGCACCGTAGAACGGCACCTGCGTGACCGTCTGGTAGTCCTGCGCCGCCCACCACGTCTGGCGCACCGCGCCGGGGAAGTTCGCGACGGTCCACTCGTCGAGCTCGCGCACCAGCGCATCCGTGTCGCGCTCGCGACCCGTCGTCCACGCCGGCCCGCCGACGACCAGCAGTCCCTCGGCGGTGCGCAGCGAGCGCTCCTGCGGATCCACCGACAGGTACATGCCCCGCGGCACATCGCCGGGCACGCGATACGCCGCCGCGAGGGAGCGCGACGGCTTGAGGCGCGCGAAGAAGCCGGCGCGGTCGATCACCGGGAAGCCGCTGGTGACGACCACCCGGTCGGCGAGCACCGCGCCGCGCGAGGTGTGCACGATCACGCCGTCGTCCGTCTCGTCCGTGCCGAGCACCCGGCATCCGGTCACGACGGATCCGGCGTGATCGCGCACCGAGGCGGCGAGCTTCGCGAGTGCCCGCATCGGATGGATCTGCCACTGGCCGCGCATGCGGATCGCGCGCGTCACGGCGTATGGAAGGCCCGCGTCCTGTCCCTCGCCCAGCACGTCGACGTCGAAGCCCACCGCGGCGAGCGCCTCGGCCTCCTGATCCACGCTCTTCGCACCCTCGCGCGTCGTGGCGTACGTGAACGCGTCCCGCTGCTCGATGGCCTCCGGCTCTCCCGCGAGCTCGGCGCGCAGCCAGTCCTGCCCCGCGCGGTTTGCCGCGACATACGCCTCGAGCGCCTCGTCACCCGCGTGCGAGCGGATGCCGGAGAACACCCCGCCCTGCAGCAGGCTGAGCTTCGCCGTCGTGTTCCCGGTGGCGACCGCCCCGACCTCGCGCGCCTCGAGCACCGCGACGGAGCGTCCGGCGCGGGCGAGGATCGCAGCGGTCGAGAGGCCGGCGAGACCTGCGCCGACGACCACCACGTCGACCTTCGAGGGCAGCGTCGTGTCGACCTCGATCAGGGGCGACGTGGCATGCCAGAGAGAGCGGGTGGTGGTCACGTGGGGCCTCCGGAAGGGTCGACGGTGTTCGCCCGTGAAACCTCGACGGGGCGTCCCGCGCCCACCACCGGCCTGCTCATCCGGCGAGCGGGGCGACGGGACGCTGGCGACCCGGCGGGAAGTGCGCGATCGGCTTCGGCTTGGCGGGCCCGACCGAGCCCTGCGCCGCCATCAGATCGGCGGCCATCAGCAGCACGCTCTCGATCGACGTGTGCCGTGTCGTACCGCGGGCGCCCTGCACCCACACGACTTCGTAGCTCAGCTCGCTGCGATCCTCCGTCGGGACCTGCTCGACGTAGGCGATCACACTGGCCGCGTCCGATGCCGCCACACTGCGGTCGCACACACGCCAGGCCCCCTCGATCAGGGGAACGAGCTCGAGCTGGTGATAGGTATCCATGGTGTGTCACCACCTCCAGATCGAGTGTGCGATCACGCCGTCCCGAGAGCGAGAGGCTTGACACCTTCCGAGGTGCCAGCTATCTCGCGTGCACCGAGGATGAGGCGCACACTGGAAGGGTCCCCACCTTGAGGAGGCGGATATGAGCACCAAGCAGGATCTGCGGGGCAACCGGGTGCCGACCGGCACCGGTGAGAGCGGATCGATCATCCAGGAGTACTTCCCCACGGCCGACGCCCGCGCGGCCGGACACCTCGCGGCGCCGCCCGGCCTGTACGCGGTCGCCGTCGAGGACGCGGCGGAGCGCATGGGCACGCGCGAGCAGCTCAACATCGCCACGCACGACCAGCGCCTGCGGGGACTCGTCGTGCAGATGGAGGCCGACATCGGCACCGGACGCCTGAAGCCCGAGGCGGCCCGCTTCGTGCTCGAGGAGCGCCTGTGCCAGGCCGGCATCGGCTGCGACGCCGAGCAGCTCGCGAAGCTCGCCAACCTGATCCTGTCGGAGCGGGCCCCGACAGACATCGCGCACGGCGAGCCCGGCGCCAGCCGCCGCCTGTGACCTCATGCCGGGCCCGCGGCGCGCGGGCCCGGCATTAGGTGCGCTCGCGCCTCGCGTCAACCCCGTTCAGAAGCCGCGCCCGGGGAAGCACGATGGCAGAGACCACCGATTCCGACGCAGGAGGCGACATGAGCGGCTACTACGAAGACCCCGAGACGCAGGGCACCGACCCCGTCGCGGCCGAGCTCGGCCCGGACGGTCAGGGCGACCTCGCACCCGAGGACCTGCCGCAGCAGCAGGGCGTGGACGAGGGCGGTTCGGTCCGCCTGGAGGACGACGTGCTCGACTCCGACCTCGAGGACGTCGGAACGACGTCGCCGGATGCCGGCGCGGGCCTCGCGCCCGGCGCGGGCGACGTGATCTACGGCGGCTCGAACGTCGACACCATGCCCCGCTCGGCCGACGACTTCCGCGAGGTCGACCCGGATCTTCTCGGATCCCCCGGCGCGACGGGCGAGTCCTCGCTGGACACGGATGCGACCCCGTCCGGGACGGGCGACACGGGATCCGGCATCGAGACCATCGCGCCGAGCGCGGACGCGCGCGCCGAGCGCGGCGCGGGCACGGTCGAGCAGCAGGAGCCCGTGCACGCGACGTCCAGCACGGCCGGCGTCTCGCCGATCGACGCCGCCGGCGGAGCCACCAGCGCCGCGGGCGGGGCCAGCGTCCCGCCGGGCCGCGAGGGCGCCGACTCCGGCGCCGTCGAGAGCGTCGGCGTCGAGGGCGCCTCGAGCCCCGACGTCGAGCGCTCCAGCCAGAACGACATCGCCGGCGTCGGCCCCGCTTCGGGCCGTGACGCGGGCGACGTGAGCACAGGAGGAGAGGCACCCGTGGATCCCAGCGAGAACGAGCCGTCGGCCGGCAACTCGGCCGCCGAGCCCGGAGCCGACGCGAACAACGTCGAGGACGCCCCGACCGCGCACGACTCGGCGGATCGCGACATCCCGGGCGTCCCGGACGCGGTCGGCCCCGGCGGAGCCGGCGAGCAGACGAGCCCGCGCCAGGACCTCAACAGCACGAACGTCGCTCAGCAGGTGCAGGGCATCGTGGTGCAGATGCAGGGCGACCTCGGCACCGAGCGCCTCGCCGAGGCCGAGGTGCAGGACGTGCTCGAGCGTCGCCTCACGGACGCCGGCATCAGCGCCGACGTGGAGCAGATCGAGCAGCTCTCGCGCCAGATCGTCTCGGGCAGCACGCCGACGGACGTCGACGAGGGCCAGCCCGGCGCCACCAGCTGAGGCGGTTGAGATCACCCCGTCCGGCCGGAGGCATCGTCCCGGCCGGGCGGGGTTTCCTCTGCCTGGGCATCGCTCGGGCGGTTCCGACTCGCTGCGCTCGCTCAACCAGCAAGAAGCCTTCTGCTGGTTGAGCGAGGGAGCGAAGCGACCGAGTCGAAACCGTTGGACGACCCGAGCCGAAGCCCCGACCACGCAGCCGGAGCGGGAGCGTTGCACGCAGATCTAGACTGGAACCCATGCCCGAAGACGTTCCCGGCGTGCGCGCTCCCCGCATCACCCCGCTCGATGTGCTGCGGTTCCTGACCGAGCTCGTCGCCCTCGGCAGCCTCGCGCTGTGGGGCTTCCTCGCGTGGCCGCTGCCGTGGAACTTCGTGTTCGGACTCGGAGCGCCGGCGCTGGCGATCCTGCTGTGGGCGCTGTTCGTGTCGCCGAAGGCCGTGCTCGCGGTGCACCCCTTCGTGCGGATCATCGTCGAGCTGCTGATCTTCCTGTCCGCGACGCTCGCGTGGTGGGCGCTCGGCCAGCCGTGGGTCGGGCTCGCGGTCGGCGTCGTCAGCGTCGCCGTGGGCGTGATGGTCGCGCGGCGCAGCGTGGGCTGATCCGTGAACGTCCTCGAGCAGCTGCGCGCCGAACTCGGCGATCTCGTCGACACGAGCGCCGCAGCGCTCGAGGACGCGCGTGCCGACAAGTCGGGGCACCGCTCCTCCGCTCCCCCGCTCGCGCTCGTGCACGCCGAGACGGTCGAGCACGTCCAGGCGACGATGCGGATCGCCAGCGCGACCGGGACGCCGGTCGTCACCCGCGGGGCGGGCACCGGGCTCGCCGGCGCGGCGAACGCGGGCGGCGGCGAAATCGCGCTGTCCGTGCGGCGCATGACGCGCATCCTCGAGGTCTCCCCCGACGACCTGCTCGCGGTGGTCGAACCCGGCATCCTGAACGCCGATCTGAACGCCGAGCTCGCCCCCTACGGACTGTGGTGGGCGCCCGACCCCGCCTCCCGCGCGATCTCGACCGTGGGAGGCAACATCGCCACGGGTGCCGGTGGCCTGCTGTGCGCGAAGTACGGCGTGGTGCGCGACGCGGTGCTCGGGGTCGACGTCGTGCTGGCGGACGGCCGCCTGATCCGCATGGGGCACCGCAGCGTCAAGGGCGTCACGGGCCTCGACCTGACCTCGCTCATGATCGGCTCCGAGGGCACGCTCGGCGTGATCGTGGGTGCGACGCTCAAGCTGCGCCGGGTCGTCCCGGGTGACGTCTGCACGATCGCGGCGACCTTCCCCACGGTGCGCGATGCCGCATCCGGATCCTCCGCGGTCACGGCCGCCGGCATCCAGCCCGCGATCATGGAGCTGATGGACGCGACGAGCCTCGCCGCCGCCCACGCCCTCCTCGCGCTTCCCGCTCCGACGGCCGGCGCGTCGCAGCTGACGATCCAGACCGACGGACCCGCCGCCCGCACGGAGGCCGATGCGGTCGCCGAGGTGCTGCGCCGGGCGGGCGGCACCGTCACGATCACGTACGACCGCGAGGAGGGCGAGCGTCTGCTCGCGATCCGCCGCGCGATGCATCCGGCGATGGAGTCCCTCGGCACCGCGCTGATCGAGGACGTATCGGTGCCGCGCTCGCGGATGGCCGCGATGTTCGACGAGATCGCGCGCGTGGAGCGCGAGCACGGCGTAGGGATCCCCACCGTCGCGCACGCGGGCGACGGCAACCTGCACCCGAACTTCATCTTCCAGGGCGACGAGGTGCCCGAGGGGATCTGGGCCGCGGCCGACGACCTCTTCCGCGCCGCGATCCGCCTCGGCGGCACGCTCACGGGCGAGCACGGCATCGGCGTGCTCAAGCGCCGCTGGCTCGCCGATGAGCTCGGCGACGACCAGTGGCGGCTGCAGCGCGACGTCGCCCGCGTCTTCGACCCCCAGGGCATCCTCAACCCGGGCAAGGTCTTCGACGCCTGACAAGGCGCACGCCGTGCCGCGCCGCGGGCGCGGCATCGGGGGTGGTACTGCCGGGGCCACGACAGGGCCGGCCGAGCGTCATAGCGTCGCAGGTGTCGGCCGCTGCGAAGGCGCCCCGCCCCTCAGCGGACCGACCCTCATCGCATGATGAGGTCCCACCCCGCTCACCCCTATCCACGCTCAGACATCGCCCGAGCGATCCCCGGGCGACGACACAATGGAGGCTCGACTATGCCGTACGTGACCACAGCCGATGGTGCGGAGATCTTCTTCAAGGACTGGGGCAGCCCGGATGCCCAGCCGATCGTGTTCCACCACGGGTGGCCGCTGTCGTCCGACGACTGGGACGCGCAGATGCTCTACTTCCTGGGCAAGGGCTACCGCGTCATCGCGACCGACCGGCGCGGCCACGGCCGCTCCTCGCAGATCGCGACCGGCCACGACATGGACCACTACGCCAGCGACATGAACGCGGTCGTCGAGCACCTCGACCTGCGCGACGCCATCCACATCGGGCACTCGACCGGCGGCGGTCAGGTGGCCCGCTACGTCGCCCAGTACGGCGAGCCGCAGGGGCGTGTCGCCAAGGCGGTGCTGGTCGCGGCGGTGCCGCCGCTGATGCTGCAGACCGAGGCGAACCCCGAGGGCACGCCGCTGTCGGTGTTCGACGGATTCCGCAGCGCTCTCGCCGCCAACCGCGCCGAGTTCTTCGAGGCCGTCGCGTCCGGCCCGTTCTACGGCTTCAACCGCGACGGCGTGACGCCGTCGCAGCCCGTGATCGACAACTGGTGGCGCCAGGGCATGACGGGCAGCGCGCTCGCGCACTACGAGGGCATCAAGGCCTTCTCCGAGACCGACCAGACGGAGGACCTGAAGGCGATCTCGGTGCCGGTATTCGTCATCCAGGGCGACGACGACCAGGTGGTGCCTTACAAGGCCGCGGCCCTCAAGCAGGCCGAGCTGCTCAGCAACGCGACCCTCAAGATCTACGAGGGCTACCCGCACGGGATGCTGACCACGCACGCCGACGTGATCAACCCCGACATCCTCGCCTTCATCCAGCAGTAAGCCTGTCCGCAGCGCGGCGCGGCCCGGACCTCCGGGACGCGCCGCGTTCGCGCGCGGTGCCTACAGTCCCTGCCACTCCGGCTTGTGCGCGTAGGCGTAGCGGTAGTAGTCGGCGTAGGCGAGGCGGGAGGCGGCGGGCTCGTCGACCACGACCGTGACGTGCGGGTGCAGCTGGATCGCCGACCCCGGCAGGGACGAGGTGACGGGGCCCTCGACGGCTCCGGCCACGGCCTCGGCCTTGCCCTCGCCGAAGGCGAGCAGCACGAGGTGGCGGGCGTCGAGGATCGTGCCGAGGCCCTGCGTGATGCAGTGCGTCGGCACGTCGTCGATCGAGTCGAAGAAGCGCGCGTTGTCCTCGCGGGTCCGCTGCGTGAGCGTCTTCACGCGCGTGCGCGACGCGAACGACGATCCCGGCTCGTTGAAGCCGATGTGACCGGTCGTGCCGATGCCGAGGATCTGCAGGTCCACGCCGCCGGCGTGGGCGATCGCCTCCTCATAGTCCTCGCCGTGATGCTCGATGCCCTCGAGCGTCCCGTCGGGCGTGCGGATGCGCGCCGGATCCAGCCCGAGCGGCTCCACGACCTCGCGCGTGATCACGGATCGATAGCTCTCGGGATGCGCCGGGTCGATGCCCACGTACTCGTCGAGCGCGAAGCCCCGCACGCGGGACACGTCGACGCCCGCGAGCCGGGGGCGCAGCGCCTCGTACACCGGCAGCGGCGTGGAACCCGTCGCGAGCCCGAGCACCGCGTCGGGCCGCCGCGCGACGAGTGCCGCGATCTCATCGGCGACGAGCGCTCCGGCGTCCGCCCGGTCGGACACGACCACGATCTCAGCCATGCAACGCCTTTCGCGACTCGACCTCGCCTCCGAGCGCGGCGCCGAGGGCTCCCGCCGCCGAGTCGGGCGGGAGCAGTTCGATCCTGTCAGGCAGGCGAAGGGATGTCAGGAAGGCGGACCGCGCGGAGCGCTCGCGCAGCTCGGACCGGACGACGTCGAGCAGCCGGTCCCCCAGCCGCGCGACGCCGCCGCCGATCACGACGGCGACCGGATCCATCGTCAGCACGAGCACGTGCACCGCCGCCGCGACGCCCCGAGCGAGGTCCGAACGCAGCACGAGCGCGTGCGGATCGCCCGCGTCGGCGGCGTCGAAGACGTCGCGCACGGGCAGGTCGCCGCCACGGCCCCAGCGGCGCGCGACCGACGCACCTCCCGCGAACGTCTCGATGCAGCCGCGCTGGCCGCACGGGCACTCCGGCCCGGCCGGATCGATCGAGACGTGCCCGACCTCGCCCGCCGTGCCGCCCCAGCCGCGCCAGAGCCGGCCGTCGAGCACGACGCCCGCCGCGATGCCCGTGCCGAGGTTGAGGTACGCGAACAGCTCGCCGGCCGGCCGCACCGCCTCGTCGCGGGCGAGCAGCGCGTGTGCGCCGAGCGCGGCCGCGTTGACGTCGTTCTGCACCGCGACGGGCACCCCGAGCGACCGCTCCAGCTCACCCGCCAGGTCGAGCTCCGTCACGCCGAGGTTGACCGCGTTGCGCACGACGCCGCCCACGATCTGCCCGGGGATGCCGATGCCGACCGACGCGACATCCGCCGCCCCGAGGTCCGCGATCGCTGCGCGTGCGGTGGCGAGCACACCCTCCGACCCGCGCTCGGTCGCGCGGCGGGTGCGCGCGACGATCGCGCCCGAGGGACCGACCGCGACGGCCTCGGCCTTGCTGCCGCCGATGTCGATGCCGATGCGGGTGGGCGCGGCCCCTGCCGCAGCGGAGAGGCCGGGACGTCTCGACTCGCTCCGCCCTCTCGACGAGCGATCCTGCTGCTCGACCAGCACGGAGGGCGAGGTGGTGTCGGACTGCACGAGCTTCGGCACGCTCATCCCTTGACGGCTCCCGCCGCGAGGCCGCCGGTCATCCGGCCCTGCACGATCAGGAAGAAGATGACGACGGGGATGCAGATGAGCGTCGAGCCCGCCAGCACCGCGCCGTAGTTGGTCGCCTCGGTCGCCGACTGGAACGAGTTCAGCCACGTCGGCAGCGTGAGGTTCTCGTCCTTCATGAGCAGCAGCGCCATCGCGAACTCGTTCCAGGACTGCATGAACGCGAAGATCCCGGTCGCGACGAGCCCCGGCGCGAGCAGCGGGAACGTCACCCGCCAGAACGCGCCCTGCTTGGAGCAGCCGTCGATCTGCGCGGCCTCCTCGAGCTCGGCGGGCACGCCCGCGACGAAGCCCCGCAGCGTCCAGATCGTGAACGGGATCACGGCCGCGATATGCACGAGACTGAGGCCCACCAACGTGTTCATCAGGCGCATGTCGTCGATCAGGTTGTAGACGGTGAACATCATCCCCTCGCCGGGGATCATCTGGACGACGAGGATCGCCACGATGAACGTGCGCCGCCCGACGAACCGGAACCGGGCCAGCGCGATCGACGCGAGGAAGGCGAACAGCAGCGCGCACAGCACGACGATCGCCACGATCGTGAGGCTCGTGCGGAGCGCGTTCGGGAAGTCGGTCTGCCCGGGAGCGGCGGGCCGGGTCCACGCCGTGACGTAGTTCAGCAGGGTCGGCTCGCGCGGGATGAGCGACTGGTCGCGCTGGATGATCTGGTCGCCGGGCGTGAACGACAGGTTCAGCATCCAGTACACCGGGAACACCGCGCACAGGAAGACGATCACGGCGAGCACGTTGAACAGGATCCGCATGCCGCGGCTGCGCACACCGGTCGGCGGCGCGGTGGGACGCGGCATCCGCAGCGCGCGGGTGGTCGTCGTCGGCGGCAGCGCCTTCGTGACGACGGGGGGCGCCTTGGGCGCGAGGATGGTCACGTCTCGTCCTCTTCCTTCAGGAGCTGGCGCAGGTTGAACCAGCTGATCGCGAGCATGATCAGCACGATGAGCATGCCGATCGCACTGGTGGCGCCGAACTCGCCGATGCCCTGGCGGAACAGGTAGACCGGCAGCACGTTCGTGTCGGCGGCGATGCCGCCCCGGCTCTGCAGGGCGTACACCTGCGTGAACAGCTTCATGTTCCAGATGATCTGCAGGATGAGCAGCCCACCCAGCACGGGACGCACGGCCGGGAACACGACGTTCCACCACCGCGCCCAGCCGCCCGCGCCGTCGATCTCGGCGGCCTCGATCGTCTCGCGCGGCACCTGGCCCAGAGCGGCGAAGGTCGTGAAGGCGACGAACGGGATCGCGCCCCACACCACGATGATCGTGAGCACCAGGAAGAACGTCCACGGGTTCAGCAGCCACGAGTGGTTGTGCCACGCCTGCGTGCCGGTGACCGTGTTGAGCGCCCAGTTCACGACGCCGTACTGCGTGTCGAAGATGAACCCCCACACCACGCTCGCCGTCAGCGGCGGGATCGCCCACGCCAGCAGCAGCCCGACCGACAGCGTGATGCGCATGCCGCGGCCGATCTTGGTCATGAGCAGTGCGACGAGCACGCCCAGCACCATGATCAGCACGGTGGTGACGACCATGATCCCGACCGTGCGGGCGACGACCTCGGGGAAGTCGCTGCGCGTGATGATCTTGATGTAGTTGTCGAGCCCGACGAACTCGGGCGCCGTGCCCTGGATCTTGTGGCGCACCTGGTAGTCAGTGAACGACTGCCACACCATCTGGACGGCCGGGTAGCCGACCATCAGCAGGATCAGGATGATCGACGGCGCGAGCAGGATCCAGGACGAGATCGCGTCGCGGCGCACGCGGCGGCGCTCGCGTTCCTCCCAGCTCAGGCGCGGGGCGGTCGTGGTGGTCAAGAAGGTCTCCCTCTCTCCCCGTCGCTCGTTGAGCGAGGAGCGAAGCGACGAGTCGGAACGGTCCGGACCGACCGCGGGGTCAAGGCCACGGCGGTCCGGCCGTTTCGACTCGGTCGCAGGCTCCTGCGCTCGACGAGCAGGCGGAAGGTCAGCCGTTGAGGATCGACTCGATCTCGGCGTCGAGCGCCTCGGCGACCGCCTTGACGTCCTCGCCCTGCGCGATCCGGACCAGCGAGTCCTGGATCACCAGGCTCGACTCGACCTCAGCCCAGTCGGGCGACGTGGGCACGCCCTTCGAGTTGGCGAGCGCCTGGGCCTGTGCCTGCGCGACCGGGGTGTCGGGCAGCGACTCGGCCGATTCCAGCAGCGCCGGGGTCAGGCCACCCTCGGCCATCAGGTCCTGGTAGCCCTTGGACAGCATGATCTTGACGACCTCCTTCGCCATCGCCTGGTTCTCCGACAGCGCCGCGACGCCGATGTTCGAGCCGCCGGCGAAGATGGGAGCCGTCTCGCCCTCGGTCATGCCGGGGAGGGCGAACGCGCCGAGGTCCTTGCCGAACGTGTCGGGGCAGCCCGGGTTCTCGGCGTCGGGCTCGGCGAGGATCGACCACTGCATCCACGCGGGAGCCGACAGGAACGCCGTCTCACCCGCGCAGAACGGCACATGCGCGTCGGTCTCGTCGGCGTCGGCCGGCGCGTTCGTCGCCTCGGCGAAGACCTGCTGCAGCATCTCCAGACCCTGCAGCGACTCCTCGCTCGAGAACTGCGCGTCCCACGTGTCGCCGTCCTGCACCGCGATCTCGCCGCCGTGCGCCCAGATGTACGGGAGCATGTTGTACCAGTCGCGACCCGGTGCGTAGATGCCGCTCATCGCGTCCGTCTTGTACTCGATGCCCTGCGCGACGTACTCCTCGAGCGTGGTCGGGATGCTGTCGGCATCCACGATCTCGGGCGAGTAGAACACGACGCGGCCACCCGCGTAGTACGGCGCCGCGTAGAACGTGTCCTCGTACGTGCCGGCCTCCTCGAGCCCGGGGTTGAGCTCGCCGAGGTCGCCGCGGATGTCGCTCAGGTCGGAGAACAGTCCCTGGTCGATGAAGCCGATGGCCTGCGTGTTGCCGACCTCGACGACATCCGGGGTGTCGTTCGACTGCAGCGCGGCGACGTACGTCTCCGAGACATCCGCCCAGGTCTTCTCCTCGAGCTTGAGGGTCCAGCCCTCGTTCTCCGACTCGAACGTGTCGACCAGGTACTCCCGCGCCGTCTCGGGGGTGTCGGTGCCGACGACCCAGACCGTGAGCTCGCCGCTCTCGGCCGCGGGCGCGTCCGTCTCGCCGCCGGGAGCCGAGCTCGCGGAACAGCCGGCGAGCGCCAGCGCGCCGGCGCCGAGCAGGCCGATGCCTGCCAGTGCCTTCTTGTTCATGTGATGCGTCCTTCGGGTGTGTGGTGGGGTGGGGTGGTGCGCCTGTTTGCGCCGGGGCTTCGTCGCCCCGTCGGGTCTCGCCTACGAGACCCCGAGTTCGCCGTCGAGGATCAGCACGACCGCGCCTCGCAGCACGACGTCGTCTCCCTGAGCGGACATCCGCACCTGCACGTCCTCGTGGAGGAACGTGCGGGCGCGAAGCGTGTCGATGACGGTGTCCCGCAGGATGCCGTCGAGCCGGTCGGCGGGGCCGGAGAGCACGATCTCCGACAGATCGAGCGCGCCGACGATGGGCGCGATCGCGATCGCGAGGCGCTCGCCGGCGTCGCGCAGGACGTCGTCCGGATCCGCGCCCCGGGCGATCCGGTCCTCGAGCGACCGGATGGACAGCCACGACTCGAGGCAGCCGTGCTTGCCGCACACGCACAGCGGCCCGGCGTCGGTTCCGACCGTGACATGGCCGATCTCGCCCGCCGCGCTGCGGGCGCCGCGCGTGAGCTCGCCGCGTGTGAGCAGGCCGGCGCCGACGCCGCGGCCGACCTTCACGACGAGGACGTCGCCGCTCGCGCCGCCGAGCGTGTGCTCGGCGAGCACCGCGACGTTGGCGTCGTTCGCGACGTGCACGGGCACGCCCAGCCGCTCCCGCAGATCCTGCTGGAGGGGGAGGTCGAACCAGCCCAGGTTCGGCGAGTTCAGCACGACGCCGTCGCTCGCGACGATGCCGGGGGCGCCGACGCCGAGGCCGAGCACGCGGCCCGGCGCCGCCGCGAGGAGGTCGGCCGACAGCGCATGCACCGCGGCGAGCGCGCCCTCGGCGTCGCCGTCGGCCGGGCGCGGCAGCGCGCGCCGCGCGACCACCGAGCCGGCGAGGTCGATCACGGCGCCGCGGTACTCGCGGTCGTCCGAGAGGTCGAGGCTCGCGACCTGCAGTCCCTCCCGGTCGAGGTCGACGAGGATCGCCGGTTTGCCCGGTCGTGATCCCTGCCGCGTGCCCTGCTCGACCACAAGCCCGTCGCTCACGAGCTCGCCGACGAGGTCGGAGGTCGTCACCCGGGTCAGCCCCGTCGCACGGGCGAGATCGGCGCGGCTCATGGCGCCGTCGTGGAACAGCGTGGCCAGCACGAGCGAGCGGTTGTGCGTCCGGGCGTGCTCGGGCAGCACCTTGATCCGCGCGACGCGCCCACGGGGGGCGGCGATCGTCGGAGCGGAGGGGGTGCGGGCAGGAGGCATGTTCGTAAGGTGCACTTACTAACCCTCCGGCGCAAGAGGCGGCACCAGGTTTGCTAGGGATGTTTACAAAACCGTAACAACGCGCCGCATGTCCGTCGGGGTAGCGTGCCTCGCATGCCGCTCCCCCTGGTGCCCTGGCCCGCCGCTGTCACGTTCGTCGACGCCGAGGGCCCCGTGAACCCGCGTCTGGTCACCCGCCCGGGGCGCGTCGACACGGCGCAGGACTCCGAGGGATTCGGCCCCGAGGGCTACCGGCTGCGCGTCACGTCCGACGCGATCCGCATCGAGTCGTCCACCCCCGCCGGCGAGTTCTACGCGCGCCAGACGCTCGCGCAGCTCGAGCGCCCCGACGGCACCGTGCCCGCCGTCGACATCCGCGACGCGCCGCGCTTCCCGCACCGCGGGGTGATGCTCGACGTGGCCCGCCACTTCCACCCGGTCGAGACGGTCGAGGCGGTGATCGAGCGGGCCGCCGCGCTCAAGCTCAACGCGCTGCACCTGCACCTCACCGACGACCAGGGCTGGCGCCTCCAGCTGCGCTCGCACCCCGAGCTGACCGAGATCGGATCCGGATCCGCGATCGCCGGCGACCCCGGCGGCTTCTACACGGGCGACGACTACACGCGCATCGTGGCGCACGCCGCGGCCCACCACATGATCGTGGTGCCCGAGTTCGACCTGCCCGGACACACACACGCCCTGGGTCTCAGTCATCCAGAGCTCGTGGCGGATCCCGTCCTCAGCGACCACATCCGCGAGGTCGTGGAGATCTACGGCGGCGGCCTCCCGGAGCGGGGCGTGCCGTACACGGGGCTGGCGGTCGGGTTCTCGTCGCTGCGCGCGGACGCGCCGGGGCTCGAGCCTCTGCTGCGCGACGTGTTCGCCGAGCTCGCCGAGCTCACTCCGGGGCCGTACCTGCACTTCGGCGGCGACGAGGCGCTCGGCACCTCTCCCGAGGACTACCGCCGCATGGTCGCACTCGCCGCGCGGCTGATCGCCGAGACGGGGAAGACCCCGGTCGCGTGGCACGAGGCGGGCGTCGCCGATCTTCCCGCCGGATCCGTCGGCCAGTACTGGGACTACCGGCTGCCGCGCGACGACCACGCCGAGCGGGCGCGGGCGTTCGTGGCCAACGGCGGGCGGCTGATCCTGTCCCCCGCCGACGCCATCTACCTCGACATGAAGTACGACGCGGACACCCCGATCGGCCTCACCTGGGCCGACGGCGCCACGAGCGTCGAGCGCTCGTACGACTGGGAGCCGTCCACCCTGATCCCCGGCGTGCCCGAGTCGGCCATCCTCGGTGTCGAGGCCCCGCTGTGGTCCGAGACCGTCCGCACGCTCGCCGACATCGACCTGCTGATGTTCCCGCGCGTCGCCTCCGCGGCCGAGGCCGGATGGTCCGCCGCCGCGGGGACGTCCGAGCGGACGTGGGAGTCGTTCCGCGAGCGGGTCGCCGGCCTCGCCGAGCACTGGGCCGCCGCGGGCATCGGCTTCCATCGCGCCACGGACGTCCCGTGGGCGCAGGACGCCGTGTCTCGCTGAGTGACAGCGACCACCGGAGGATGCCCAGCGCATCGTAGCCAGACCGTAACCGGCTCTCCGTCTCAGCCGCCCCTTGCGGCCGTACCCTATGTTGACGGCATCTGTGCGGCAAGCCGATCGGCGTGTTGAATCGAGCCTTCCAGGGGGTAGAGCGTGACGGACGTGGCGACCAAGCCCGAGGGCGTGAGCGACGGCAGCGGGGCGGGCGATTCGGCGAACCCGGCCACGACGGTCCTCGCACCGGGCGCAGAGAACCCGGACGTGCAGTGGGCTCAGGTCGATCCGCCCAAGAAGCGGCACCTCGGTCTGTGGCTGGGCTTCGGCATCCCGCTGGCGCTGATCATCGCCGCCGCGATCGTGGCCTCGCTGCTCCTGATCGGCCCGGGCGTGCGCGCCGGGGGTGCGTCGGTCGGGCTCATGACCCCCGGCATGGCGGCCGAGACCGTGTCGACCCACCTCGCGGACGCCGAGTTCGAGGTCGGCGGCGCCACGCTCACCGGTGAGCAGCTGGGCCTGTCGATCGATGCGGGCACGGTCGCCGACCAGGCGCACGAGACGTACCCCGCGTGGAACATCGGCGGCTGGGGCCAGGGCCAGGTCAGCGGCCCCGTCGCGATCGACGCCGAGAAGGCCACCGAGGCGCTGCGCACGGCGGTGCCCGATCTGTACTCGGAGTCCGTCAACGCGGAGGTCGTGTTCGACTCCGACGCGGGCCGCTACACGACCACGCCCGGCGAGCCCGGCCTCGGCGTCGATGTCGACGCTCTCGCGGCGAGCATCACCGAGGCGCTCGCGGCGGCGCCCGCCGAGGGCGGGCCGATCGCGATCGAGGCCGTGCAGACCGAGGTCGAGCCGGCCGCCACCACGGACGAGGCGACCGCCTTCGCGACGAAGCTGAACGACCAGGCCGACACGGCCGGATTCTTCCTCCAGGACGAGCGCGCGCACGGCGTGCCGCTGACCACCGTCCAGTCGTGGATGGACATCGCCCCCGACCCCGAGTCGGGCGACTTCGTGGTGACGCCCGACATGGGCGCGATCGAGGAGGCCATCAAGGACCTTCCGGAGCAGGTCAACCAGGACGTCGTGAACGAGGAGGTCGTCACCAACTCGGCGGGCGATCGCCTGCACGTGGTCAAGGAAGGCCAGGACGGCTACGGCATCACCTCCACGGACGGCGTCGCGGACGGAGTCGCCGAGTCGCTCAAGGCCGGCGACATGCAGTTCGAGCTGCAGGGCGAGGTCGTGAAGTTCGAGACCATCACGCTGTTCCGCCGCGTCGAGGTCGACAAGAGCGCCGGCATGACGTACATGTACGAGGGCCCCGCCGCCGGCCAGGAGAAGCTGGTCGCGTCGTACCCCGTCGCGTTCGGCAAGCCCGGCTTCGACACCCAGACCGGCCACTTCACGGTCTACGGCCAGCTCACGCAGCAGAACATGGGCTCCTGCACGCCGGACGGCAAGCTGAAGCCGGGCGGCTCGTACGACTACTGCACGCCGAACGTGAAGTGGGTGTCCTACTTCAACGGCGACCAGGGCTTCCACGGCACCTACTGGCACAGCAGCTTCGGCCCGGGCAACTTCCTCAGCCACGGCTGCGTGAACATGACCGAGGCCGCCGCCGAGCACATGTACCGCTTCGCGCAGGTCGGCACCGAGGTGTGGGTGCACGACTGATCGCTCTGCGCGGACGGCGACCCGTCTCGCCGCCGTATGGGGAGATCTGCTTGCCCCTCGTGTCCGGGGAGCCGTTAGCCTGACCGTATGACGCTGAACCTGGTCGAGCTCTCCGCCGCGACGATCGTCGCGGTCAACACGCTGTCGTTGAAGCCCGGTCAGGAGCAGTTCCTCGCCCCCGTCTCGTACGGCATCGCGGCCACCGTCATCAACCCGTCCAAGGCGTGGCAACGCGTCGTGCTCGACGGCGACGACGTGGTCGGCTTCGTCAGTGCGAGCTTCGACGAGGAGGCGCCGTCGGAGCACTTCCGCTCGGTCCTGCTGCGCATCAACGTCGACGCCGACGATCAGGGACGCGGCATCGGCCGCTTCGCGGTCGAGGCGCTCGTCGAGGAGGTGCGCCGCCGCGGGCTCGATCACCTCACGGTCATCTACGAGGCCGGCGAGGGCGGCCCCGAGGCGTTCTTCCGCCGCGTCGGCTTCACACCGGTGGACGAGACGGAGTACGGTGAGGTGGTAGCCGAGATCCGCATCTGACGCTCGGCAGCGACCGGGGGACACTCACTCGACTGACTCGCGACGGGCGGCGCCCCGCACCGAGATTCATGCCGGCGGCGGGGTCTCGAATCCCCCTCCCCCATCGAGACCTCGTCGCCCCCTTCGAAGACGCGAGAGCCGGATCCATTCGGATCCAGCTCTCGCGTCTTGTCACACCTCGTCAGACGAGCGACTCGCGCCAGGCGGCATGCAGCTGCGCGAACTTGCCGCTGCCCGCGATCAGCGCGGCAGGAGTGTCGTCCTCGATGACCGTGCCGTGCTCCATTACGAGCACGCGGTCGGCGATCGCGACCGTCGAGAGGCGGTGCGCGATGATGATCGCCGTGCGGTCGGCCAGCAGCGTCTGCAGAGCCCCCTGGATCGCGCGCTCGGACGGGATGTCGAGCGAGGCCGTCGCCTCGTCCAGGATCAGCACCGCCGGGTCGGCGAGGAACGCGCGCGCGAACGAGATCAGCTGACGCTGTCCCGCCGACACGCGACCGCCGCGCTTGTTGACGTCGGTGTGGTACCCGTCGGGCAGGCTCCGGATGAAGGCGTCGGCGCCCACGGCGCGGGCCGCATCCTGGATCTCCTCGAACGTCGCGTCCGGCCGGCCGAGCGCGATGTTGTCGGCGACCGTGCCGCTGAACAGATACGCCTCCTGCGTGACCATCACGATCGCGCGGCGCAGGTCGCGCGGGTGCAGCTTCCGCAGGTCGACGCCGTCCAGCGTCACGCTGCCCTTGCTCGGGTCGTAGAAGCGCGAGACCAGCTTCGCGAGCGTCGACTTGCCCGCGCCGGTCGTGCCGACGAGCGCGACGGTCTGACCGGCGGGGATGTCCAGCGAGAACTCGGGCAGGATCGTCCGGCCCGAGCCGTACGCGAACGTGACGTCGTCGAAGCGGATGTGGCCGCGCGCGTGCGGCAGCTCGACCGGCTTCGTCGGATCGGGCACGGTCGGGTTCTCCTCGAGCACGCCGGAGACCTTCTCGAGCGCCGCGGATGCCGCCTGGAACGAGTTCAGGAACATCGCCACCTCCTGCAGCGGCGTGAAGAAGTTGCGCACGTACAGCACGGCGGTCAGCAGGAATCCGACCGAGAACTCGCCCCACGTGATGCGGAGCCCGCCCCACAGCACGACCATGCCGATCGAGAACGCCGAGATCGCCATGAGCGCGGGCTCGAACGTGCCGAACAGCCGGATCGAGCGCATGTTGACGTCGCGGTAGTCCATCGCCAGGCCGCCGAACTCGGCCTCGTTGCGCGGCTCCGTGCGGAACGCCTTGCCGGCCCGGATGCCCGTCATGGTCTCGACGAACTTCACGATCACGCGTGCGCTCACCACGCGCGAGTCGCGGTACGTGCGCTGCGACGCCACATAGAACCAGCGCATCAGCATCGCGAGGGGGACGCCGGCCGCGACGAGCACGAGCCCCGACTGCCAGTCGACGATCATGAGCGCGATGAAGGTGAACGCGCCGTACAGCACGCCGTTCACGAGCTGCGTGAGGCCGCCGTTGAGCAGCTCGCGGATCGTGTCGAGGTCGCTCGTCTGGCGCGAGATGATCCGGCCCGACGTGTAGGTCTCGTGGAACTCGAGGCTCAGCAGCTGCGTGTGCCGGAACACGCGGGTGCGCAGGTCGAGCAGCACGTTCTGGGTCACGCGCGCCGCGAGGATGTCGTACCAGGCGAGCAGCGCCGCGCCGCCGATCGCGGTCGCCACGTACGCCCCGCCCACGAGCCACGCGGGGCCCCAGTCGGCGCGCTCCAGCACGGCGGGCAGCGCCTCGTTCAGACCGAGACCGAGCAGGACCGGGCCCAGCACGCGGACGGCGGTCTGCGCGACCACCACGATGCCGACCAGGATCACCTGCGCGCGCATGGGCGACAGCAGCGACCACAGCAGCCTCAGCGAGCGGCGGCGGATGGCGCGGCTCTCCTCGCGCGTGTAGTCGGAGCGGTCCTCGCCCGCGGTCCCGTGCACACTGGCCGTCATCGCACGCCCTCCTCGTCCTGAGCACTGATGATGTCGAGCTCGGCGGTGGGATTGGGATCGCTGCGCCAGGCGCGCTCCTCCGCCTCCTCCTTCTCGAAGCTCGAGATGACCGAGCGGTAGTGCGGCGACGACGCCATCAGCTCCTGGTGCGTGCCGACCGCCGTGATCCGGCCGCCCTCGAGCAGCGCGACCCGGTCGGCGAGCGCCACGGTCGAGGGGCGGTGCGCGACCACCAGCGCGGTCGTGCCGGCGAGCACGCGGCGCAGCTCGTGCTGCACGCGCTCCTCGGTGTCGACGTCGAGCGCGGACAGCGGGTCGTCCATCACGATGACGGCGGGGCGTGCGGCGACCGCGCGGGCGAGCGCGAGGCGCTGACGCTGGCCTCCCGACAGCGACATTCCCTCCTCGCCGATCAGGGTGTCGACGCCCTCGGGGAGGTCGTCGACGAACGCGGCCTGGGCGACCGCGAGCGCCTCGCGCAGCACGCGCTCGCCCTCGGGAGAGCGCGGGTCGAGATCGTCGCGCCCGAGCAGCACGTTGTCGCGCACGGAGGCGGAGAACAGCGTGGCGTCCTCGAACGCGCTCGCGATGATCCGGCGCAGGTCGACGAGCCGCAGGTCGCGCACGTCGACGCCGTCGATCGTGACGCGCCCGCCCGTGACGTCGTACAGGCGCGTGGGCAGCGTCGTGAGCGTGGTCTTGCCCGATCCGGTCAGCCCGACGATCGCGAGCGTCTCGCCCGGCCGCACCTCGAGCCGGATGCCGTTCAGCAGATCCGGCTCCCTCGCGCCCGCGTCCTGGTAGCGGAAGTGCACGTCGTCGAACGTGAGCGCGCCGCGCGGCCGGGCCAGCTCGGCGGGGTGCTCCGGGTCGCTGATGTCGTTGTGCGCATCGAACACCTCGAACACGCGGTCGGTCGCGGTGCGCGCATCCATCGTGAACGCGAAGAAGAACCCGATCGACTCGATGGGCCAGCGCAGGATGGTCGCCATCGCGAAGTAGGCGAACAGCTGGTCGATGCCGATCTGGCCGATCGACGCGAGCCAGATGCCCATCACGAGCGACACGGCGAACGCGACCTCCGGCATGAACACGAGCCAGAAGTCGATGCGCGCGATCGAGCCGGCCTTGCGCATCTCGGTGTCGCGCAGTGTCTGGGCCTGACGCGTGAAGCGACGCAGGGCGTGCGGCCCGCGGCCGAAGGCCTTGAGCACGCGGATTCCGTGCACGCTCTCCTCGACGCTCGTCGCAAGGTCGCCCTGCTGGTCCTGGGACAGGCGCGTGAGCGTGCCGTACTCCCGCTCGAACAGGAAGCCCTGGATCCACAGGGGCACGCCCGACAGCACGAACGTCAGCGCGAGCGCCCAGTGCCACTGGAACAGCAGCACGGCGCCGATGATCACGGTCAGCACGTTCACCACGAGCAGGATCAGGCCGAACGCCATCCACCGGCGGATGAGGCTGATGTCCTGCATCATGCGGCTGAGCAGCTGCCCCGACTGCCACCTGTCGTGGAAAGACACCGGCAGATGCTGCAGCCGGTTGTAGAACGAGCGGCGGATGTCGTACTCGACGAGCGTCGCGGGCCCCAGGACGAACCACCGGCGCAGATACACCATGAGCGCCTCGAGCAGCGCGAGCCCCAGCACGGCGACCGCGCCCCACACGACCGCGGAGGTCTCCCCGGTCGAGATCGGGCCGCCCACGAGCCACTCCAGCACGATCGGGATCATGAGGGAGATGACGGCGGCGGCGAGCGCGGTCAGCGCCCCGAGGCCGAGTCGGGGAAGCACGGGGCGGGCGAATTCGAGCAGGCGCAGCAGCGCGCGGGGCGTCGAGAGGCGCGGAGAAGGACTGGTCATGATCCTCGTGAGGGGTTTTGTTGCCGGAGACGGCGGAGCCTTTCAGCCTATTGCCAGACTCCGGCGCACCGCAATGCCCGGTCAGGGGTCGCTGCGACCTGCCCGGGTTGAGCCGTCCTCTATGCCCCGCGCCTGCACCCGCCGGCGGTCCGGGCCGTTTCGACTCGCTCCGCTCGCTCAACGAACAATGGACGTCCACCCTTCCTGCTGGTTGAGCGAGGAGCGCAGCGACGAGTCGAAACCGTAGAACCTCCCCCGGGCACAACCCACCGGCCCGGTCGAGTAGGGCTGCGGCTCGCCGCCGCCACCCCTCTGCTGGTTGAGCGAGGAGCGCAGCGAATCGCTCCGCTGGCTCAACGAACAAGAGCCGGCTGCCCGCGTCGAGGGCCGTCAGAGCAGCGTCTCGCCGCCCTCGCGCGCCAGCAGCGCGCGCTTGACGTCGAGGCCCCACGCGAAGCCGCCGAGCGAGCCGTCGCCGCGCAGCACGCGGTGGCACGGCACGAACAGCGCCGGAGCGTTGCGCGCGCAGATCGACGCCGCGGCCCGCACGGCGCGCGGCGATCCGAGCGCGGCCGCGAAGCCCGTGTAGGTCAGCGGAGCACCCGGCGCCACGCGGCGCAGGGCGCTCCAGCCCGCGAGCTGCAGCTCGGTGCCGCGCTGCCGCACGGGCACGGCGTCGATCGCCGCCAGGTCGCCGTCGTAGTACCCGCGCACGGCATCGGCCGCCGCCGTGTCGCCGACGTGAACGTCCTCCGGACGCAGGCTCGGATGGATCCGGCTCAGCATGGCGTCGACGTCCGCCGTCCAGCCGGAGGCGAGCACGGAGCCGTCCGCGTCAGTCACGAGCGTGAACGCGCCGTCGGCGGTGTCGACGGTCTGGACGGTGGCGGTCATGCTGCCTCCTTCGGGGACGGGGCGGGCGTCGCGACGGCGGGACTCGCCGCGAGGCGCCAGAGGTGAAGGGAGAGGTACGAACGCCACGGCGCCGTGCGCGCGGCCCAGGCCGCGAGCTCGCGCGGCTCGGACGGGATGCCCGCGCGCGCCGCACCGGCGCGCAGCGCGACATCGCCCGTGAGCACGACGTCCGGATCGCCGATCACGCGCATGCGCACGTAGTCGGCGGTCCATGCGCCGATGCCTGGCATCGCCATCAGCGCGCCGCGCTGCGCGGCCCCGTCGTCACCGGTCGTGAGCATCAGATCGCCCGACGCGAGCGCGGCGGCGACCGCCGTGATCGCGCGGATCCGCGCCGCCGGCCCGCGCAGCACCTCGGCGCCGCGCTCGGCGATAGCCGTCATCGTCGGGAACAGGATGCGCTCCTCCCCCGCGAGCGTGACGCGCTCCCCGAGCGCCTCGGTCAGGCGCGTGAGGTGCGTGCGAGCCGCCGCCACCGAGATCTGCTGGCCCACCATGGCGCGGATGAGCAGCTCGTGCGGATCGGCCGTGCCCGGCAGGCGGATGCCGGGGTTCTCCCGCACGTGCGGAGCGAGCTCGGGGTGGCGCGAAAGCGCCTCGTCGATCGCGAGCGGATCCGCGTCGAGGTCGAACAGGCGCCGCGCGCGGGCGACGAGGATCGACAGGTCCGCCAGGCTCTCGAGCTTCGCCTCGAGCCGCAGCCGACCGCCGTCGTGCGAGAGCCGGAACCACGCCGGCCCGTGCGGCAGGCGCAGCGTGCGCGCGAAGCTGTGCGCGTCGCCCTCCTCGACGCCCGCCAGCGCGCGCACGCCCATCCACGCGAACAGCCCCGCGGGGTCGAACGGCTCGCGGTACGGCAGCGCGAGATCGATGCCGGTCGGCGCGGGCGGGACGCCCCGGCGCCGCGCGCGGAGCTCGGTGGGCGTCATGCCGAACACCTCCCGCACGGTGTCGTTGAACTGCCGCACGCTCGCGAAGCCGGCCGAGAACGCGACGTCGGCGGCGGGCAGGTCGGTGCCGACCAGCAGCAGCCGCGCGGTGTGCGCCCGGTGCGCGCGGGCGAGGGCGAGCGGCCCGGCGCCGAGCTCGGAGGCCAGCAGCCGCGTGAGATGCCGGCTCGAGTAGCCGAGGCGCGCCGCGAGACCCGCCACGCCCTCGCGCTCGACGACGCCGTCGGCGATGAGCCGCATGGCGCGGCCCGCGACATCGCCGCGCAGGTTCCAGTCGGGCGATCCCGGAGCCGCCTCCGGCAGGCACCGTTTGCAGGCGCGATACCCCGCCTCGTGCGCCGCGGCGCTCGTGGGGAAGAACGTGACGTTGGCCTCCTTGGGCGTACGCGCGGGGCACGACGGGCGGCAGTAGATGCCCGTCGACCGCACGGCCGTCACGAACTGCCCGTCGAAGCGCTGGTCGCGCGCACTGATCGCGCGATACCGCTCGGCGAAAGTCATGCTCATGGCTCAAGCCTGACATGGCCACCCGATTGCGGCTAGCGGTTTTCGGACACGGTGGTGGCGGGCCGCCTCAGCGCTTGCGCGCGCCGAGACGGCCCGTCGCCTACCGCGTCACGATGGCGAAGCCTCCCGGCGGGAGGGCGTGACCGCGCACCCGATCCCCCCGCTGTCGTAGATCGCCACGCGCGAGCCGCGCGGCGCGTCGATGCGCTGCGGGGTGTCGGCGGCCGAGTGCAGCAGCCGCATCATGCCGTCCTCGCCCGTGAGCGTGAGGTGCGAGACGAGGGGACGGACGAGGAGGCCGTCGAGCATGAGCTCGCCGCGCGTCACGTCGACGCGCACCTCGTCGCGACCCGCCGGATCGCGCAGCGACCACGGCAGAAGCACTCCCGGCGTCGGGGAGATGCCCTGCTCGGGCCCCGTGACCCGCAGCGTGCCGATCGACCAGCGACCCGACCGCCAGGACGAGGTCGACCGCTCCCCCTCGTCCGCCCACACGACGGGCTCCACGAGCAGGCGCTCCGCGCCGAGGTCGAACACCGCGTGCCCGCCGCGCGCGAGCGTGAGCGCCCGACCCGACCAGAGCGACTCGCCGGTCCACGCCGTCGGCGCGGACACGACGCCGTCGGTCGCGACCGCGTCCTCGGCCTCCACCATGCGCAGCCCGTCGCGGTCCGCGACGGTGGTGACGCCCGTCGCTCGCTCGGCGACATCCGGGCGCTCATCGAGCGCGAGCATCGTCAGCAGGCCGTGGATCGTGCTCTCGGCGCCGCTGTTGCGGTTGACCCTGCCGTCCGCCTCCAGCCCGTCGTACGTGACGCCGGTGGCGGGGTCGTACATGTCCGCGCCCGACCGGTTCGCGCCGAAGAACCACGCGGCCTGCATGGCCGCGAGCTGCTCGAAGCCCTCCGACCGCGTCGCGTCGGCCACCGCGAGCAGCGACTGCACGCGCGAGTCGGCGCCGTACGCGATCTGCACGCGCTCGGTCGGGGTCGGCATCCAGGCGTTGTCGGGCCCGCCGGCGGTCAGCAGCGTGGGCGTGAAGACGGCCGCGTCGCGCGCGGCGGGCTTCAGGAGCGAGCGGTCGCGCAGGGCGACGGCCGCCTCGGCCAGCGCGGCCGGCGCCTGTCCTCCCCACGCGTGCCACATGCTGCGCGACTCGGCCCACGGCAGGATCGCGCCGTACGGCCACGCACGACGGTCGCCGGCGCCCATCGCGGCGATGCCCCGCGCGAGCTTGCGGAGCGCATCGGCCGTGGTGCGGTCGCGCGGCTCGGCCTGCACGCGCGCCGCGAGCCCGAGCACGGCCTCGGCGGACGCATCCGCGCCGTTCACGATCAGCCACTCCGGCACGCGCAGCCCGTCGCTCTCGGCCCACGCGCCGTAGCGCTCGAGCACCTGCCGGTTCAGGGCGTCGACCGAGAGGGCGAGGCGCTGCTCGAGGAAGTCGGCGAACGCGGGGTCCGTGCGCTCGAACGCCGCGAAGCCCTCGCCGAGCGCCCAGATCGTGCGGGCGAGCCAGTAGCTCGGTCCCGAGTCGGACGGGTCCGGCAGCTCGACCGGCTCGGCCGAGGGGTTCAGCGTGCCGTCGGGCTGCATCCACAGCACGACGTTGCCGGCGTCCGGCCCGTCGGCCGTCTGCAGGTAGGCGACGGCGCGCAGCAGCTCGTACGCGCTGTCACGGCTCGACTCCTCGCCGGTCTGCTGCCAGTGGCGGATGTACACGACGGCCGCGCGCGTCACGTCGTCGGCGTTGAACGCGCCCTGGCTCCAGTGCCCGGTCACGGGGTCGAGGCTGCCGCCGCCGATCCGCTCGAACGTGCCACCCGCCCTGGCGTCGGCGTACGTCCACGGCATCACGAGGGTGGGTTCCTGTTCGAGCCGGTAGGTGGTGTGACCGGCGACGCCGGGCGGCGGCGTGACCTCGTCCAGCAGGAAGTCGAGGTGCGCCAGGTTGGTCAGCGGCGCGCGTTCGTGGGCCGCGACGGGAGCCACGGCTCCCAGGGTGAGGGCGAGGGCGGCGGCTCCGGCCAGGGCCAGGGCGCGCGCACTCCGTCGTGCGTGCGAGAACATGTGGATCCTTCTTCACCGATCAGTTCGTTGAGCGAGGAAGCGAAGCGACCGAGTCGAAACGGTCGGCATGACCGAGCGGATGTCGGCCCGTTTCGACTCGCTCCGCTCGCTCAACGAACAAGGGATGGCTCGTCTCTCAACGAACAGGGGATGGTCAGTCGGTGCGCTCGAGCAGAGCGACGCCGATCTTGGAGTCGGCCATGCCGTAGAACACGAACAGCCGTCCGTCGATCTCTTCGATCGCGGTGGGGAACACGACGTTGGGCACGATGCCGCTGCGCTCGTCGTCGGTCTCGGGGGCGAGCAGAGGCTCGGGCGTGCGCGCCAGCACGCGCGAGGGGTCGTCGGCGTCGAGCAGCAGCGCGCCGGCGGCGTAGTTCACCTTCTGCTGCTGCGAGAACGCGCTGTCGATCACGCCGGTGACGCCGTGGTGCAGCACGAGCCACCCCTCCGGCACACGCAGGGGTGGCGGGCCGCCGCCGATCTTGACCTCCTCGAACGCGAACTCGGGGCCCGCGACGAACCGGTGCTGCTCCCACAGCGCGAGGTTGCGGATGTCCGCCCTCACGGCGTCGAGCGGGACGTAGCTGATCCAGATCGACTGGCGCTCGTCCGTGACGCCCGCCGGCACGCGCACGCCCTGCCCCGGCCTGGTCTCGCCGAGGTCCCACATCGGGCGGTGCAGCACCGCGAGCGCCTCCGTGCCGTCGGGCGCCGTGACCGGCTCGGGGAAGAACACCGTGTCCTTGTTGTGGAACAGGTTGAGGTCCATGTCCAGCGCGTCCTCGTACCGGAACAGCGCGGGACCGAGCCGGTGCCACGAGCGCAGGTCCTGCGACACCGCGAGCGCCGTGCGCGGCCCGAGCGGCCCGTACGCCACGTACGTCATCACGTGCAGGCCGAGCGCGCCGATCCACGTCGTGCGCGGATCCTCGACGCCCGCGTTCCCCACGCCGCGCTCCCAGCCGCGATCCGGCTCCAGCACCATGCCGATCCGCTCGACGCCGACCGGCGCGCCGTCCTCCACGACCACGCGCGCGAGTCCCACGCGCGAGACGTTGCCGTCCGCCACGAGGCGCGGCAGCAGGTACAGCTCGCCGTCCGGACCGCGGCCCGACGCGGGGTTGAGCACGCCCTCCGCCTCGCGCGGATCGTCGGGGTCGGGCGTCATCAGGACGCCCACCCTCGTGAGTCGATACGGGATCCCAGCCATTGTCATCCTTTCACTCCGGATCCGAGGTCGTTCGTCGTGAAGTACCGCTGGAACACGATGAACAGGGTCACGGCCGGGACGGCGAGCACCACGGCGCCGGCCATCATGGCGCCGAACGGATTCGACGTGGACGCCGCGACGTTCGACATGAAGTTCGCGAGCGACACCGCCAGCGGCTGCAGCGACGCCTGCTTCGTGATCAGGAACGGCCACAGGAACTCGTTCCACGGGCCGATGAACGTCAGCAGCACGGCCGTCAGCAGCGCGGGGCGCACGAGCGGCAGCGCGACGCTCCACAGCAGCCGGAACTCCCCCGCGCCGTCGATGCGCGCGGCCGAGAACAGATCGGGCGGCAGCTGCAGGAAGTACTGCCGGAAGATCACGACCGCGGTCGAGTTGATGAAGAACGGCAGGATCATCCCCAGGTACGAGTCCGAGAGCCCGTAGTCGCGCGCGATCATGACGTACAGCGGGATCATCAGCAGCTGGAACGGGATCACCTGCACCAGCAGGGCCAGCGCGAACACCGCGTTCCGACCTCGCCAGTGCAGGACGGCGAGCGCGTACCCCGCGAGCACGCCGAAGACGATCGTCCCCAGCAGCACGCCGCCCGTGAAGATGCCCGAGTTGATCAGGCCCTGCACGAGGTCGATCCGGCTGTCGATCGCGACGTAGTTGTCGAGCGACACGTTGCCCGGATCCGGGAACGCACCCCGTACGGAGGTGTCGAGATCCGTCTGCAGCGACCCGATCACCATGTAGCAGAAGGGAAACAGGAACGCGAGCGCGCCGAGACCCAGCACGACGTAGAGCGCGATCCTGCTGCCGAGCGCGCGCCTCACGAGTCCTCACCTCCCACGAACCGGCGCTGCAGCGCCGCGATGATCAGGACGAAGACGATCAGGATCACGCCGATCGCTGCCGCGACATCCGGGTTCCCCTGCTCGATGCCGCGCTGGTAGATCAGCAGCACGGGCGAGGTCGACGCCCCGTTCGGCCCGCCGCCGCCCGTCAGCAGGTACGGCTCGGTGAAGAGGTTCGCGCCCGTGATCGTCGCCAGCAGCACCACGAGCAGCGTCGCGGGCCGCACGCTCGGCACCGTCACGGAGAAGAACTGCCGCAGGCGGCCGCCGCCGTCCATCGCGACCGACTCGTACAGCTCCTTGGGCACGTTCTGCAGCGCCGCCAGATACAGCAGGATGTAGAACCCGAGCCCCTTCCACGTCACGAACAGCGCGATCGTCGGCATCGCGAGCGCGCTGTTGACGAGCCACGACGGATCCGGCGCGAGCGGTCCCAGCACGTTGTTGACGAGACCGCCGCTCGAGAACAGGAACAGCCAGACCGCCACGACGGCGACCGACGCGGTGACGTAGGGCACGTAGTAGCTGACGCGGAAGAACGTCCGCGCGTGCACCACGCGATCCAGCGCCGTCGCGAGCACGATCGACAGGACCACCGTCAGCGGCACGTTGATGAGCAGGAAGACCCCGACGTTGCGGAACGCCTGCCAGACATCGGGATCCCGGATCACCGCGGCGTAGTTGTCGAGGCCGACGAACGGACGCTCCACGTCCGCACCCGGCGCCGCGAAGAAATAGTCCTGGAACGACATCCACACCGCGAACAGGATCGGCCACGCGAACACCAGCACGATGAAGACCACGTACGGCGCCGAGAACAGCATCCCCAGAGGCTGCTGCGCGCCGGACAGCCGCCGTCGTCCGCGATGCGGCGGGGCGCCGCCCGTCGCGGGCCGGACGGAGTCGTCTCCCGTCCGGTCCGCGGCGAGCGCGGCATCCGCGGTCATGTCAGCCCGCCGCCAGCTCGTCGATCCGCGCCGCCGTGTCGGTCAGGAACTGGTCGACCTCGGTCTCGCCGAAGATCACGGCCTCGGAGTATCCGTCGCGGAACGCCTGCCAGATCTCGATCGAGTTCGGCACGTTCGGCACCTCGACGGTGCGGGTCGCCTGGTCGCCGAACTGCTCGTACGCCGGGTTCTCGGAGAAGTAGTCGGCGAATGCCTCGGTGAGGTTCTGTCGCATGGGCATCTGACCGGTCTCCTCGAGCCAGACGCCGTCCTGCTCCTCGCTGGTGGCGAACTTCAGCACGTCCCAGGCCGTCGTCTGGTTCTCGCACGCCGTGAACATGCCGACGTTCTTCGCGTCGCTGAACGTCCAGGTCTCCTCCGGGGCGGTACCGTCGGCGGTCGGCACCGGCACGGCGCCCCAGTCGACGTCTTCGCCGTACACCGAGATGGCCCACGGCCCGACGATCGCCATGGCGGCGTGGCCGTCGGCGAACGCGTCGCCCTGGTACTGCTCCTGCCCGGCGAGCTGCTCCTCGTAGAGCGTGGCCCAGAAGTCGGCCACCGCGCGCCCGTCGTCGCTGTCGAACGTCGCCGCACCGTCCTCGACGAGCTGCGTTCCGCCGGTCTGCGCCGCGTACAGCGGGTAGAAGTCGAACCAGGACTGGAAGAACTCGCTGGTCGGGGCGGGGTTGATCGCGTACGGCGCGACATCCGCCTCCTTCAGCGCGCGCGCCGTCTCGAGGAACTCGTCGTAGGTGGACAGCGCCGGGTTCTCCGGGTCGAGGCCCGCCTGCTCGAACAGCGCCTTGTTGTAGAAGATCATCACGGGGTTCGACTTCCACGGCATCTGGTAGAAGCCGCCGTCCTCCGAGCGGTACTGCTCGGCGAGCTCGCCGCTGCGCTCGGTGATGTACGCCTCGCCGTCCTCGAACTCCGACAGGTTGACGAGGCCGCCCTGCTTCTGGAACTGCGGCACCGCGGCGGGCGAGGTGTTGAACACCAGGCAGGGAGCGTTGCCTGCCGTGATGGCGGCGCCGATGACCTCCTCGCTGGACGCACCGGCGGGGATCTCCTGCGCCTCGATCTGCTCGTCCGGGTGCTCGGCGTTCCAGGCCTCGACCATCTGCGTGCCCCAGGCGATCTCGGCCTCGTTGTTCGAGTACCAGATGGTGATCGGGCCGCGGCCCTCCGCGCCGCCATCGCCTCCGCCGCCGTCTCCGCCCCCGCCGCTGCAGGCGGAGAGGGTCAGGGCGCCGGCGGCCACCGCGGCCGCGAGGATGATGCGTCGTTGCATGGTTCCTGCTCCTTGCTGTGGGCGGCCTCAGCCGCGTGGGGATGGTGGGGATGCGGGTCCCGTGGACTCGCGGACGATGAGGGTGGGCTCGTCGAGCTCCCGGTGCGAGGCGGTTCCGCCCGACAGGGCGTCGAGCAGCGCCCGGGCAGCGGCCGAGCCCCACGCGCGCGCGTCGGTCGCGACGGACGTGAGGGCGGGATGCACGTAGCGCCCGAGCTCGGTGTCGTCGAAGCCCGTGATGGACAGGTCGTCGGGCACGCGCAGCCCGCGTCGCTGGGCGACGCCGATCCCCGCGACCGCCATGTGGTCGTTGGAGTAGACGATCGCGGTCGGCCGGTCGGGGCGGCTCAGCAGGCGATGGGTGGCCTCGGCGCCCTCCGCGGCGCTGAAGTCGGTGTCGACGACCACGGGCTCCAGTCCGGCGTCGGATGCGGCCGAGAGGAACGCCTCGGCCCGGCGCCGCCCGTGCAGCATCGCCTCGGGGCCCGCGACGTGCGCCACGCGCCGGTGCCCGAGCGCCGCCAGGTGCGCGACCGCGCTGCGGATGCCGGCGCCGTCGTCGACCGACACGGAGGAGAACGGGCTCTCGACATCGGGCCGCCCGAGCGTCACGGCCTTCATCCCGAGCCGCTCGACGAGGGCGATGCGCTCATCGGCGGCGCGGAGGTCCGTGATCACGACGCCGTCGACCCGCCTGTCCTCGGCCAGCCCGCGGTAGGTCTCGGCCTCCCGGCGCCCCGGCGTCGCGACCGCGAGCACGAGCACCTGACCCGACTGGGAGAACACGTCCTCCAGGCCGGCGATGAGCGAGTGGAAGAACGGATCCGCCGCGATCACGTCGGTGCTGCGCCCGATCACCACGCCGCACGCGAACGACCTCCCCGTGCTCAGGGAGCGCGCGCGCACGCTCGGCGTCCATCCGAGATCGCTCGCCGCCGCGAGGATGCGCTCGCGGCTGCCGCTCGAGACGCCGGGGCGGTCGTTCAGCGCGTACGACACCAGCCCTTTGCTGACGCCGGCATGGCGCGCGACATCGGCGATCGTGGGGCGGCGGTGCACGGTCACGGAACTCCCCTTGCTGAACCGGTTCAGGCAGGAGTCTGAACCGGTTCAGGCGGTCAGCCGAGGGGCTTGTCAGCGCTGCGGGAGAGGCGTATAAACCACGGTCCGTCTCGACGTTTCGACTCGTCGCTGCGCTCCTCGCTCAACGAACAGGTGCGTTCACCCGCTCGTTGAGCGAGCGAAGCGAGTCGAGGGTGGTGGACCCGCACCACCCCCTGTTCGTTGAGCGAGCGAAGCGAGTCGAAACGGCACGGACTCGCCGCGGCACACAGCGCCCAGGCGACGCCTCGACGTTTCGACTCGTCGCTGCGCTCCTCGCTCAACGAACAGGGAAGGAAAGTCCCCGCCTTCCCGATCAGTGGAAGAAGTGGCGCTCTCCCGTGAAGTACATCGCGACGCCGCGCTCCTTCGCGAGCGCGATCGTCTCCTCGTCCCGCACCGATCCGCCGGGCTGGATGATGACCTTCACGCCGGCGTTCATGAGCACCTCGGGGCCGTCCGAGAACGGGAAGAAGGCGTCGGATGCCGCGATCGAGCCGCTCGCGCGGTCGCCCGCGCGCTCGACAGCGAGGCGGCACGAGTCGACGCGGTTGACCTGGCCCATGCCGACGCCGACCGTGGCGCCGTTCTTCGCGAGCACGATCGCGTTCGACTTGACCGCGCGGCACGACTTCCACGCGAACACGAGGTCCTGCACGGAGACGTCCTCGGGCACCTCGCCCGCGACGAGTTGCCAGTTCGCCGCGACCGACTCGAAGTCGTCCTCGGGGAAGCGGTCGGCATCCTGCAGCAGCAGCCCGCCCGAGACCAGGCGCACGTCCATGCGCTCCTGCCGCCAGTCGGCGGGGAGCTTCATCAGACGCAGGTTCTTCTTCTCGGCGAACACCTCGAGCGCCGCCGGCTCGAAGTCGGGCGCCACGATCACCTCGGTGAAGATGTCCCGCAGGTTCTCGGCCATCTTGAGCGTCACGGGGCGGTTCGCGGCGATCACGCCGCCGAACGCCGAGACCGGATCGCACTCGTGCGCGCGCAGGTGGGCACTCGCGATGGGGTCGAGCGCGCTCGGCGCCGCGACCGCGATGCCGCACGGGTTGGCGTGCTTGATGATCGCGACGGCGGGAAGCACCATGTCGTACGCGGCGCGCAGCGCGGCATCCGCGTCGACGTAGTTGTTGTACGACATCTCCTTGCCCTGCAGCTGGGTCGCCTGGGCGATGCCGTGGCCGCCGGAGGTCGTGTAGATCGCGGCGCGCTGGTGCGAGTTCTCGCCGTAGCGGAGGTTCGCCAGCTTCTCGGCCTGGATGGTGAGGTGCTCCGGCAGGTCCTCGCGCCCGACGAAGGTCTGCTGCGCGAACCACTCGGCGACGGCCGTGTCGTAGGCGGCGGTGTGGGCGAACGCGCGGGCCGCGAGCTCGCGGCGCTGCGTGAGCGACGTGCCCCCGTTGGAGACGGCCTCGATCACGGCCGGGTACGACTCGGGCGAGACCACGATCGCGACGTTCGCGTAGTTCTTCGCGGACGCGCGCACCATGGCCGGGCCGCCGATGTCGATCTGCTCCACCACGTCGTCGCCCTGCGCGCCCGAGCGCACGGTCTCCACGAACGGGTAGAGGTTGACGATCACGAGCTCGAACGGCGCGATGCCGAACTCCCCGAGCTGGGTCTCGTGGTGCTCGAGGCGCAGGTCGGCGAGCAGCCCGCCGTGCACGTTGGGGTGCAGCGTCTTCACGCGCCCGTCGAGCATCTCCGGGAAGCCGGTCACGGACGCGACGTCCGTGACGTCGAAACCCGCGTCGCGGATGGTGGCGGCGGTGGATCCGGTCGACACGATCTCGACGCCCGCGCCCGCGAGAGCCTCGGCGATCGTGAGCAGATCGGTCTTGTCGCTGACCGACACGAGCGCGCGCCGGATCGGCACCACATCGCGGTCGCGGTAGAGCGAGGGGTCGTGGCGGGGGCCGGCCATGGGGTGCTCCTTCGGGTGTGGCGGTGATCCGGCGTCGCGCCGGATCGGCAGGGTCAGGATGTCGCGGACAGCGCGAGGTCGCCGGTCGCGATGCGCCGCACGACGTCGATCAGCAGGCGCCGTTCGACGGGCTTGATGCGCTCGTGCAGCGTGTCCTCGGTGTCGCCGGGCAGCACCGGGATGCGCTCCTGCGCGAGGATCGGGCCGGTGTCGACGCCGTCGTCGACGACGATCACGCTCGCGCCGGTCTGCGCGGCGGCGGCGGCGAGCGCATCGCGCACGCCGTGCGCGCCGGGGAACTCGGGAAGGTACGCCGGGTGCGTGTTGATGATGCGCGGCTGCCAGCGCGCCACGAGCGCGGCGGGGAGCAGGCGCATCAGGCCGCTCAGCACGATCAGATCGGGCTGGATCTCGTCCAGTCGCCGACCGAGCTCCTCGGCCCACGCCTCGCGGCTGTCGTACGCGCGGAACGGCACGACGAAGGACGGCACGCCGAACGCCTCGGCGTGCGCGAGACCGGCGGCGTCGCGGTCGGCGCCGACCGCGACGATGCGCGCGGGATAGCCGGGGTCGTCCGCCGCCTCGAGGAGGGCCCGCAGATTGGAGCCCGTGCCCGAGATGAGGACGACGACCTTCAGCACCGTGTCAGTCTAGCGACGCGGCGATATCCCGCCTGCCGCCGACGTTCTCGTCGGAGGCGCCCTCCTCGTCGTCGTCGCCGCGGACCCACTCGCCAAGGCGGCGCTCGTACGAGCGCGGGGCGAGCAGCAGGATGGCCGCACCCACCAGCACCTCGAGCCCCACGGCGAGCGCGATGGCGCCCGGCTCCGGACCGGTGACGGCGAGGCGGCCAGGCCCGAGCGATCCGGACGTCAGCGCCGCGATCAGCGCTGCGCCCGCTCCCGCGATCACCGCGATGCCGACCGCGAGCACGACCCGCGGCGCCGTCGGCTCGTGGTCGACGCGCTCGGCGCACGCCTCGGCGCGGAACGCGATCCGCACGCCCCAGCCGGCGATCGCCCCGGCGACGACGGGAGCCAGCACCGACAGCAGCAGCAGCGGAGAGCCCTGTTCGGGGATCAGCCCCAGCAGGGGCACGCCCGGCAGCACGCCGAGCTGCGTGGCGGCGGGCGTGACGCCGGTGCCGGCACCGAACGCGAAGCCGGGCCCTGCCATCCACGCCATCGCCCAGCCGATCATCGTCGGCAGGTAGGCGAACTGCGCGAGGGTCAGCAGCACCGCGCCCGTCAGGTCGACCTGCGTGGTCTCGTACAGGGCGATCACGCTGCCGCCGCGCAGGGGCACGGCCGTCGCGATCGCGAGCGCGGCGAAGCCGACCACGCCCGCGAGCGCCATGCCGCCCCCGCGCACCATGAGCGCGGGGAACTCCCGCCACCCCGAGGGCAGCCGGTCGGCGGCATCGTGGATCCGGTCGACGATCCCGTCGTCGCCCTCGCTCCACGCTCCCGTGACGGCGCCGATCAGCATCGGCACGGCGTACACGAGCGTCGGCATCAGGATGGCGCGCCAGGCGTCGACGGTCGCGACCGGGTTGCCGGACGTGACGTTCGCGATCACGGCGGCGAGCGCGGTCACGACCGTGCCGGCCGCGACTCCCGTCGCCCACTTCCCCGACCGGAGCGCCCGACGGCCCGAGCGCGCCGCGAAGGCGGCGATCAGCACGCCGAACGCGAGGGGTGCGAGCGAGAGGACGAAGGATCCGGCCTCCTCCGGCAGCCCCGTCTCGACCAGGAACTGACCGTCCAGCGTGAGGCTGAGGGGCACGAAGTTGCCGAGCTGCCAGATGCGCACGGTCGCGGGCCACAGGGCCGACCAGTCGGCGAGGACGCCGAACGCGAACACCCACATGAGCGTGAGCGGCGCGAGCACGGCCGCCCATCCGACGATCGCCGACACGGCGGCGTCCAGGGCGGCGAGCAGTGCGACGAGAAGGCGATGCATGACGCATCGACTCTACGTGCGGCCGCCGCGGCGCCCCGGTCGGCGCACCGGGTCCGCGCGGAGCGCCCTCCGGCGATCCTCAGGCGGCGGGGTCGCGCGCGATCCAGAGCTTGCGCCACTCGGCGTTGGGGCTCGTCCGGTCGAGCTCCCACTGGCCGATCTGGCGCCGCTTGTAGACGATCGGGTTGTGCGAGGCGACCGTGCGGGCGTTGCGCCAGTGGCGGTCGAGCGCCGCGGGGCGGGAAGCGGCGGTCGCTCCGCCGAGCTCGAACAGCTCGCTCGCGGCGGCGATCACCCGCGGCATCGCCTCGACCTGCGCCCTGTACACCGCGATCTCGGCGGCATCGACCACGTCGCCCCGCTGCTCGGGATCGCTCGCAGGGTCGAGCAGCACGGCGCGGGCGCGGTCGAGCGCGGCGGCGGCGGCGAGCGTGACGGCCGAGGCGGCGAATGCCGCACCCGACAGGTCGCCCACGATCTGCTGCAGCTGCGGGTCGTCGGCCGGCAGGTCGGCGCCTGCCGTGATGAAGGTGCGACGCCGCCCGCGCAGGTAGGCGGCCGCCTCGCGCGCGGTGGCGCGGCCGATGCCGGCGACGACCGCCACGAGGAAGAACTGGAAGAAGGCCGGCCCGAGCGACGGACCGCCGGCGTACGGCGTCACGTCGGCGGGGTCGACCTCGACGCCGTGGAACACGGTCGTCCCGGATGCCGTGAGCCGCTGGCCGATGCCGTCCCAGTCGTCGACGATCTCGACGCCGGGGGCATCCGTCGGCACCAGCACCGTCACCCGCTCCCTGTCGCCGCCCTCGCCCGGCCGGGCGGCCGAGGCGAGCACGTGCGTCGCGTACAGCGTGCCGGTCGTGTAGAACTTGCGGCCCGTGAGCAGCCAGCGTCCGTCGTCGTCCTGCTCGAGCGTCGTCGTCAGGTCGGCGAGCGTCGCGCCGGCGGTCTCGCTCGCCGCGTTGCCGATGATCGCGCCGTCGGCGATCCGGCGCAGCCATGCGTCCCGGTGCGCCGAGGCGGGTCGGGCCAGGAAGACCTCGACCTGCGCGAAATGACCGCGGAGCGCATGCGCGACGTTCGAATCGGCGTCCGCGAGCGCGAGCAGGTGCTCGGCCAGCTCCGGAAGGCTGAGCCCCGCGCCGCCGAGCTCGGGCGGCACCCGCAAGGCGCCGAAGCCGGCGCGGCGCAGCTCGTCGAGCTCGGCCGTGGGAAGGGTGCGCTCGCGCTCCCGCTCGACCGCGCCGTCGGCGATCCGCTGCAGGATGTCCGCGAACGGCGATCCGGCGAACGGCGAGGGCGGGGCGCTCACGCGAACGCGCCCCGGTACCGCGCCGCGGGGTGGGTGTCGGGCAGCGTGTCGCGCCCCGTGAGCTTCCGGCGCAGCGTCCCCTCCGCGTAGCCCTCGGCGGCGAGCCCGCGTCGGCGTAGGACGGGCATCACGTGGTCGATGAACTCCTCGTACGAGGACGGGATCATCCAGTTCATGACGTTGATGCCGGCGACGCCGACACCGCGCCACGCCTCCAGCTCGTCGGCGATCTGCTCGGGCGTGCCGACGATCCGGCCGCGCAGCTTCGCCGACAGCCGGGCGAGGTCCGCCACGGTGGGCTCCCGATCGGGGCTCAGCTGCCGCAGCCACTCGAGCTGTCCCTGACCGCCCTGCGTCGGGACGTCCTTGAGCAGGGTGTCGGGCGGGATCGGCTGCCCCGTGCGCTGGTCGGTGCCGAGGTTGGAGTGCACGAAGAAGGCATCGGCCGAGAGGTACTCGTCGATCTCCGCCTCCTTGCGCCGGGCCTCCTCCTCGGTCGAGCCGATGACGAACGTGATGCCCTGGTAGTAGGAGATGTCATCCGCCGAGCGGCCCGCCTCGATGGCGAGTCGCTTGCCGTTTGCGACGATCTCGCGCGCCCGCTCGCGATCCGGAGCCAGGATGAAGGACGCCTCCGCGTTGCGCGCGGCGAACGCCGCCCCGGCGGGCGAGGCGCCGGCCTGGAACAGCAGCGGCGTGCGCTGCGGCGACGGCGAGACGAGGTGCGGACCCTCGACGTCGTACCAGCGCCCGTGGTGATCGATCCGGTGGATGCCCGCGGGATCGGCGTACGCGCCACGGCGGTCCTTGAGCAGCGCGCCGTCGTCCCACGACCCCTCCCACAGCTTGTAGGCCACGTCGAGGTACTCCTGCGCCTGCGCGTACCGCTCGTCGTGGTCGAGCAGGCGATCGTGCCCGAAGTTGCGCGCCGCGTTCTCGAGGTGGCTCGTGACGATGTTCCAGCCGATCCGGCCCCGTGAGATGTGGTCGAGCGTGGACACGCGGCGCGCGAACTCGAACGGATGCGCCTGCAACGTCGAGCTGGTGAACGCCAGCCCGAGGTGCTCTGTGCTCACGGCGAGCGCCGACAGCAGCACCGAAGGGTCGTGCGACGGCAGCTGCAGACCTTCGCGGGCGTTGATGTCGTACGACGCGCCGGCGCCGCCGTACACGCCGACGACGTCGGCGAAGAACATCGCGTCGAACCCGCCCCGCTCGAGGGTGCGGGCGAGGTCGACCCACAGGCCGACATCCTCGAAGTCGGCCTGACGGGCGTCGGGATGACGCCACAGCCCGTGCTGGATGTGCGACGCCGTGTACATCACGAACGCCGAGAAACGAAGGGGTGCGGGAGAAGAGGTCATCGGTACACGCTCGGGATCGGGAGGTCGCCGGAGAGGAAGTACCGCCCCAGTTCCTCGTGCTTATAGGCGACAGGATCATGCAGGGTCAGGGTGCGGAGGTTCCGCCAGTGCCGGTCGAGCCCGAACGACGCGGACGCCGATCGCGCGCCGGTCAGGTCGAAGACGGCCGACGCCGCGTCGAGGCCGGCATGGTGGGCGGCGATCTTCCCCGCCGCGATGACCTCGGCGACCTCGCCGCGCTGCGCGGGCGTCACGGACGTCGGCGCGGCGGCGAGCGCGTCCAGCTCGGCCGCGCCCTCGCGCACCAGGGCGGCGGCCGCCGAGACGGCGGCGACCTGACGCCCGAACCCCGCGACGACGTGGACGTCCTCGGTCGCGGTATCGGCCGCCGAGTGCACCCAGGGCCGCCCGTGACCGCGCACGTAGTCGCGCGCCTCGAGCAGCGCTCCCTCGGCGATGCCCACCGCGAGCCATCCGAACAGCGACTGGAAGGCCGGGATCATGAGCGACTGCAGGGGAAGCGGATGCTCGGACGGCGGGCTCACGATCGCCACCAGATCGTCGTCGGTCGCGCGGACATCGTCCAGGACGACCCCAGGCGACGCGGACAGACGCTGGCCGACCGGATCCCAGTCCCCCGAGACCGTGACGCCCTCGCGGTCCGTCGGGATCGCCCACACGCGCATCCGGCCGTCCTCGTCGAGCACGCTCTGCGTGAACAGCAGGTCCGCGAGCGGCGCCCCGGTGGCGAATCCGCGACGCGCAGACACGGCGTATCCCCCCGCCGACCGCACCGTGCCCCCGGATCCGCCGAAGGCCGAGCCGATGGAGGCCCAGACCAGACCGTCCACCGCCGTGCGACGCGCGAGCTCCCGGGCGGGCGCGGTCGGCGCCGCGGGCTCGGACCCGTGCACGCCGTACGCGGACACGAACCACAGCCACACCCAGTGATAGCCCACCGCGTGCGCGAGGCCGCCGTCCACGCGTGCGAGGCGGCGCGCGGCCTCGGACGTCTCGGCGAGCGTCGCGCCCTCCCCGCCGAGCTCGGCGGGCACCGTGAGGCCGATCAGCCCCAGACGGCGCAGCACGGCGAACGCGTCGTGCGGGGCCTCGCCCACGCGCTCGCGTCGGACGATGCCGTCGGCCAGCTGCGTCGCCGCCTCCTCGAGACGGTCGGCCCACGGCGCACGCCGGGCCCGCGCCGCTCGCCGCGGAACCAGGTCGTCGCTCATCCGGATGTCCTTCCGTGCGGACCATGTCGGCGACCGCACGGATCGAACCTATTCACCGCCGGGCGGCATCCCCGGGTCGCCGTGAAACAAAACGGAACACGAGTCGCGATCCCGCGACGCGCGCCTCCACAATCGGGATTCCGCGCCCCATCCGACGGAGAGCCCCACCGCTCCGCCACGGGCCGCGACCCCTTCGACCCGAGGAGACCCCATGTCGCGCTCCACCCGCATCCGCCTGCTCGGCCTCGCCGCCGTCGCCGCATCCGCCGCCGCCCTCACCGCCTGCACAGGAGCGACGGACGCCGAGCCGGAGGCCGCCGCCGCGGCCGGCGAGCCCGCCGTCATCCGCATCGGCTCGATGTTCCCCGCCACCGAGGTGCTCGAGTTCGTCAACGAGAACCTGGCCGAGGAGGCCGGCTTCACGCTCGAGATCACGGAGTTCTCGGAGTACACGATCGTGAACGAGTCGCTCGCCGACGGCTCGTTGGATGCGAACCTGTACCAGCACCAGCCGTACCTCGACAATTTCAACGAGGAGCACGGCACCGACATCGTGTCCGTCGGCAAGGTCTACTTCCCCGCCCTCGCGCTGTACTCGCTCTCGCTCGACTCGATCGAGGACATCCCCGACGGCACCGAGATCCCGCTCCCGGCCGACCCCGCGAACCTCGGCCGTTCGCTCGAGCTGCTCGCGGCCGGCGGCCTGATCGAGACGACCGACGCGCCGGCCGACCTCGACGACATCACCGCGAACCCGAAGGACCTGGAGTTCGCGCTGGTCGACGCCGCGCAGCTGCCGCGCGCGCTCGAGGACACCGATGCGGGCGTCGTCAACTTCGTCTACGCCGGTCCCGCGGGACTGACGAAGGACGACCAGCTCCTGCAGGAGGAGGTCGAGGGCTCGCCGTACGCCAACCGCCTCGCGGTGAACGCGGGCGACGAGGACGAGCCGGAGATCCAGGCGCTGCTCGAGGCGCTGAACTCGGATGAGACGTCGGCGTTCATCGAGGAGAACTGGAGCGGCCTCGTCATCCCCGTGAGCGGCGACTGAGCCCGAGACCCAGCCCGCGAGGGCGGGCGCGACCGTCCGCCTTCGCGAGAGCAGGAGCACGCATGATCACCATCGAGAACGTCAGCAAGGTCTACCCCGGAGCGTCCTTCCCGGCGCTCGACGACGTCAGCCTGCACGTCCAGCGCGGCGAGATCTACGGCATCGTCGGCGAGTCCGGGGCCGGGAAGTCGACCCTGATCCGCACGGTCAACCTGCTGGAGCGCCCGACGTCCGGCCGGGTCGTCGTGGACGGCGCGGACCTGACGGCGCTGGACGAGGCGGGCCTGCGCGCGGCGCGGCAGAACATCGGCATGGTGTTCCAGCACTTCAACCTGCTCGCCGGCCGCACAGCACTCGGCAACGTCGAGTTCGCCCTCGAGGGATCGCGCGTGCCGGCAGCGCGCCGCCGCGCCCGTGCCCGCGAGATCCTGGATCTCGTCGGCCTGGCGGACAGGGCCGACTACTACCCCGCTCAGCTCTCCGGCGGCCAGAAGCAGCGCGTGGGCATCGCGCGCGCCCTCGCGGCCGAACCCCGTGTGCTGCTCTCCGACGAGGCGACGAGCGCGCTCGATCCCGAGACGACGGCGTCCATCCTCGACCTGCTCGGCACCGTGAACCGCGAGCTCGGGCTGACGGTGCTGCTGATCACGCACGAGATGGACGTGATCAGGCGCATCTGCCATTCCGCCGCGCTGATCGAGAACGGCCGGATCGTGGAGTCCGGCCGCGTGCTGGATCTCGTCCGCACGCCCGGTTCTCCGGTCGGCCGCGCGCTGTTCGCGTCGGTGGACGACATCGCCCACACGGGGGGCACGCTCGTCGAGGTGACCTTCACGGGGGCCTCGGCGAACGACCCGGTGATCACCAGCCTCGCGCGCGAGTTCGACCTGGACATCGCGATCCTCGGCGGAGAGATCGACAGCTTCCGCGACCAGCGGGTGGGTCGCCTGCACGTGCGCCTGCCCGGCGACGCCGCGGCGAGCGCGCCGCTGCTCGCCCGCCTGACCGACCGCGGCTTCGTCGTCGACGTGATCGCCGAAGAGGCCGCACCGTCCCTCGTCCTGAGCGCCCGAGGAGGATCGCAGTGAACGATCTCGACCTGAATGACCTCGTCGCCGACGTCTCGAAGGCGCTCGGCGAGACCGCCGCCATGGTCGGCGTCGCCCTCGTCTTCACCGTGCTCATCGGCCTGCCGCTGGGCATCCTGCTGGTGATCCTCGACAAGGGCGGCGTGCTGGATGCGCCGTTCGGCTCGCGCTCGTTCGGCCGCGCGCTGCACGCGGTGATCGGCTTCGTCGTGAACGTCGGCCGGTCGCTGCCGTTCATCATCCTGATGGTGGCGATCCTGCCGTTCACGAAGCTGCTCGTCGGCAAGTCCTTCGGCCTCTGGGCGGCGGTCGTGCCGCTCACGGTGGCCGCGATCCCGTTCTTCGCGCGGCTCGTCGAGATCGCCGTGCGCGAGGTGGATCACGGCCTCGTCGAGGCCGCCGTGTCGCTCGGCAAGACGAAGTCGGCGATCGTGTGGAAGGTGCTCGTGCCCGAATCGCTCCCCGCGATCGTGCTCGGCCTGTTCACGTCGGTGATCTCGCTGCTGAACTACTCGGCCATGGCCGGCGTGATCGGCGGCGGCGGTCTGGGCGACCTCGCGCTGCGCGAGGGCTACCAGCGCTACAACGAGTGGTACATGCTCGTCGTGGTCGTGCTGCTGGTGGTCATCGTGCAGGCGCTGCAGTCGCTCGGCAGCGCCCTGGCGCGCCGGTTCCGGCACGACAACCGCGCCGCCATCACGGCCCGCAGCGAACCCGCAGCCGTCGCCGGCTGAGGCGCGTCAGCCCTCGACCGGCTCCAGGACGAACACGGCGATCTTGCGATCCGTCTTCTTCTGGTACTCGGCGTAGTCGGGCCAGGCCGCGACCGCGCGCTGCCACCACTCGTCGTACTCCGCGCCCTCGAGCCGGCGCGCGGTGTAGTCGCGCTTGTCGGCGCCGTCCTGCAGCTCGACGTGCGGTTCCTTGACGATGTTCCAGTACCACTGCGGCGGCTCCGGCGCGCCGCCCTTCGACGCCACGACGGCATAGCGACCTTCGTGCTCGACCCGCATGAGCGCGGTCTTGCGCAGCCCGCCGGTCTTGGCGCCGACCGTGGTCAGCACGATCACCGGCTTCCCGCGCAGCAGGTTGCCCTCCGCGCCGTTCGTCGCCTCGTACGTCTCGGCCTGTGTGCGCGCCCACTCTGCGGTGGACGGCAGGTACTCACCCTTCAGCGGCATGCCCCCAGGGTATTGCGGATCCGCGGGAGAAGGGTCGCCACGGCGCCGGATCCCGCACGCGCTCTTCACCTTCTGGATCGGCCGCTCGGGGTGCGCACGGTAGATTCGGTGGGGAGGTTCTCTCGATGACTGCTGCACCCGCCGGCCCCGGCGCCCCGTCCACGAAGCCCGCTCCGAGGAACGCGCTCGACCGCTTCTTCTCGGTCACGGAGCGCGGATCCACATTCGGCGCCGAGATCCGCGGTGGTCTCGTGACCTTCGTCACGATGGCCTACATCGTGATCCTGAACCCGATCATCCTGTCGAGCGCTCCGGACGTCGAGGGCACCACGCTGGCCTTCCCCGCGGTGGGTGCCGCCACCGCCCTGGCCGCGGGCGTCATGACCATCGCGTTCGGTCTCGTCACCCGCCTGCCCTTCGGCTTCGCCGCGGGCCTCGGCATCAACGCCTACCTGGCGTTCTCCGTCGTCGGTCAGGTGACCTGGCCGGAGGCGATGGCGCTCGTTGTCGTCAACGGCCTCGTGATCGTGCTGCTGGCGGCGACCGGGCTGCGGAAGATGATCTTCGACGCGGTGCCGCTGCAGCTCAAGCTCGCGATCACGGTCGGCATCGGCCTGTTCATCGCGTTCATCGGCTTCGTCAACGCGGGCTTCGTGACGACCACCGGCGAGGCCTCCCCGCCCGTCGGGCTGGGCGTCGGCGGCTCGGTCGCGACCGCCCCGACCCTGCTGTTCGTGATCACGCTCGTCCTCACGGGGATCCTGGTCGCACTGAAGGTCAAGGGCGGCCTGCTGATCGGCCTCGTCACCGGCACCGTGCTCTCCGTGATCGCCGAGGCCGTCTGGCAGCTCGGCGCCGCCGCCGACGGCAACGCGGGCGGCTGGAGCCTCACCGTCCCCACGCTGTCCGGATCGCCGTTCGCGCTGCCGGACCTGAGCCTCGTGGGTGCGATCGACTTCGGCTTCGACCTCGGCCGCGTCAGCATGGTCGCGCTCGTGATGATCGTCTTCACGCTCGTGTTCTCGAACTTCTTCGACGCGATGGGGACGATGACGGGGCTCGCGAAGGAGGCCGACCTCGCGGATGAGAAGGGCGACTTCCCGCGCATCAAGTCGGCGCTGATCGTCGAGGGCGTCGGCGCCGTCGTGGGCGGCGCGACCTCGTCGTCCTCCAACACGGTGTTCATCGAGTCGGGCGCCGGCATCGGCGAGGGCGCGCGCACGGGCCTCGCCAACGTCGTCACGGGCGTGATGTTCCTGCTGGCGATGTTCCTCACGCCGCTCACCTCGATCGTCCCGACCGAGATCGCGGCCGCCGCGCTCGTGATCGTCGGCGCGATGATGATGGCGCAGATCGCGCACATCGACCTGACCGACTTCGGGGTGCTGCTGCCGGTGTTCCTCACCGTCACGGTCATGCCGCTGACCTTCTCGATCGCGAACGGCATCGGCGCGGGCTTCATCAGCTGGGTCCTGATCCAGACCTTCTCCCGACGCGCACGCACTGTCAGCCCCCTGCTGTGGATCGTCGCCGCCGGCTTCGTGATCTACTTCGCGCGCGGCCCGATCCAGGCGCTCGTCGGCGCCTGATCCGGCCCCGCTCCGGCCCCACGCGTCTGCCGCATCTGCCCGCGCATCTGCCCGCGCCTCTGCCGCCTCTGCCCGCGTCTGCACAACGCAGGAACGCGGACCCGGATCGCCGCGTGTCCCGGCCGACACGCCGGGGTCCGCTCGGCCCGCTCCTGCATTGTGCGGTCGCCGCCACGCCGGAACGACGAAACCCCCGCCCAGCAGGGCGGGGGTTTCGCGTCGGGGCGCTGCTTACAGGCCCGCGATGATGTCGCGCATCAGCGCGGCGGTCTCGCTCGGGGTCTTGCCGACCTTGACGCCGGCGGCCTCGAGGGCCTCCTTCTTCGCCTGGGCGGTGCCGGCCGAGCCGGACACGATCGCGCCGGCGTGACCCATGGTCTTGCCCTCGGGGCCGTGAAGCCCGCGACGTAGCCGACGACCGGCTTGGTGACGTTGGCCTTGATGAAGTCGGCCGCACGCTCCTCGGCGTCGCCGCCGATCTCGCCGATCATCACGATCGCCTTGGTCTCGGGGTCGGCCTCGAAGGCCTCGAGCGCGTCGATGTGCGTCGTGCCGATGACCGGGTCGCCGCCGATGCCGATGGCGGTCGAGAAGCCCAGGTCACGCAGCTCGTACATCATCTGGTAGGTCAGGGTGCCCGACTTCGACACGAGGCCGATCGGGCCCTTGCCCGTGATGTTCGCGGGAGTGATGCCCACGAGCGCCTCGCCGGGCGTGATGATGCCGGGGCAGTTCGGGCCGATGATGCGCGTCTTGTTGCCCTTCGACTGCGCGTACGCCCACGCCTCGGCGGTGTCGCCCACGGGAACGCCCTCGGTGATCACGACGAGCAGCGGGATCTCGGCGTCGATGGCCTCGATCATCGCGTCCTTCGTGAAGGCCGGCGGCACGAACGCGATCGACACGTCGGCGCCGGTCTTCTCGATGGCCTCGGCGACCGTGCCGAACACGGGCAGGTCCACCTCGCCCTCGTGCGCCGTCTCGTGCGTGACGGTCGAGCCCGCCTTGCGCGCGTTCACGCCGCCGACGACGTTCGTGCCGGCCTTGAGCATGAGCGCGGTGTGCTTGGTGCCCTCGCCGCCGGTGATGCCCTGGACGATGACCTTGGAGTCCTTGTTGAGGTAGATCGACATCTTCTCTAGTCCTTATCCGATCCGTGCGTCTCAGGCGTTCGCCAGCTCGGCGGCCTTGTCGGCGCCCTCGTCCATGCCGGACGCGAGCGTGACGAGCGGGTGGTTCGCCGCGGCGAGGATCGCGCGGCCCTCCTCGACCTGGTTGCCGTCGAGGCGCACGACGAGCGGCTTGGTGGCGTGGTCGCCCAGGATCTGCAGGGCCTTCACGATGCCCTCCGCGACCGCGACGCACGACGTGATGCCGCCGAAGACGTTCACGAACACGCTCTTGACCTGCTCGTCGCCGAGGATGACGTCGAGGCCGTTGGCCATGACCTGCGCGTTCGCGCCGCCGCCGATGTCGAGGAAGTTCGCCGGCTTCACGCCGCCGTGCTTCTCGCCCGCGTAGGCGACGACGTCGAGCGTCGACATGACCAGGCCCGCGCCGTTGCCGATGATGCCGACCTGGCCGTCGAGCTTGACGTAGTTGAGGCCGTTGGCCTTGGCCTTGGCCTCGAGCGGGTCGGCCGCCTCCTTGTCCTCGAGCTCCTCGTGCTCGGGGTGGCGCACCTCGCTGGCGTTGTCGTCCAGCGTGACCTTGCCGTCGAGCGCGATGATGTCGCCCGCACCGGACAGGATGAGCGGGTTCACCTCGACGAGGGTCGCGCCCTCGCCCTTGTAGACGTCGTAGAGCTTGACGAAGACGTCGGAGACCTTCTCGACGAGGTCCTCGTCGAAGTTCGCGGCGCGCGCGATCTCGACGGCCTTCTCCTTGGTGATGCCGTCCAGCGGGTCCACCTCGACGCGCGCGAGCGCCTCGGGCTTCTCGACCGCGAGCTGCTCGATCTCCATGCCGCCCTCGACGCTGCACAGCGACAGGTACGAGCGGTTGGCGCGGTCGAGCAGCACCGAGAAGTAGAACTCGCGCGCGATGTCGGCGCCCTGCGCGACCATGACGCGCTTGACGACGTGGCCCTTGATGTCGAGTCCGAGGATGGCCTGTGCGGCCTCGTACGCCTCGTCGGGGGTCTTGGCGACCTTGACGCCGCCGGCCTTGCCGCGACCGCCGGTCTTGACCTGCGCCTTGACGACCACCACGCCGCCGATCTTCTCGGCCGCTGCCTTCACCTCCTCGGGGTGTCGGCGACGATGCCGGCGAGCACCGGCACCTCGTACTTCTCGAAAAGGTCTCGAGCCTGGTACTCGTACAGATCCACGTTGCAATCCTTCGGTGGGGCCACGGGAGGAGACTGATTGTCTCGACGTCGAGAGATCTCGACCGAGATCCCAGCCTACCCCGCGCTTCTGGACGCAAGAAAAACGCGACCCCGGATGATCCGGGGTCGCGCTGTCGAAGACGGCGGCGTCTACTGCCGCGTCTTGCTGAAGTGCATGGGCAGCGCCATCGCGAGGCAGATGGCGATGATGCCGGCGGCGAAGACGTAGCCGGCCGGCCAGCCGTCGATGTTGATCGCGACGCCGAACAGCGCCATGCCGCCGAGGAACAGCAGCAGCGAGATGATGAACATGCGAGACCTCCGTAGGGCGCCGTCGGGAACCTCGTCCAGTCTAGGACACGCGATCCGCGGTCCCGGATGGCGGAGACCTCCAAACGACTCGGGTGCCCGCGCGCGGCTCTCCTAGCCTGACCGCATGGCATCCGAGCTCTTCCCCGGAGAGAAGGTCCTCTCCTACGACGTAACATTCCCGCTCGACACCGACTACTACGCGGTGTTCTCCGACGTCGACGGCGCGGATCGCGCGCAGTGGACACGGGCGCGCGAGGTCGGCGAGGCGCTCGGGCCGCGCATGGCCGAGGCGTGGGACAAGGCCGAGTACCCGCTCGAGGCGCTCACGGCGCTGGGCGAGGCCGACCTGTATGTCGACGGCATCGGGCACGCCGACCTCACTCCCATGTCGCCGCTCGCCGCCGGTCTGGTGAACATGGAGGTCTCGCGCGCGGACGGGTCGCTCGGCACCGTGATCGCGGTGCAGGGCGGGCTCGCGCTGCGCACCCTGGCGCTGTTCGGCAGCCCGGAGCAGCAGGCCCGCTGGCTCGGTCCGATCGCGCGCGGCGAGGTTCCCGGCGCGTTCGCGCTCACCGAGCCGGATCACGGATCCGACTCCACGTCCCTCGAGACGGTCGCGCGCTGGGACGAGGACGGATGGATCCTGCGCGGCGCCAAGAAGTGGATCGGCAACGGCGCGTCCGGCGGCGTCACGTTCGTGTGGGCGCGCGTGGACCGCGAGGGCGACGCGGACCACGGACAGGTGCGCTGCTTCCTGGTCGAGCAGGACACGCCCGGCTACACCGGCACGGTGATCGCCGGCAAGCTGTCGCTGCGCGGCATCCACCAGGCCCACATCACGCTCGACGGCGTGCGCCTCGCCGAGGACGCGGTGCTGCCGGGCACGCACTCCTTCCGCGACACGTCGACCGTGCTGTTCGCGACGCGCTCGGGCGTGGCGTGGTCGGCGCTCGGGCATGCGACCGCGTGCTACGAGGCGGCGCTGGCGTACTCGACGCAGCGGATCCAGTTCGGCAAGCCGCTCGCGAAGTTCCAGATGGTGCAGGAGCGGCTGACGCAGATGCTGTCCCAGCTCACGGCGATGCAGCTGTACTGCCGCCGTCTCGCCGACCTCGAGGCCGCCGGCGCGCTGCGCCCGACGCAGGCGTCGCTGGCGAAGTTCCACAACACCCGCACGGCGCGCGACATCGCGCGCACCGCCCGCGACCTGCTGGGCGGCAACGGCATCCTGCTCGAGAACCGCGTGATGCAGCACCTCGCCGACATCGAGGCCATCCACACGTACGAGGGCACCGAGAGCGTGCAGGCGCTCATCATCGGCCGGGACATCACGGGGATGGGCGCGTTCGTCTGAGCTCTCCCCCATCGGGGCCGAAACGTCAAGCGCTCTCGCTTCGCTCGCCCAGCGAGCGGAGGCGGTGACAGACTGACCCCATGCCCCGCGCCACGATCGTCGGAAGCGGACCGAACGGCCTCGCGGCCGCGGTGACGCTCGCGCGGGCCGGCTACGCGGTCACGGTGCTCGAGGCTGCGGACACCGTCGGAGGCGGCTCGCGCACCGCCGAACTCACGCTGCCGGGCTTCCGGCAGGACGTCTGCTCGGCGATCCATCCCGCGGCCATCACGTCGCCGTTCTTCCGCGCGTTCGGCATCGAGGAGCGGATCGGATGGATCGTCCCCGACGCGTCGTATGCGCAGCCGCTCGACGGCGGGCAGGCTGCGGTCGCCTGGCGGGACATCGACCGCACGGCGGACGAGCTCGGGCCGGATGCCCGCGCGTGGCGCGCGCTGATGCGCCCACTCGCGCGGCGCATCGAGGGCGTGCTCGACTTCACCGGCAATCAGCTGCTGCGCATGCCGCACGACCCGCTTGCGGCCGTGCGTTTCGGCCTGCGCGTGCTGGAGACGGGCACGGCGCTCGGCGGCCGCACGCTCCGCACCGCGAAGGCCGCGGCGCTCCTGAGCGGTGTGCTGGCGCACGCGAACCGCCCGCTGCCGTCGCTTCCGGCATCCGCGTCGGGCCTGCTGTTGGCGGCTCTGGCCCACACGGATCGCGGCTGGGCGTACCCGGTCGGCGGGGCCCAGGCCATCCCCGACGCCCTCGCCGACGACCTGCGGGCGCACGGCGGTCTGATCGAGACCGAGCGTCGGATCACCGACCTCGCGAGGCTCGACTGGGGCGACCCGGCGGCCGGCGACATCCTGCTGCTCAACACCTCGCCGCGCCTGGTGCTGACGCACCCCGACGTCCCGGCGCGCTACGCACGCGCGATCCGGTCGTTCCGCTACGGCCCCGCTGCCGCGAAGGTCGACTTCGCGCTGGACGGGCCGGTGCCGTGGGCGAACCCGGACGTCCACCGCTCCCCGACCGTGCATCTCGGGGGCACGCGTGCCGAGGTGGCGGCGAGCGAGAACGCGGTGGCGCGCGGCCGCGTGCCGGAGAGCCCGTATGTGCTCACGGTGCAGCCCTCGGTGCTGGATCCGTCCCGCGCGCCGGAGGGCAAGGCCGTGCTGTGGACGTACATGCACGTTCCGAGCGGTTCACCGCTCGACCCGACCGAGCACATCACGCGGCAGGTCGAGCGCTTCGCGCCCGGCTTCCGCGATCGGATCCTGGCATCGCACGCGGTGCCGGCCTCCGCGCGCGAGGCGGTCAACCCCGCCGACGTGGGCGGCGACATCCTGGGCGGCGCGTTCACGATGGCGCAGGCGTTCCGCCGCCCCGTCCTGTCCTCGGCGCCGTGGCGCACACCGATGAAGGGCGTGTACCTCGCGTCGGCGTCCACGCCGCCCGGCCCCGGCGTCAACGGCATGGCGGGCTGGCACGCGGCCCGTACTGCGCTCGCCGATGCGGGCGAGCGCGCGAAGCTCCGCGACCTGTTCTGACGCCGGCGCGGGGCCCTTCGGCCCGGTGCGCTGCGGCGCGCGCGCGAAGGTGCGGCTTGTGCGCGCCGACCGCGGTGCCCAGGTGCTCACGCCGCACCATTGCCGCGTCCGCCCGCGGTTCAGTCGTGCAGCGTCGCGCGCAGCCAGTCCTGCGCGCGCTCGACGAGGGCCCGCGCGGCAGGTGTGTCCTTGGCCCAGTTCTCGAACCCGTGCGGCGCGCCGTCGACGATATCCGCCGTCACCGGCACGCCCGCCGCTCCCAGCGCGGCGGCGTACGCGTGGTCCTCCGCCGCGAACAGCTCGATGTCGCCCCACGTGATGAAGGCCGGCGGCAGGCCGCTGAGATCCGTGCGCCGGGCGGGAACGGCGTACTCGGGCCCCGTCTCGGCGCCCGGCGCGGTGCCGAGGTAGCCCGACCAGCCCTCGCGGTTGCGCGCGTTGTCCCACACGAAGTGCTTCTCGGCGTCCAGCTCGCGGCGCGCGGCCGTGCGGTCGTCGAGCATCGGCGCGAACAGCCACTGCCCACGGGGCTGGAAGCCGCCGTCGTCGTGGAGGCGCTGCACGAGCGCCGCCGCCAGTCCCGCGCCCGCGCTCTCCCCTCCGACGGCGATGCGCCGCGGATCCACGCCGAGCGCCTCCGCGTGATCGAGGAACCAGCGCCAGGCGCGCTGGACGTCCTCGTGCGCGGCCGGGAAGGGATGCTCGGGAGCGAACCGGTAGTTCGCCGAGACGATCACGAGACCGAGCCGTTCCGCCGTCGACAGGCACAGAGCCTCGTCCTGCTTGGCGTCGCCGAACAGCAGACCGCCGCCGTGGATCCACAGCAGGCCGGCACCGCTGCGCGGCCCCATCGGCTCGTACACGCGCACGCTCGTCGATCCCGTCCGCGCCGTCCTGACGCGCACGACGTCCGAGGTCGGCACGCGCAGCAGCCGCACGGCGATTCGCACGAACCAGCGCGGCAGCCTGATCTGCGCGCGCGTCATCGGCCGGCGCAACTCGGGGAGGACTCGATGCAGATCCACGGCACCTTCTTCCACGATGGGAGCCCCTCGCGACGAGAGGACGTCGCCCCACGATAGCGGCAGACCGGACAGAACTGTCCGCGATCCTGCCCCCACGCTCATCCTGCGGCGGCGTCGACGTCAAGTGGTGGATTCCCGGCGCGGCCGAACGGCAGGATGGCCGCATGCCCCACGACATCCCCGCTCCCATGCTCGCCAAGGCCGTGGCCGCGATCCCGGACCCGGCGAAGCACCCCGGCGGGCTGGTGTTCGAGCCGAAGTGGGACGGCTTCCGCGTGCTGGCGTCGTGGGACGGCGAGACCGTCGAGCTCGGATCGCGCGGCGCCAAGCCGCTCACGCCCTACTTCCCGGAGCTCGTCGACGCGCTCGCGCGCATCCTGCCCGAGCCCTGCCTGCTCGACGGCGAGATCGTGATCGCGGTCGGCGAGCACGGCTCGCAGCGCCTGTCGTGGGACACCCTGTCGCAGCGCATCCATCCGGCGGCCTCGCGCATCGCGAAGCTGTCGGCCGAGACGCCCGCGATGCTCGTCGCGTTCGACCTGCTATCGGTCGGCGGCGAGTCGCTCATGGAGCTGCCGTTCCGGGAGCGGCGCGCCCGCCTCGAGCAGCTGCTGAAGGATGCGCCGCATCCCGTGCACCTGACGCGCGCCACGGAGGATCATGAGCTCGCCGAGCGGTGGCTGGCGGAGTTCGAGGGCGCGGGCCTCGACGGCGTCGTCGCCAAGCCCGCCGACCAGCCGTACGCCCCCGGCAAGCGCACGATGCTGAAGATCAAGCACGCGCGCACGGCCGACGTGGTCGCGCTGGGGTATCGCGTGCACAAGAGCGGACGCGGCGTCGGCTCGATCCTCGTCGGCCTGCACGACGAGAATGGCGAGCTGCACCAGGTGGGCGGCGTCTCGGCGTTCAGTGACAAGCGCCGGCTCGAGCTCGTCGACGAGCTGGAGCCGCTGGTCGAGCGCGACGCGGAGGGCGAGATCGTCACGGCCGAGGGCGAGCGGTCGCGCTTCTCCTCGGGCAAGGACGTCTCATTCGTGCCCCTGCGTCCGGAGCGCGTGCTCGAGGTCCGCTACGACCAGCTCGAGGGCGATCCCTCCTTCCGGATGCGCTTCCGCCACACGGTGCAGTTCGAGCGCTGGCGTCCCGACCGCGATCCCGCGTCGTGCCGCTACGACCAGCTCGAGGTCCCCGCGAAGTACGACCTCGCGGACGTGCTCGACTGACCGCTCGCGTCCGCGGATCCGGACATCCGCACGCATCCGGACGTCCGCACGGATCCCGAGGATGCGCACGGATCCGGACATCCGCACGCATCGGGACGTCTGCCGCGCATCCGGAGATCCGCAGGGATCCGGATCGGATGCCGCGCACGCCTTCGGAACGGTGCAGATCTCCTGAGGCGTGCAGGCACCCGCACGGATCCGGAGATCCGCACGGGTCCGGAGCGAATGCCGCGCACGCGTCCGGAACGGTGCAGATCTCCTGAGGCGTGCGGGCGCGCGCCAGCGCGCGCAGGCGCCCGGCAGCCTCAGATCTCGTCGGGCAGGGGGTTCTTCGGCAGCTTCTTCACGCGCGGGCGGCGCTTGGGGCGCTCGGGGATCATCGACCGCATCTCCTCGAGCTTTCCCCAGCACAGCAGGCGGTCCTCGGCCTCGAGCTCCCAGCTGCCCTTGGGGTTCGGGATCACCGACGCGCCGCGGTGCAGGGTGAGCACCGTGATGTCGCGCTCGCGCAGGCCCGACTCGGCGAGCTTCTTGCCGACGAGCTCGGCATCGCCGTGCACGACGAGCTCGGCCACGCCGTACCCGGTCGACACGGCCAGCCGCTCGCGCACGTCGATCTGCGGGAACGCGACCTGATTGGCGATGTAGTCGACGATCGCGCCGGCGACATCCAGCTTGGTCGCCTCCTCGATGCCCTGCAGGCCGGGCGACGAGTTGACCTCCATCACGAGCGGCCCCTCGTCCGACTCGAGCATGTCGACACCCGCGACCTTGAGGCCCATGATCTGCGCCGCGCGCACGGCCGTGCGCTCGTACTCCTCCGACAGGTCCACGCGCTCGACGGATCCGCCGCGGTGCACGTTGGAGCGGAACTCGTCGCCCTTCGCCGAGCGCCGCATGGCCGCGACCACGCGGTCGCCGACGACGAGCGCGCGGATGTCGCGCCCCTTGGACTCCTTCACGAAGTGCTGGATCAGGACGTTCTGCCGCGCCGACTGCAGCGTCTCGACGATCGCCTCGGCGACCTTGATCTCGGGGGCGAGGATCACACCGATGCCCTGCGTGCCCTCGAGCAGCTTGATCACGACGGGCGCCCCGCCCACGCGCTCGATCGCCGGGATCACGTCGGCGCGGTTGCGGACGAACGCGGTCGGCGGCATGGCGATGCCGTGCCGCGACAGGATCTGGTTCGCGCGCAGCTTGTCGCGCGAGTTCGCGATGCCGCTGGCCGTGTTGGGCGTGTAGACGTCCATCTGCTCGAACTGCCGCACCACGGCCGTGCCGTAGTACGTGATCGAGTTGCCGATGCGCGGGATGATCGCGTCGTACTCCGACAGGCGCCGTCCGCGGAACTGCAGGTCGGGTTCGTCACTGGACAGATCGATCGCGAATCGCAGGGTGTTCAGCACCTTCACGTCGTGGCCGCGATCGAGCGCGGCGGCCCGGAGTCGCTGGGTGCTGTAGGCGCGCGGGGCGCGCGACAAGATGGCGATCTTCACAGATTGATCCTGGGTTCCTGATTGGATGGAGGCGTGTCCCCCCATCATCCCCCGTCGGAGAGCGCGCCCGATCCCGCGCTGGTCGGCTGGCGCGAGTGGGTGGGACTTCCGAGCGCGGGCGTCGAGTGGCTCAAGGCGAAGATCGACACGGGTGCGCAGACGTCGTCGCTGCACGCGTTCGGGCTGAAGGAGTTCGTCCGCGACGGCGAGGCGTGGGTGCGCTTCGAGATCCACCCCTGGCAGCGCAGTTCCGACGACGCCGTGACGGTCGAGCTGCCCGTGCACGACCGGCGTCGCGTGCGCAGCTCATCCGGGCACTCCGAGAAGCGCGTCGTGGTGGTGCTCGACGTGCGCCTGCTCGATCGCGTGATCCCGGCCGAGGTCACCCTGACGCGCCGCGATGCCATGGGATTCCGGATGCTCGTCGGCCGCGAGCTGCTCAGTCAGGGCTTCCTGGTCGACGCGCAGGCCTCCTACCTGGGAGGCCGCCCGCCGAGCGCCGTGCGGCGCGCGAACAAGCGCGCGCCGGCGCGCGAACACCGTCGGACGTTCCGCCACCCCGCCGACTAGTCGGCGACGCGGTTGCCGGCCTCGTCCCAGTTCTCGGCGACCTTCTTGCTGGGCTGCACGCGCGGCGGCTCGCCGGGCATCTTCGGGAACTCGGGCGGGAACGGCATCTCGCCCTGGCCGTTCTCGACGTCGCGCTGCCACCACTCGAGCAGGGTGTCGATGCGGCCCGGCGCATCCTGGATGCCGGCCCACGGATCGCCCTGCGCGAGCCGCTCGGGGATCGTGCGCACCGTGAACCGCGTCGGGTCGACGTCGTCGACCTCGTCCCAGTGCAGCGGCGTCGCGACCGGGGCGTGCGGCAGCGCGCGCGGACTGTAGGCGCCGGCCATCGTGCGATCGCGGTTGGCCTGGTTGAAGTCGACGAAGATGCGCCGGCCGCGCTCCTCCTTCCACCACGCGGTGGTGACCTTGTCGGGCATCCGGCGCTCCAGCTCGCGCCCCGCCGCGATGACCGCGTGACGCACGTCGAGGAACTCCCATTCCGGCACGATCGGCGCGAACACGTGCAGACCACGGTTGCCGCTGGTCTTGATCCAGGCCTCCAGACCGGCCTCGCGCAGCACCTCGCGCAGCGCGTGCGCGGCCGGGATCGCGTCCGTGATGTCGGTCCCCGGCTGGGGGTCGAGGTCGATCCGCAGCTCGACGGGGTTGTCGGTCACCGGCACGCGCGACGCCCACGGATGGAACACGATCGTGTTCATCTGCACGGCCCACGCGATCGCGGCGGGCTCGGTCAGGACGATCTGCGGATGCCGTCGCCCGCTGTTGTAGGTCACGGTCTCGGATTCGACGAAGGACGGCGCGCCCTTGGGCGGGTTCTTGGAGAAGAACATCTCCCCGCCCACCGCGTCGGGGTACCGCTCGAGCGACACCGGGCGGTGCCCGTTGTGCGCGAGGAAGGCGTCCGCCACCGCGATCACGTACTCGGCGAGCTCGTGCTTGGTGATCCCCACCTCGGGCCACAGCACGCGGTTGGGGCTCGACAGCCCGAGCTCGCGGTGGCCGTCCGGTCCGGGGATGGTCAGGGTGATGCGTTCCGACGCCATGCCGCCACCCTACGGACCCGCATGCGCGCGCGGGAAGGGCTTGCGGATCAGGCGGGCGCGCCCGATCCCTCCGCCTCGCCCGCGTCGTCCGCGAGCGCGATGACGGGGGCGAGCTCGTCGCGCGTGAGCGTGATGAGCGGCCCGGCGGGGTCGAGGATGACGCCGCCGACCGCCTCGTGGTCGCGCAGCACCTTGCCGAGCTTCGCGGCGGCCAGCGGCAGGGCGCGCTCCTCGCGCCCCTGCGCCGCGATCTCCAGCGGGTGCGAGAACACCTGCAGCAGGCGCGTGCCGTTCGCCAGACGCGCCTCCGCGATGCCCATCTGGGTCTGGTCCTCGGCGGCCTTGCCGATCGCGACCCACAGCGGCACACCCTCGGCCATCAGCTCGGCGATGCGGTGCGGGGTGTCGGCCTCGCGCGGGGCCGCGATCGCCGCCTTGAGCCGCATGGCGGGGTCGGCCTGGTTCAGCGCGCGCTCGAGCACCTCGCGCGGCAGCACCGCGCGATGCGGCGCGGAGTTGTTGTCGACGATCAGGCCGGCGAAGTCCTGCTCGATCAGGTGCTTCAGGATCGCGCCGACGGGCTGCCCGACGGCCGACGTGCTGGCGTCGCCGTCTGCACGGACGGCGTCGTGCAGCGCCTTGCCCGAGCTGAACACGAGCATGTAGGTGCGGTCGCCGTCGCGCGCGATGCCGAAGGACAGCCGGCCGTTGCCCTCCGCCAGCTGCTCGCGGGCGTTGCCCTGCACGCGCAGGAAGAGATGCCCCTGCATCAGCTGCCGGACGACGCCGATGAGCTGCGCGCCCGTGGGCTTCTCGGGCAGCGCGGCGAGCGCGTCGCGCAGCAGCGCGTTGTCCCGCAGGCCGGGCACGGTCTCCAGTCGCTCGGGCGGTGCGGCCGGGGCGAGCGGCAGCTCGCGCGGCGCGGGCGCGGCCGGCTGAGCCGCCTCGGCGGCGGCCGCCGTGCCGGGCCGCAGGGTGTCATTCGGCGTGGGGATGCGCGGATCGCGCTGCGGCTGATCCGCGGGCGGGGGCGCGACCTGGGGCCCCGCCTCTCCGCCGAGTCCGCGGAACGAGGACACCGAGATGTTCACCTGCGGCGCGGCGTCCTCCCCGGCGGGCGGCGCGTCGACCTGCGCGACCGGGGCGCCGTCCTGCGCGTCCTGCGCATCGCCCTGCGGGATCTCTCCCGGAACGGCCTCATCCGGCGCGACGTCGGCGGTGGGCTCCGCCGCGGTCGCCTCCGTCTCGGCCGACGACTGCTCCGCGGAGTCCGGGGCGGCCGTCTGGTCGTCGTCCTTCTTCTTCCGCGAGAACAGTCCCATGCGCCCAGCCTAAGGGCCGGGTCAACCCCCGAGCCGGCCATGCGAGCCCCGCACGATTCGATCGCGCGGGACTCCGCGCGGCGTCAGAGCTTGACGATCGGCGCGATCTTGATCAGCAGCTTCTTCGAACCGGCGGAGTCGAAGCGCACGTGCGCGATGCGCTTCGCGCCCTCACCCGTGACGGCGTCGACGCGGCCCTCGCCGAAGTCGTCGTGCCGGATGCGGTCGCCCGCCGTGAGCTCGAGGTCGCCGTTGTCGCGCACCTTGTTGGTGACCATGCCGGGGAACTTGTCCATGGCGGTCGACTTGGGCTTGAGGCCGCCGCCGGGCGCGAGCGGCTTGACGCCCCAGCGGTCGGAACCGCCGGGCCGGCGCGCGTTCAGCGCGCGGGACTGCGTGCCTCCGCGCGAGTTCACATCGCCGGGCGACTGGCGCCAGTCGATCAGATCGGCCGGAATCTCCTGCAGGAACCGGCTCGGCATCGCGGCCGAGACCTCGCCGAACTGCGCACGGGTCATCGCGAGCGAGATGTACAGGCGCTTCCGGGCCCGCGTGATGCCGACGTAGAACAGCCGGCGCTCCTCCTGCGGGCCGCCCGGCTCGTTCGCCGAGATGCGGTGCGGGATCAGATCCTCCTCGACGCCCGTGAGGAACACGGCGTCGAACTCGAGGCCCTTCGCCGTGTGGAGCGTCATGAGCGAGACGGATCCCGACGCGTCGTCGAGGTCGTCGCTGTCGGCGACGAGCGCGACGGTCGTGAGGAAGTCGAGCACCGTGCCGTCGGGGTTGTTGCGGGCGAACTCGCGCGTCACGGCGACGAGCTCGTCGAGGTTCTCGATGCGGGCCTCGTCCTGTGGGTCGCGGCTCGCACGCAGCGCGTCCATGTACCCGGTCTTGTTCAACAGCAGCTGCAGCCCCTCGGCCACCGAGGTGGGCGGCGGGATCTCCCCGTCGGACGGCAGCAGGATCTCCTGAGCCTCGACGAGCACGTTGTGCAGCTGCGCGATGGCGCCCTGGATCTTCGGTCCGAAGCCCAGCTCGGCGTAGTGCCCGAGAGCGTCCCGGAACGTGATGCCGTGCGCCTCCGCGAACGACGAGATCGTCTCGACCGACACGTCACCGATGCCGCGCCGCGGCTTGTTGATGATGCGGCGCAGGGCCATCTCGTCGGCGGGGTTCGCGACGGTGACGAGGTACGCCAGCGCGTCCTTGATCTCCTGCCGCTCGTAGAACTTGGTGCCGCCCATGATCTTGTACGGCACGGCCGCGCGGATGAAGATCTCCTCCAGCGCACGCGACTGGGAGTTGGTGCGGTAGAACACCGCCATCTGCCCGTAGTCGACGCCCGTGCGGCGCAGCCTGTCGATCTCGTCCGCGACGAACTGGGCCTCGTCGTGCTGCGAGTAGCCGGTGAAGCCGATGACCTTCTCGCCGTCGCCCTGATCGCTCCAGAGCCGCTTGTCCTTGCGGTCGAAGTTGTTGCGGATGACCGAGTTCGCCGCGGTCAGGATGTTCTGCGTCGAGCGGTAGTTCTGCTCGAGCAGCACGACCTTCGCGCCGGGATAGTCGCGTTCGAACTCCGTGATGTTGCGGATGTCGGCGCCGCGGAAGGCGTAGATGGACTGATCCGAGTCGCCCACGACGGTGAGCGAGGCTCCTTCGGCCTCGTCCATCAGGGCGAGCATGCCGCCGCCCACGTCGGTCGACGACGACACGGGGCGGGTCAGCTCGTGGATGAGCGCGTACTGCGCGTGGTTCGTGTCCTGGTACTCGTCGACGAGGATGTGCCGGAAACGCTTGCGGTACACGTCGGCGACCTGCGGGAACGCGCGGAACAGGTACACCGTCTGGGCGATGAGGTCGTCGAAGTCGAACGCGTTGGCCCGCTGCAGCTGCCGCTGGTAGTCGCGGAACAGGTCGGTGAACATCCGCTCGACCGGGTCGTTCATGTTCGCGTCGCGTGCGTACGAGTCGGCATCCTGCAGCTCGTTCTTGAGCTTGGAGATCTTCGACTGCACCGCCGCGGGTGTCAGTCCCAGTGCGTCGGCCTCGTGCTCCTTCACCAGGCGCTTGATGAGCGCCCGCGAGTCGCCTGAGTCGTAGATCGTGAACGCCTTGGTGAAGCCGAACTGGTCGGCCTCGCGGCGCAGGATGCGCACGCACGCCGAGTGGAACGTCGAGATCCACATGCCGCGCGCGCTGTCGCCGACGAGCTGCTCGACGCGCTCGCGCATCTCGCCGGCGGCCTTGTTCGTGAACGTGATCGCGAGGATCTGGCTGGGCCACGCCTCGCGCGTGCGCAGCAGCGACGCGATGCGGTGCGTCAGCACGCGGGTCTTGCCCGACCCGGCGCCCGCGACGATGAGCAGCGCCGGACCGCGATACTCCACCGCCTCGCGCTGCTGCGGGTTGAGCCCCTCGAGCAGGTCGTCGAAGGCCCCCGGCACGGGGCCGCGCGGCCCGGATCCGGCGGGAACGATGACAGGCGTGGAGGAGTCGCTCATTGCGCCTCCGAGTCTACGGCGGGCCTCTGACAGTTCCTCGGGCGCGCTCACTCCCGGAAGAACGCGCCCCCCAGGTCGGGGTGGTCCACGAACACGCCGTCCACGCCCGCGCGACGGATGACGTCCCACTCGGCCTCGTACTCGCCGAACGCGGGCTTGCCGCCCGCACCGCGGAACTCCTTCAGGAGGAACGCGTTCTCCGGCCGGCAGGTCCACGTGTACACCTGCAGACCGCGCGCATGCGCATCGGCCACGACGGCCGACGGCCCCGTCGCGCGCCCGCGGCGATCCGGCGCGAGGATCATCCGCTTGTCCACGCTGATCCCGTCCACCGCACCCACGAGCCGGTCGAGGCCGCGCGGCTTCGCCGTCGCGGGGTACGACGGCGCGGTGTCGCCGTGCGCGGCGACGAGGTCGAACGGCCGCCCCTTCGCCTCCAGCAGGTAGATGTACGTCGCGGGCAGACCCTGCTCGCGCAGGCGGTGCAGGATGGTCGACTCGAACGACTCCACGACGAGGGGGAGGTCGCCGGTGTCCCAGCCCGTCGCCTTCAGCTCCCGCAGGATCATCGGCAGGAGGTCGAGCCCGATCGAGGCGAAATAGGTGGCGTGCTTGATCTCGAGCACCACGCCGATCTCGCGCCCCTGGGCGAGCGACCCGGCCCTGACGAGGTCGAGCACGTCGGTCAGGCGCAGCATCGGCTGCGCGTCGTCGAACGTCGCGCTGCCGGGGCGGATGTCCGGGATGCGCTCGCGCGTCGTGAGCGTCGACAGCTCATCCCACGTGAAGTCCTCGGTGAACCAGCCCGTGAGCTTCACGCCGTCGACGGTCTTCGTCGTGCGGCGGTCGGCGAACTCCGGACGGTCGGCGACGTTCGTCGTGCCCGAGATCTCGTTCTCGTGCCGCACGACGAGCACGCCGTCGCGCGACGCCACGATGTCGGGCTCGACCGCGTCGACGCCGAGCTCGAGCGCCAGGTCGTACGACGAGCGCGAGTGCTCGGGGCGGTATCCGGGCGCGCCGCGGTGGCCGATCACGAGCGGCAGGCGGCGAGGCATGGGCTCCAGCCTAAGGAGTTCGCCGGGGGCGTACGGCGGGACCCGGAAATCCCAGCACAGGCATAAGAAACCGTGGGTAGTGTGGATCAACAGCCCTGACAGTGCTGTCCCGCAACCCTTTGGAGTTGACCGAACATGGCCAAGCTGGGATTCAACGATCCTGCGTTCCAGACCTCGACGCGCCCGCCGCAGGCCCCGCAGTCGTACGCGGCGCAGACCTACCCTGGCGGCCCCGCCGCCGGTCAGCAGTCGCCGGGTCTCGTCCCGCCGCCCGCTGCGAACCTCGAGAACCTCTACTCCGCTCCCTCGGCCGACGCGGTCGACACGGGCCGGATGACGATCGAGGACACGATCCACAAGACGCTCGCGACGTTCGCGGTGCTGCTCGTCGCCGCCGCGGCCGGCTGGTTCGTCACGACGATGAACCCCGGCATGGGCCTGGGCATCGCGGTCGTGGGCGCCATCGCCGGCTTCGTGCTCGGCCTCGTGAACTCCTTCAAGCGCATGCCGGGTGCGGGCCTCGTGCTCGCCTACTCGGCCGCGCAGGGCGTGTTCGTCGGCGCGTTCTCGCTGTGGATGGAGATGGCGTTCCCCGGCATCGTGCTGCAGGCGACGCTCGCCACGCTCGCGGTCGTGGGCGTCACGCTCGCGCTGTTCGCCAGCGGCAAGGTGCGCACGTCGCCCCGCATGACGAAGATCGTGCTGATCGCCTCGCTCGGCTACCTCGTCTTCAGCCTCGTGAACGTCGGCTTCATGGTCTTCGGCCAGAACATCCCGTTCGGCAACGGCACGTTCGGGGACCTCGCCTGGGGCGCCCGATCGATCGAGATCATGGGCATGCCGCTCGGTGTGATCATCGGCATCCTGGCCGTGCTGATGGCCGCGTACATGCTCGTCATGGACTTCGAGTTCGTGCAGAACGGCGCCCGCAACGGCGCCCCGCGCAAGCTCGGCTGGAAGGCGTCCTTCGGCATCGTCGCGACCGTCATCTGGATCTACGTCGAGATCCTGCGCATCATCGCGATCCTGCGCGGCAACGACTGATACGCATCACTCGCACGAAGGGCTCGTCCTCCGGGACGGGCCCTTCGTCGTTCCCGCCAGGATCCGCCGCGCGCAATCTGCTCGGCGACGACCCGCACCGCGAGGTCGACCTCGGCCACGAGGTCGCCCGCTGACCTCGGCGGCGCCCCCTGGGTCAGTCCAGCGGCCCGCCCTCCGCGATCACGCGGTCGATCAGGGTGCGGACGACGCGGGTGTCCTGACGCAGGCCGTCGTGCTCGTACTCGTTCGTGACCCACAGGTGCGTGTTCGGCACCTCGCGCGCGGTCTGCTGCGCATAGCCGAAGTCGACGTACATGTCGTCGAAGTACATCGCCGCCGCGATCGGCACCTCGTTGCGGCGCAGCCGGGCCGCGTCGTAGAGCGCCGGATGGTCCTCCCGCTCGGCGAGCGCGAGCGCCGCGTCCCGGAAGGGCCGCAGCGACGCGATCTCGTCGTACATCCAGGGGAAGAACATCTCGCCGGTGAACGGCACGGGCGAGGCGTCAGGCTCGAACCCGCCGAGCTCGGCGCGCACGCGCTCCGCCGCCCAGGCGGTCGCGCCCGGCCCGTCTGCGTAGATCTCCTCCTGGAGCAGCGCGTACAGCGGGCCGCCCCAGTACTGCGTGTGCGCGTCGATCTCGGCGAGGAAGTGGTCGCTGAGACGCCCCGGAGCCGAGAACGCCTCGTCGAACAGCCAGTGCAGCTGCTCGAACCCGGGCTGCATGCCGAACTCGATGCCGAGGGTCTGCAGGCGGCGCGCGCTCAGCCGGTCGCCGCTCGGGAGGCGCACCTCGGTGTTCTCCACCACGTCGACCACGCGCGCGATCACCTCGGCGTCCTGCGGGTAGCGCCGGTAGAACTCGGCGGTCTTGTCGCCGACGCGCGGCAGCGTGCGGCGGTACACGTCGACGACATCCGGCTCGAACGACGTCAGCCCGCCCGTGACGTATGCGGCCGACACGGCCTCGGGATGGAACGACAGGTAGCTCAGCGTCAGGAAGCCCCCGTAGCTCTGTCCGAGGGTCTGCCAGCGCACGCCGTCGAACACCGTCCGGCGCAGGTGCTCGAGATCGGCGATGATCTGCTCGGCCCGGAACATCCGGATGTACTCCGCGGCCTCGGCCGCCGACATCCCCGCGATCGACGCCGCCTCGACGCGGGTCGAGCGGCCCGTGCCGCGCTGATCCAGCAGCAGCACGCGGTGCGTCCGCAGCACCTCGTCGATCCAGTCGGCACCCGGCATGGGTCGCGGCCCCTTGCCGCCGGGACCGCCCTGCAGGAACACCAGGATGGGCGCGTCCTGCCGCTGCACGTGCGCGACCTCGCGCGCGAACACCTCGATGCTCCGCCCGTCCTCCGGTGCGGTCCAGTCGAGGGGCACGGTCACGGTGTGGTCGCGGATGACGCGGTCGCGCATCCGATACGAGGAGACGGTCATGCCTCCATCCTCCCCGCTCGCGGTTGGACCGGACGGCGCCGAGGGCCCACCCGCGCGGTGAGCGCTCGGCGGCCGGCGGTCAGCCGAGGTCGGAGCCGAATCGCACGGCGCCGACGAGCGGACGCACCGCCTTCTCGAATCGGCGGTCCACGAAGTAGCGCTTGAGCCGGTCATGCAGCAGCTCGTTGCCGATCGCGGCCATGATCATGGACTGGTCGAGGCTCAGATACCGCTCCGCGATCCGGCCGCTGCCGACCGCGACCGCATCGTAGAAGCCGCCGGGCCCGTATGCGTCGAGCTCCCGCTCGAGACCCTCGAGGTTCTCGAGCACCTCGTCGCGCGCGTACGGCAGGGCGAGGAACGCCGCGTGCGGCGTCACGACCCCGTCGCCGAAGTCCGGCGCCGGATCGGTCGCCTCGCGGCAGCCCTCGTACCCGACGTCGACGTTCGTCCGCTCGACGTCGCTCGCGTAGCCGTCCGACGAGATGCCGACGACCTCGACGCCGTACTCGCGGTACTCGCCGTAGGGGTCGGACGCGGGCGAGAAGCCCCAGTAGCCGTAGCCGGCCTCCTCCAGCCCGTGCACGATCTGCGCGCGCACGGTCGCGGGATGGTTCACGGCCCAGGAGCGCTTGCCCCAGGCCGCCTCGGGCACGAACAGGTCGGGCATCAGCGCCTCGAACATGCTGCCGCCCCAGGCGGGCACGAGCCTCATCCCGGCGTACGAGTAGACGCCCTCGTAGACGGGGACGCCGAGGTACTCGCGCGTCTGCCCCGTCGGCTTCTGCTCCTGCCAGCCCCAGTCGCAGCCGCGATCCGGCATCGTGCGGTAGGTGCCGTACAGCCCCTCGCGCGGGATCTGGCCGTTGGCGATGCCGAGGTAGGTGGCGATCCGCGCCTCGCTCACGGTCGTGTCGTACCAGTGGCACGTGTAGTACACATCCGGGCCGTCGTCGCCGTAGTTGCCCGGCACGGAGCATCCGGGCGGAGGCTCGACCCAGAAACCGCCGCGGTTGATCCCGACCTCGGGTCGCGCGTCGAGGTCGTGGTACCAGCCGAAGTCCATGCTCTCGTACAGGGCGTCGGCCTCGTCGGCGAGGCGCGGCTCCGCCTCGCGCACGACGCGGAGGGCGGTCGCGAGCCAGCCGTTGTCGACCGTCGAGAGGAACGGGTGCACGGCGCTGCCGTCGGCCGGCCAGGTGGTGAGCTTGCGGCCGTCCGCGGGCGAGTACCAGTTGTAGAACATGCCGCTCGGCTCGTGCCGCTCGATCGTCGCGAGCGTCTCCAGCGTCTGCGCCATCCGCTCTCGCGCCTCGCCGCGCGAGATGATGCGCAGGTCGCGCGCGACGACGGTCGACCACAGGTAGCCGCCGATGTTCGTCGGGCTCGTGTAGCCGCTCGCGCCCTCCAGATCACCCGGGATGTTGTCGGCGATCAGGCCCGTGCGCTCGTCGGTCATGGCGGCGAGCGACTCCCAGGTGTCCTCCGCGTAGCGGTGCAGGGTCCGCTCGCCCGGCGGTCCACCGGCATTCGCCGCCGACATCGGCACGAGCAGCAGCGCCGCCAGGGCGCATCCGATCGCGGTCCGCAGTCTCGATCGCATGGGGAACTCCTTCGTTCGTCGCGTGCGGTGTGAGAAGCATGACCCCAATACCGAGCAAGCGCAAGGTTTTGTGCTCAGCGCTCGGAATCTGCTTCCCCGCTGCGCGGTTCGAGGAGATAGCCGCGGATGAACTCGTCGAACGCCGCCGTCATGTCGAGCGACTCGTCGAGCAGCCACTGCTGCTGGAGCCCGTCCATCACGGCCGAGATCAGCCGCGCCGCGTGATCGGGGTCGACGTCGGGGCGGATCAGCCCGTCGCGCTGCGCGTCCGCGAGCACGGCGCTCGCGGAGGCCGCGGTCTCGGCATACCGGCGGGCGAACACGTCGTGCGCCGGGTGCTCGGTGTCCGTCGCCTCGGCCGAGATCACCGTGTACAGCGAGGTGAGCCCGCGCGTCGTCTGGTTGTACGCGACGACCTTGCGCACCTGCTCGAGGAGCGTGAACTCCGACACGTCACCGGCCGCGGCCTGCACGCGCGCGTCGCGTTCGCGGATCACCTCGGCGAACAGCTCCTCCTTGCTGGAGAAGTGATGGAGCAGGCCGGCGGGGGTCAGATCGACCCGCTTGGCGATCTCCCGCAGCGACCCGCTGTGGTAGCCGCTGCGCCCGAAGACCGTGAGCGCCGCCTCGATGATCTGCCGCCGCTTCGCCTGGCCCTTCGCATAGCTGCCGCGGGCACCGCGTCGAGGACGCGCCGTCGCGTCCGCTTCCTGCTCCATGCACCGAATCTACACCGGAGAACGACCAATACCTACCGCATGTCCGGTTTTAGGGTTACAGTGTCGGCACCGGCGCACCGCCGGATGCGGATCTGCCGCGGCGAGGACGCCCGGCGCGAACAGCGACCAATGGAGGCCGACGATGTTTCGAATGACGTCAGCGAAGGCGGCGAAGAGGCTCGCCGTTGCGGGCGCCGTCACGATCGCGAGCGCTCTCGTGCTCACGGGCTGCGGACGCGGCGATGCAGGCGGGGGCGGGGACGCGGGCGCCCCCGCGGGCGAGGCGATCGACGACTCCCCCGCCACGGGCACGATCGAGGTCTGGGCGATGGGGAACGAAGGCGAGGTCCTCGGCAAGCTCGCCGCACAGTTCGAGGAGCAGAACCCGGACGTCACGGTGAACGTGACGGCCGTGCCCTGGGAGAGCGCGCACGACCGCATCGCGACATCCATCGCGGGTGGCGAGACCCCCGACATCACGATGCTCGGCACGACGTGGGTGGGCGAGTTCGCCGCGACCGGCGCGTTCGAACCCACACCCGAAGGGCTCGTGGACGAGGGATCGTTCTTCCCCGGATCCTGGGACACGACGGTCGTCGACGACGTCGCGTACGGCGTGCCCTGGTACGTCGACACGCGCGTGCTCTACTACCGCACGGACCTGGCCGAGGCCGCCGGCGTCGAGCCGCCCGCCACGTGGGACGAGTACAAGGAGTTCGCCGCGGCGCTGAAGGATCAGGGCGCGACGTCCGGCGTCTCCCTGCCGCCGGGCGGCTTCGACTCGTGGCAGTACGTGGCGCCCCTCGTCTGGCAGCAGGGCGGCGACATCCTCGCGGACGACGGCTCGACCTTCACCCTCGACACCCCGGAGTGGAAGGAGGCGTTCGAGTTCTACGCGAGCTTCTTCGAGGAGGGCGTCTCGGAGCCCGTCCGGCTCGAGGGCGGCGAGATCGAGCAGAAGTTCATCTCGGGCGAGGTGGGGTCGTTCTTCAGCGGCCCGTTCCACGTCAGCCTGCTGCTCGAGCAGGGCGGAGAGGAGTTCGCCGACAAGTTCGGGGTCGCGATGGTGCCCGGGGCCGACAGCCGCACGAGCTTCACGGGCGGCGGCAACCTCGCCGTGTTCGAGGACACGGAGAACCGCGACGCCTCCTGGAAGTTCGTGCGCTGGCTGAGCCAGCCCGAGACGCAGATCGCCTGGTACGACATCTCGACGGATCTGCCGAGCGTCGAGGCGGCGTGGGACGATCCGACCTTCTCCGAGGACCCCTACCTCAGCGTGTTCGGCGAGCAGCTGCTCGACTCGAAGGCGCCGCCCGCGATCCCCACCTGGGCGCAGGTGTCGGCGGTGATCGACCAGGAGCTGGAGAAGGTCACGCGCGGCGAGACGACCGTCGACGACGCGCTCGCGGCCGTGCAGCAGCAGGCCGAGTCGATCGGCACCGGTCAGTAACCGCATGTCGGCCCTGGCCACGTCCGCCCCGGCGCGCACGGGCACGCGTCCGTCGCGCCGGAGCGGCCGCACCACCCTGATCGCGTGGGGATTCGCCGCGCCGTTCGTCATCCTGTTCCTCGTCTTCATGGCGGGACCGATCGTGCCCTCGCTGCTGATGAGCTTCACGGACCTGACGACGCGCGATCTCGAGACGCCGTTCAACGTGAACCTGATCGGCTTCGACAACTACGCGCGGCTGCTCTCCGATCCGCGCTTCCTGCGCTCGCTGCTGAACACCGCGATGTTCGTCCTCGTGGGCGTGCCCCTCACGATGGCGCTCGCGCTCGCGGTCGCCCTGGCGCTCAACACGGGGATCACCCGGTTCCGGACCGTGTTCCGGGTGGGCTACTACGCCCCCGTCGTGACGAGCATCGTCGCGATCGCGATCGTGTGGCGGTTCATCCTGCAGCCCGACGGCCTGCTGAACGGGTTTCTCGGCTGGTTCGGGATCCAGGGGCCCGACTGGCTGCAGTCCACCACGTGGGCTCTGCCGTCGCTGATCCTGATGGCGGTGTGGCGCAACATCGGCACGCTGATGGTGATCTTCCTGGCGGGCCTGCAGGGCGTGCCGCGCGAGCACCACGAAGCGGCGATGGTCGACGGCGCGGGAGCCTTCCGACGCTTCTCGTCGATCACGCTTCCCGCGCTGCGTCCCACGCTGCTGTTCGCCGCGGTCATCACGGGCATCGGGTTCCTGCAGTTCTTCGAGGAGCCGTTCGTCATGACGCGCGGCGGCCCGCTCGACGCGACCCTGTCGACCGCGATGTACACGTTCAACCAGTTCGGCTTCGGCAACTACGCCTACGCATCCGCGGCGAGCTACGTGCTCTTCCTCGCGATCGTCGCACTCTCGCTGATCCAGTTCCGCCTGCTGGGAAGGAGGGACTGACATGACCGCGATCACGCAGACGCCCGTGGCCGCCGAGCCGAGCCCGCGCCGGCGCCGCGGCGAGCGCCCCCGCTGGTGGCTCTACGTCGTGCTCACGCTCGGTCTCATCGCGATGGCCATGCCGTTCGTGTGGATGATCCTGGGCTCGTTCAAGACGAACGCCGAGATCCGGCAGCACCCCACAGGATTCCTGCCGCTCGAGCCGACGCTCGAGAACTACACGCAGCTGTTCGGCCGGCTCGACTTCACGACGTTCTTCCTCAACAGCATCGTCGTGGCGGTGTGCGTCACGGCCGGCAACATCGTGTTCTCGTCGATGGTCGGCTACGCGCTCGCCAAGCTCGAGTTCCGCGGCAAGCGCCTGCTGTTCCTGCTCGTGCTCGCGACGCTCATGGTGCCCGGGGTCGTGACGTTCGTGCCGCTGTTCGTGCTCACGGCCAACCTCGGCCTCGTCAACTCGTACCCCGGTCTCATCCTGCCGTTCCTCATCACGCCGCTCGGCGTGTTCCTCATGCGGCAGTTCATGCTCGGCCTGCCCGACGAGCTGATCGAGGCGGCCAGGATCGACGGAGCGAGCGAGTGGCGCATCTTCCTCCGCGTGATCATGCCGCTGTGCGGGCCCGCGGTCGCGACGCTCACGATCCTCACGTTCCTCGCGAGCTGGAACAACTTCCTGTGGCCGCTCGTCGTCGCCACCGGCGAGGACAAGTACACGCTGCCGGTCGCGCTGGCGCTGTACTCCGTGGGGCAGAACGCGGCGGAGTACGGGCTGATGATGGCCGGCGCGGTGATCGTCGTGGTGCCCGTCCTCGTCGTGTTCGTCGCGCTGCAGCGCCACTTCGTCCAAGGCATCGCCCTGACGGGCATCAAGTAGCAAGGAGAGACGGATGACCGACGCCCGCACGATGGACGACCTCCGCTGGCCCGACGGCTTCCTGTGGGGCGCGTCCACCGCCGCGCACCAGGTCGAGGGCGGCAACGTGAACTCCGACTGGTGGCAGCGCGAGCACGGCCACCTGCCGGGCCCGCCGGTCGCCGAGCCGTCCGGCGACGCGGCCGACAGCTTCCACCGATACCCGGAGGACATGCGCCTGCTGGCGGACGCCGGCCTGAACAGCTACCGCTTCAGCATCGAGTGGGCGCGCATCGAGCCCGAGGAGGGGTTCGTGTCGCGCGCGGCGATCGCGCACTACCTCAGGATGGTCGACACCGCTCGGTCGCTCGGCCTCGAGCCCTTCGTGACCCTGCATCACTTCACGAACCCGGTCTGGTTCGCGCGCGACGGCGGGTGGCTCACCGACGCGTCCGTGGACCGGTTCGCGCGCTTCGTCGAGGCCGCACTGCCCGTGATCGCGGATGTCGAGCTCGTGTGCACGATCAACGAGCCCAACATGGTGTCGGTGCTCGCGGATCCGGCGGTCGGATTCCCCTCCGTGGGCCTGCCGCCCGGCGTGCCGGCCGTGACCGACCGTCTGATCGCGGCGCACCGGCGCGCGACCGAGCTGGTGCGCGGGGCGGGAGCCCGGGCCGGATGGTCGGTGGCGACGCAGGCCTATCAGCCCGAACCGGGAGCGGAGTCGGTCGCGGCCGCGTACGGACGCTCGCGCGAGGACGTCTTCCTCGACGCCGCGGAAGGCGACGACTGGATCGGCGTGCAGGCGTACACGCGCACGCGCATCGGACCCGACGGGCCGCTCCCCATCCGCGACGACGCCGAGCGCACGCTGACGGGCTGGGAGTACTACCCGCCCGCCGTGGGCGAGGGGATCCGCAACGCGTGGGCACGCGCCGGCGTGCCGGTCTACGTGACCGAGAACGGCATCGCGACCGCCGACGACGCACGTCGCATCGACTACACGCGCGGAGCACTGGAGGCCGTCGCGCGCACGATCGCCGACGGCGTGGACGTGCGCGGCTACCTGCACTGGAGCGCGCTCGACAACTACGAGTGGGGAAGCTTCGCGCCCACGTTCGGCCTCATCGCCTGGGACCCCGACACGTTCGAGCGTCGCCCGAAGCCCAGCCTCGCGTGGCTCGGGGAGGTCGCCCGCACAGGCCTGGTGCACTGAGCCGGATCCTGCCGATTCCGCAAGCACACCCCCGCCGCAACTGCGGAATCCCTTGTCTGACCTGGGATCCACTGTCAATATGGTCATATGCCCCCTCGCGACGCCAAGGCCCCGCTCGACGACATCTCGAAGGCGATCATCGAGCAGCTGCAGGTCGACGGGCGCCGCTCGTACGCCGAGGTGGGCAAGGCCGTCGGGCTGTCCGAGGCCGCCGTGCGGCAGCGCGTGCAGCGCCTGATGGACTCAGGCGTGATGCAGATCGTCGCCGTGACCGACCCCCTGCAGATGGGATTCCTCCGCCAGGCGATGATCGGCGTGCGCGTCTCGGGGGACACACGCACGATCGCGGACCAGATCGCTGAGATCCCCGACGTGATCTACGTGGTGCTCACGGCCGGAAGCTTCGACCTGCTCGTCGAGGTCGTCGCCGAGGACGACGAGAAGCTGCTCGACGTGCTCAACGACCGGATCCGCTCGCTCGAGGGCGTCGCCTCCACCGAGACGTTCGTCTACCTGAAGCTGCGCAAGCAGCTCTACGACTGGGGAACCCGCTGACGCATCCGAGGAGGATCGCAATGACCGACACCCAGCAGCACCTGGCCTCCGACACGGCCCGCTACGACACGGAGGCGCTCAACGCCAAGGCCGCCGACCACCTGTGGATGCACTTCGGCCGCCAGTCCGCGCTCGCGGCGGGGCATGTGCCGATGATCGTGAAGGGCGACGGCCACTACATCTGGGACAGCCGCGGCAAGCGCTACTTCGACGGCCTGTCGGGCCTGTTCGTGGTCGGCGCGGGCCATGGCCGCCGCGAGCTCGCGGAGGTCGCGGCGAAGCAGGCCGCCGAGCTCGCCTACTTCCCGATCTGGGGCTACACCCACCCGAACGCGATCGAGCTCTCCGACCGCCTCGCGGACTACGCGCCCGGCGACCTGAACCGCGTGTTCTTCTCCACGGGCGGCGGCGAGGCGGTGGAGACCGCGTTCAAGCTGGCCAAGCACTACTGGAAGCTGCAGGGCCGCCCCACCAAGCACAAGGTCATCTCGCGCGCGGTCGCGTATCACGGCACCCCGCAGGGCGCGCTCGCCATCACCGGCATCCCGGCCATGAAGGAGATGTACGAGCCGCTCACGCCCGGGGCCTTCCGCGTGCCGAACACGAACTTCTACCGCGCCGAGGAGATGGGCTTCACGGGCACGGAGGAGGAGTTCGGGATCTGGGCCGCGAACCGGATCGAGGAGATGATCCTGTTCGAGGGTCCCGAGACCGTCGCGGCGGTGTTCCTGGAGCCCGTGCAGAACGCGGGCGGCTGCTTCCCGCCGCCGAAGGGCTACTTCGAGCGCGTGCGGCGGATCTGCGACACGTACGACGTCCTGCTCGTCAGCGACGAGGTGATCTGCGCGTTCGGCCGGATCGGCCACATGTTCGCGTGCGACGCGTACGGCTACGTGCCCGACATGATCACGTGCGCCAAGGCCATCACGAGCGGCTACTCCCCGCTCGGCGCGACGATCGTGAGCGACCGGATCTACGAGCCGTTCGCGACCGGCACCACGACGTTCCTGCACGGCTACACGTTCGGCGGGCACCCCGTCTCGACCGCCGTCGCGATGGCGAACCTCGACATCTTCGAGCGCGAGGGCCTGAACGACAACGTGCGTGCGAACTCCGCCGCGTTCCGTGCCTCGCTCGAGACGCTGCTCGACCTGCCGATCGTGGGCGACGTGCGCGGCGACGGGTACTTCTTCGGCATCGAGCTCGTGAAGGACAAGGGCACGAAGGCCACGTTCGACGCCGACGAGTCCGAGCGTCTGCTGCGCGGCTTCCTGTCGCGGGCGCTGTTCGACGCCGGCCTCTACTGCCGCGCGGACGACCGGGGCGACCCCGTGATCCAGCTCGCGCCGCCGCTGACGTGCGGACAGGCCGAGTTCGAGGAGATCACCGACATTCTGCGCGGCGTGCTGTCGGAGGCGTCCGCCATGCTCTGAGCCCGCATGCGGCCGGGGCGGGGATTGCGCCGTTTCGACTCCTCGCGCTCGTCGCTCAACGAACACAGCAGCTGGCTGTTCGTCGAGCGAGGGAGCGCAGCGACCGAGTCGAAACGGCCCGGACCGCCGACGGCTTCGCGCCGCCGGCGGTCCGGATCGCGGAATCAGCCGGCGGAGCGGAGGCTCACGTGCCCCGCGGCGATGTCCACCGCGACCTGGTGCTCGGACGCGCTGGCGGTCTCGAGGCGGTTGTCGATCGCCCCGGCCGAGATGTCCTCCTGCACGTCGTACTCGCCGGCCGGCAGCGTGAGGTCGAGGGAGCCCGCGCTCACGCCGATGTCGACGAGTTCCGGCTGTGCCCCGGTGAGCTCGGCCTCGAGCCGGCCCGCCGCGAGCGTGAACTGCGCCTCGCCGACCTCGGCGAGCGCGATGCGCGCCGCGCCGGCGTTGATGTCGGCGGCGAGCGACTCGGCCGAACCGCGGACGTCGAGGCTGCCGGCGCCCAGTTCGAGTTCGAGCGCGCCGAACGACCCGTCGCTGTCGAGAGCGCCGGCCGAGACCGCGAGCCGTGCGTCGACGCCCTCGAGCGACTCGGGGAGCGTCAGCACGACCCGCTCCTCGTCGCGGCCCCAGCCCCAGCCCCAGCGCGGGCCGTCCCAGCGACCCCAGCCGTCGAGCAGGCCGTCGCGGCTGGACACGCGCAGCTCGTCGCCGTCCCGGCGGATCGTCCACTCGCTCTGCGAGTCGGTGATCTCGAGCGTCGCCTCCTCCACGTCGGCGAACTCGATGCGGAACTGGGCGGCGTCCGCCTGCACGTCGAGCGACGAGACGCCGGACACCTCCGCGGTCAGCGTGTCGGTCACGCGCGTGGCCGCCGCGACGGTCGATCGGATCGCGCCGGCGATCGTGCCGAGGAGGAGGAGCGCGCCGATCACGATCAGGATGATCGCGACGGGCTTGCCCGGACCACCGCTGCGGGGCGGCGTGGCCGGAGCCGGCGACGAGGCCGGCGCGGGAGGCGGAGGCGTGACGGTCGTGTTCATCGTGCCGTTCCTGTCTGCGGCGATCCGCCGCTGCTCTCGATGTGCGCAAGCGCCGCGAGCACGCGGCGGTTGCCGGATTCGTCGGGCTCGAGGCCCAGCTTCTGGAAGATCGCGGTGATGTGCTTCTCGACGCTCGCCTCGGAGAGGAAGAGCATCCCGGCGATCGCCTGGTTCGACTTGCCCTCCGCGATCAGTGCGAGCACCGTGCGCTCGCGCTCGGTCAGGCGCGACATCCGGTCGTCCTCGCGCCGACGGGTGAGCAGCTGTGCGACGACCTCGGGGTCGAGCACCGTCGCGCCCTGCCCGATCCGGGTGACCGACGCCAGGAACTCGGCGACGTCCGCGACCCGGTCCTTGAGCAGGTAGCCGAGCGCGCCGCCCTGGCCGGTGATGAGTTCGCTCGCGTAGCGCTCCTCGACGTACTGGGACAGCACGAGCACCGGAAGCTCGGGGCGCCGGGCCCGCAGCTGCACCGCGGCGCGGATGCCCTCGTCCGTGAAGGTGGGCGGGAGGCGGACGTCGAGGATGCAGAGCTCGGGGGCCGTCTGGTCGACCGCGGCCTGCAGGCCGGATGCGTCGGGCAGTGCCGCGACGACCGTGTGGCCGCTGCCGTCGAGCAGGCGCACGAGGCCCTCGCGCAGCAGGACGGAGTCCTCGCAGATCAGGATGCGCATGGCACGCTCACCTCCAGGGCGGTGGGCCCGCCGAGCGGGCTGTCGAGCCGCACGGTGCCGCGGGCCGCGAGCACGCGGTTGGAGATGCCGTCCAGACCGCCGCCCGGCAGCACGCGGGCGCCGCCCAGGCCGTTGTCCTCGACGCGGGCCCACAGTGTGCCGTCGTCGCGCACGCGCACCGTGACGCGGCATTCGCTGGCCCGCGAGTGCTTCGCGGCGTTGGTCAGCGACTCGGCGATCGCGAAGTACACGGCGGCCTCGGCGTCGCGACTGCACCGTCCGTCCAGGCGCACGTCGAGCCGCACGGGGATGTGCGACCGTCCGGCGAGCGCCGACAGGGCCGCGTCGAGCCCGCGGTCGTCGAGCACCGAGGCGTGGATGCCCCGCGCCAGCTGCCGCAGCTCGGTGATCGCTGCCTTGGTGGAGGTGTGCGCCTCCTCGATCAGCGCGCGGGCGCCGTCCGGGTCGTCGCCGAGCTTCTGCTGCGCGAGTCCCAAGGTCATGCCGACCGACACGAGCCGCGGCTGCACGCCGTCGTGGAGATCGCGCTCGATGCGCGTGCGCTCCACCTCGGAGGCGCGGAGGGCACCGGCGCGCTGCACGTCGGACACGCGAGCCTGCTCTGCCAGCTGCGCCTCGCGCGTCGGGATGACGATCACGCGGGCGAGCACGCCGTGCAACAGCGCGATGCCGACGAGCGCGGCCGCCGACGCGACGAAGGTCAGGATGCCGACGAGCGGCGCCCAGCCCGCGATGACGTCGAAGCCGAGGAAGCCGGCGACGCCGTCCGGTGCGTACAGCGGCGCGAACGCCAGCGCGACCGAGGACACGAGGGTCTGGAACAGCCACAGCGTGATCCAGCCGAGGATGGTCGCGATCGCGAGGTTGGCGATCGCGCGCCACATGGGCGCGTCGATGAACTGGTGCCACACCATCGACAGGAAGCCGCCGAACGTGCGGCGCGGCATGCGGCGCGCCCGGAGCGCGGGCAGGCCCGCGTCGTACAGGCCGTCGATGCGGGCGATCTCGATCCAGCCGATCGCGAACAGCAGATACACGAGGCCGAGCAGGAACACGGCGCCGATCGCGAGCACGGGCAGCAGGCCGATGCCGAGGCCGAGCAGCAGCCCGATGGCGCCCGCCAGGATGGGGCCGATGACGCCGAGGGCCGCGAGCTGCGCGAGAGCGCCCGCGAGCCGCAGCGGCGATGAGTGGGCCGGCAGCCGGCGTCGGGCGGGAGCACCCGGGGCCGGGACGGCCGGTGAGGAGGGAGCCTGAGTGGTCATGTCCTAAAGCTAGGACGGCGCCGCCGCCCGCCCCACCGAGGGATCCGGACATCCCGGTTCGGGATATCCGGAACCGCTACCGCGGGTTGTCAGTCGCGCGCCTGCGCGAGCAGGCGGTCGGGAACGCGCGTGGGCGACGCCGCGAAGCTCTTGCCGTTCGGCCGCGTCACGACCACGCGCTTCGGGCCCGTGCGGCCGTGGGTCGCGAAGATCATCAGGCCGACGAAGGTCAGGCCGCCCACGAGGTTGCCGACGACGGTCGGGATCTCGTTCCAGATCAGGTAGTCCATGATCGTGAAGTCGGCGCCGAGCAGCAGGCCCACGGGGAACAGGAACATGTTCACGACCGAGTGCTCGAAGCCCATGTAGAAGAACAGCATGATGGGCAGCCACATCGCCAGCACCTTGCCCGTGACGGACGTCGAGATCATCGCCGCGACCACGCCCATCGACACCATCCAGTTGCAGAGCATGCCGCGCACGAACAGCGTGAGCATCCCGCCGAAGCCGTGCTCCGCGTAGCCGAGCGTGCGCCCGTGACCGATCTCGCCGATCGCGTGCCCGACCGCGCTCGGCTCGGTCGTGAAGCCGTACGTGAAGTAGATCGCCATGAGCACCGCGACGGTGAAGGCCCCGGCGAAGTTGCCCAGGAACACCAGCCCCCAATTGCGGCCGATGCCGCCGAGCGTGATGCCGGGGCGGCGGTCGAACAGCGCGAGGGGCGCGAGCGTGAACACGCCCGTCAGCAGGTCGTACCCGAGCAGGTAGAGCAGCACGAACCCGACGGGGAACAGCAGCGCGCCGATCAGCGGCTCACCCGTGTTCGTCGAGACGGTCACGGCGAACGCGGCGGCGATCGTGAGCGTCGCGCCTCCCATGAATCCGCGGATCAGCGTGTCGCGGGTGGACATCAGGATCTTCGACTCACCGGCGTCGATCATGGCGGTGATCAGTTCGGCGGGCTTCACGTACGACATGGCGGCTCCTCGGGGACGGTTGCCCCCAGCGTCCCGTGCGGTCGTTTCCGCCACCGCCCCTTCCGCGTTACGGCCGGTGACACATCCCTCACGCGCCGCCGGGGCGCGATGTGAGATCAGCCCGCGCGGCCGATGCGCCAGTAGCCCGTGAACGAGATGCGCTGCTTCGGCACGCCGACCGACACGAGGTGGCGCCGGGCGGCCGCGACGAGCGCCTGCTCGCCCGCGAGGTACGCCGTCAGGGCGTGCGGCTCGGCGGGCGGGTGCGCCTCGACCGCGAGAAGGTCACGGCGACTCCCGTCGGATCGGAGGTTGGGCGACCCTGAGCTTATGGCCGGCGAAGCGCACGAGTGGCATCATGCCGCCATGGAGAAGACCCCGGTGACGGCCGTCGATCACGCCGCGCACACCCCGTACTCCGCCCCGGGCGCGCACGCGGCCCTGCTCGACGCGCTGCCGAGCGATCCTGCCGCCCTGTCGGCGATCGCGCGGAACGTCATCGTGCACTACCGCGCGTCGGGCGAGGAGCTGCCCACCGAGACGCGCGGCGACATCTGCCTGCGCTGGGTCGAGGACATCCTGTCGACCGATCAGGCGCGCCACCCCGCGCCGCTCGACCGGCCGCGGCCGCCGACGGCGCGCGTGCAGGGCTGCTGCCGCGACCACACGCTGCTGTGCGTCGCGACCCTGCGCCAGCACGGCATCCCCGCGCGCAGCCGCGTGGGCTTCGCCGGCTACTTCACGCCGGGCTGGCATCACGACCACGTGATCGTCGAGGCCTGGCTGGACGGGCGCTGGCGGCGCTTCGACCCCGAGGTCGAGGGCCCGCTGCCCGGGCTCCCCGATCCCACGGACATCGCGTTCGGTCAGGCGCGCGGCTTCCTGACGGCCGCACAGGCCTGGGCGCGCTTCCGCGAGGGGGAGCTGGATCCCGACACGTTCGGCGTCGCACCGGAGGTGCCGATGCTGCGCGGCGACCGCTTTCTGCTCGAGGAGGTCATCTACGAGGTCGCGCACCGCTTCGGCGACGAGCTGCTGCTGTGGGACGGCTGGGGCCGCATCGAGCCGCCCGGCGGGGGCGTGAGCGAGGGCGAGGCGGCGTGGATCGACGACGTCGCCGCCCTGCTGCTCGCCGCCGACGCGGGCGATGCCGACGCCGAGTCCCGGCTTCTCGAGCGCTACCGCACGGATGACGGGCTGAACCCGCGCGACGTGGTCGTCCAGGCGTCGCCGTTCGAGGACGAGCCGATCCGGGTGCCGCTCACGCGCGCGGTGTGAGCCCGCCTCACCGCATGGGACGGATGCGGAAGACGGGGAACCCCGGCGCGGCGGCGCGCAGCTGCTCGTCCGTCGCGTTCTTGTCGAGGTCCTCGAAGAAGCGGCCGACCTCCCACGCCCACGCGACGAGGTAGGCGCGCAGGATCGGCGCCTTGTCCGCGTCGGGGACCTCCTCCGCAACGAAGGGCTCCACCCGGCGCGCCGAGCGCAGCTCCCCCGCGCCCGCGACGCGGAGGTTGCGCACCCACTGCGTGTGCCCGCGCGGGGCCACCAGATAACGCTCGCCCGCGACCCTGAGCGGGTTGACCGGAGTCGTGCGCCACTCGCCGCTCGACCGGCCGCGCACCGCGAGCAGGCGGCTGCCCGCGAGGGGCAGCCCGATCCGCGTCAGGAAGCCCACAAGCCCGTTGAACACCGCGTCGGCCGCCGTGGGCCTCACGTACCTCGCCACGCGATCAACCTAGCGGCCTCACACCCCTGTCCGTTGAGCGAGGAGCGAAGCGACGAGTCGAAACGGCCCGGACCGCCACCGGCTGAAGCCTCGGGCGTCGTCACCCCGTTTCGACTCGCTTCGCTCGCTCAACGGCCAGGGGAGGCGACCTCGCCTCACGCGTCGCCGTTCTGCCCTGGGCGGAACCGGATGCGCCCGCGCGGCCGGGTGCCTACCGTGAGGGCATGGCCGAGCTGCTTCCCCTCCCCGACGGCCGCGAGGACGCGCGCCGCGGCCCGTCGCCCGATCCGGATCCGCTGTGGCGCCACCTCGTGGGCGAGCGGCTGCGCCGCCTGCGGCGCGAGCGCGGGGAGACGCTCGCGGATGTCGCGCGCCGCGCCGGGATCTCCGTGCAGTACCTCTCGGAGATGGAGCGCGGGCGCAAGGAGGCATCCAGCGAGATGATCGCGGCCGTGCTCGGGGCGCTCGGCGAGAGCCTGCTGGATCTGACCGCCGGCATCGCGGACGATCTGCGCGCGAGCGCGCCGGCCCCCGCGCCCGCGATGTCCGGCGGCGCCCAGGTCCTCGCGCTCGCGGCCTGATCCGCTCTGCCGTCGGCGGATCCGCCCACGGTGGAACCCGCCCCACGCGGCGCCCGAGGCGCGCACGCTGGGGCCATGGCAGACGAACCGAAGATCCCCCAGTTCACCCCGGAGGCGCGCCGCGAGCTGTACCACCGCCGCGTGCTGATGCTCGACGGCGCGCTCGACGACGACAACGGCACGCTGCTCGCCACGCAGCTGCTCTCGCTCGCGGCCGAGGATCCCGTCGCGGACATCGCGCTGTGGATCCACTCCCCCGGCGGATCCGTCCCCGCCATGCTGGCGATCCGGGACATCATGCGCCTGGTGCCGTGCGACGTGTCCACGGTCGCGATCGGCATGGCCGCCAGCGCGGGGCAGTTCCTGCTCTCGGCGGGCACGCCGGGCAAGCGGCGAGCGCTGCCACACGCGCGGGTGCTGCTGCACCAGGGGTCGGCGGGCATCGGCGGCACCGCGGTGGACGTCGAGCTGCAGGCCGACGACCTGCGGCACATGCGCGACACGGTGCTGGGGCTCATCGCCGCGGACACCGGGCAGCCCCTCGAGCGCGTGTTCGAGGACTCGCTGCACGACCACTGGTACACGGCGCAGGAGGCGCTCGACTACGGCTTCATCGACGGGGTCGTGCGCGGCTTCGACGAGCTCATGCCGCGGCAGCGGACCCGGATCGGGCTGAGCGCGAATACGGAGGCAGCGGCATGATGCGTCGCGGAGCGACCAGATTGAGCGAGGGAACGAAGTGACCGAGTCGAAATCCTCGTACACCATCCCCAACGTGATCAAACGGGACGCGCGCGGCGACCGGATCATGGATGTCTACTCCGAGCTGCTCACGGAGCGCGTCGTCTACCTCGGCACGGGCATCGACGCGGGCGTCGCGAACGCGCTGATCGCGCAGCTGCTGCACCTCGAAGCCGATGCCCCGAGCGGGAGATCCAGCTGTACATCAACTCCGAGGGCGGCGATCCGCAGGCGGCGCTCGCCGTGCACGACACGATGCAGTACATCCGCCCGCCCGTCGCGACGACGTGCATCGGGCAGGCCGTCGGCGCGAGCGCCGTGCTGCTCGCGGCGGGCGCGGCGGGGCGGCGCGCCATCCTGCCGCACGCCCGCGTGGTGCTTCATCAGCCGGGAGCGCAGAGCCGGGGCGCGATCCCCGATCTGATCCTCCACGCCGACGAGCTCGTGCGCGTGCGCGGCGATCTCGAGGCGATCCTCTCGACGCACACGGGGCGCTCGCGCGAGCAGCTGCGCCACGACACGGACCGCGACCGGGTGTTCACCGCCGAGGCGGCGGTCGACTACGGCCTCGTCGACCGCGTGATCGCCGAGCGCGGCTGAGCGGCATCGGATCCGCGGGGGCTGAGCGGCGGGCCACGCCGTGGAGGCGACGCGGCTCAGCGGGCCGTTGCCAGCTCGTCGATCGGCGACTGCAGGTTGGCGCCACCGCGATAGCGCGCGCCCGTGTGGTTCTCGGGAAGCCGGTCCCCGCGGTCGAACAGGCGCTCGCGCAGCGTCGCGGGCGCGTCGTCCTCGCGCAGCCTGCCCCGTCGGCGCAGCTCGGGCACCACCAGCTCAGCGAAATCGCGGGCCGTGTCGAACGAGTGGTACTGACGCAGGTTGATGCCGTCGATGCCGGCCTCGTCGAGCCACAGCTCGATCTCGTCGGCGACGACCTTCGGCGTGCCGGAGACGAAGAAGCGGTCCTCCCGGCCGGCGATGATCCGCTGCAGCGCCTCGCCGACCGTCCCCGTCGCACCCGCGAGGAACGGCAGCGAGACGCCGGATGCGCGCGCGTCGTCGACGACCCTCGCGATCGGCGTCTGCGGCGGATAGGCGGTCAGATCCACCGGCAGGCTCGAGTGGGCGAGGATCCCGTCGAGGCTCTGGTGCGCGCGGTACGCGCGCAGCTTGTCCGCCGCCTCCTCCTCGGTGCGGCCGACGACGACGCCCGCCTGCACGACGAACTTCACGTCGTCGCCGCGCCGGCCCTGCAGGATCGCCGCATCGCGCATCGCCTGCGCGTTGCGACGGAAGTCGTCCACCGAGCGGCCACCCGTGAAGACGACCTCGGCGTGGCTGCCCGCGAAGGCGATGCCGGCGGGCGACCCCGTCGCCTGGTAGAGCACGGGCGTGCGCTGCGGAGAAGGCTCGGACAGGTGAGGGCCCTTGACCTTGAAGTGCTCGCCGACGTGGTCGATGTAGCGCACCTTGGCGGGATCCGTGTAGACGCCCCCGTCGCGATCACGCAGGACGGCGTCATCGTCCCAGGAGCCCTCCCACAGCTTGTACAGCACGTGGAGGTACTCGTCCGCGATCTCGTAGCGCTTGTCGTGGGGCACCTCGGCATCCAGCCCGAAGTTGCGCGCGGCGTTCGGCAGGTACGACGTGACGATGTTCCAGCCGATCCTTCCCTTGGTGAGGTGATCGAGCGTCGACATCCGTCGCGCGAAGGCGAACGGCGGCTCGTACGTCGTGGAGAAGGTCACGCCGAAGCCCAGGCGCCGCGTCACCGCCGCCATCGCCGGCACGACGAGCAGCGGGTCGTTGCTCGGGATCTGCATGCCCTCGCGCAGCGCCGTCTCCGGACCGTCGCGGAAGGTGTCGTACGTGCCGACCACGTCGGCGAGGAAGACGCCGTCGAAGCCGCCGTGCTCCAGGAGCTGCGCCAGCTCGATCCAGTACTCGATGTCGTTGAAGCGCTCTCGGTTGTTGCCGGGGAGCCGCCAGAGCCCGTGCGTGATGTGGCTGGGCGTGTTCATCTCGAACAGGTTCAGGATGAGCCGCTTCCGCTCCGGACGGTTCCCGCTCACGAGGCCGCCTCCGGGGTGCGGTGCGCCACGACCGCATCCGCGACGACCGGCGGCGCGGGGGTGTGCGCCGCGGCACCCCTCCACTCCGGCCGCGCGCCGTTCAGCTCGAAGTCGCCGACGGCCCGGCGGCGCTGCGCGGCGGGGTTGTGCGAGTGCACGGTGCGGGCGTTCCGCCAGTGCCGGTCGAGCGCGATCGAACGGCTCACCGCGGACGCACCACCGACCTCGAACAGCTCCGTGATGGCATCGAGCACGAGCGGCGCCACGACCTGCTGCAGCCGGAAGACCCCGAGCAGCAGATCGCCGAACGCCTGGTCCTCGCCGGCGCGGTGGCGCGCGGGGCGGTGTCCACGTCGCGTGCCGCGGAGAGCACGAGCCGCACGGCGGCCTCGCTCGCCGCGCTGACCGCGCCGATCGTCTCCTGGACGAGCGCGTCGGCGCGCGGTGCGGCCTCGCCCGCGAACCCGAAGATGCGGCGCCGCGGGCGCACGTACTCGACCGTGTCCCGCAGCGCCGCGCGACCGATGCCCGCGATCACCGCCAGCAGCACGATCTGGAAGACGGAGGCGATGTGGTCGCCGCGCCGGGCGTCCTCGCCCGCCACCACGATGTCGGCGGGATCGACCGGCACGCGATCGAACGTCGTCGTGCCGGTGCCCGTGAGCAGCTGGCCGAAGCCGTCCCAGTCGTCGACCGAATCGACGCCCGGATCCAGGGCGGACACCGTGACCCCGACCCTCTGCTCTCCGTCGAGGGCGCTCAGGTGGATCCAGTCGGCGTAGATGCTCCCCGTCGTGTAGTACTTGCGGCCGGTCAGCGTGATCCGCTCGCCGTCGCGCGCGAGCGTCGTGGTGATCTGCGCTGTCTCCTGACGCTCCGACTGCGCATTGCCGACCAGGTCGCCCGCGGCGATCCGATCGACCCAGAGCCGGTTGTGCGCCGGATCGGAGTCGTATCCGCCGAGCAGCCCCTCCACGAACGCGATGTGCCCCCGATACAGGTGCGCGAGGCTCGAGTCGGCGGCCGCGATCCGCACCACCCGCTCGACGAGCTGCTCGAACGTGGCGCCGAGCCCGCCGTCCTCCTTCGGCAGCCGCAGCGCACCGAAGCCGAGCGCCTGCAGCGCGCGGACGTCTTCGCGCAGAAGCGTGCGGGTCCGCTCCTGTTCCGCGGCACGCTCGGCGACCCCGATCAGCAGGGCATCGAGCTCGCGATCGAACTCCTCCAAGGTGGCGGGGCGGACGCGTCCGACGGGTGCTGCAGTGCTCATGGGGCCCGACTCTAGGGCGGCGGCCGGAGCGCGGCGCGGGAACGTTACGCCCCGCGTCGCCGCGTTGCGTAACAGGGTTACCGCCCGTGACTTCGACCCGTCGCGGCCGCGCCCGCCGTGCTTGCATGACGCCTGACCGACGGCCGGACCCGTCGGCGGATCCTGTTCCGTCCCCATGAAGGAGTACCCATGCGCACACGTCACACCCGCCGCCTCGCGTTCGGCCTGGCCGGCGCCATGGCCGTCGGCGCCCTGCTCGTCGGGTGCTCGGTCACGCCCCAGGCCCAGGCCGCCGGTGGCGAGGCGGACAAGAGCGGCGGCACGCTCGTCTACCTCGATGCGGAGCTGTCCAGCAACACCCAGCTGCAGACGAGCGGCACGTGGCAGGACAGCGCGTACGTGACGAACATCACGGACCGCCTCCTCTTCCGCGATCCGGAGACGGGCGAGCTCCAGCCGTACATCGCGACGGATTGGACCGTGTCCGAGGACGGCCTCGTCTACACCTTCGACATCGTCGAGGGGGTCACCTACAGCGACGGCACGGCGCTCGACGCGGCCAACGTCAAACGCAACCTCGAGTGGCAGGCCTTCGGCGACACCGAGCGCGGCATCCCCGCCAACACCTGGTTCCCCGCGATCGCGTCGGTCGAAGCGGACGACGCGGCTCAGACGGTCACCGTGACGCTGAAGGAGCCGTACGCGCCGTTCCTCAACGTGCTGTCGTTCTGGCGCACGTCGCTCGTGGCGGACGCGACGATCGACTCGACGATCGAGAAACAGTCGCAGATCACGGGCATCATCGGCTCGGGTCCCTTCGTCGTCGAGTCGGAGAAGTACGGCGAGGAGATCGTCTTCGCCAAGCGCGAGGGCTATGACTGGGCGCCGCCGAGCCTCGAGCACCAGGGCGAGGCCTATCTCGACGAGATCGTCGTGATCCCCGTGACCGAGGACAGCGTGCGGCTCGGTTCGCTCCGCTCCGGCGAGGCGGACCTGATCCGCTACGTCCTGCCGAGCGAGGAGAAGACCCTGGAGGACGTGGGCATCCAGGTGGTGGGCGTGCAGGGTGCCGGCAACGCGAACGTGTGGGATGTGCGCCAGTCGGCGCCCCACCTCGACGACGTCCGCGTACGCCAGGCGCTGCAGCACGGCATCGACCGTCAGCAGATCATCGACGACCTCTACACCGACAACTGGCAGGTCGCGACGAGCACCGTCACGCCCACCACGTTCGGGTACGTCGACCTCTCGGACGAGCTCGCCTATGACCCGGATGAGTCGAACCGCCTGCTCGACGAGGCCGGATGGACCGAGCGCGACGCCGACGGGTACCGCACGAAGGACGGCGAGCGCCTGCACATCCTGACCTACGTCGACGTGTTCGACAGCACCGCGAAGCCCCTTTTCCAGCTCGTGCAGTGGCAGCTGAAGCAGCTCGGCATCGAACTCGAGATCAAGGAGACCGACTACGCGAACTACTCGGCGACGCTCGAGGACGGCAGCATCGGCGTGCGCCGCAACGGATGGCCCGAGGCCGACGCCTGGGTGCGCCAGACCGTGAACTACGCATCGACCGGCACCAACTCGTACAACCTCGCGCAGCCCGACGAGACGCTCGACGGACTGTACGCCGCGCAGGCCGCGGCGACGAGCGACGAGGAGCGCGCGGAGATCGTCGGCGAGATCCAGCGCTACGTGATCGAGCAGGCCTACGCGCTGCCGATCCTCGACGACACCCAGGTGTTCGGCGTCCAGCCCCACGTGCACGACTTCCGGACGACGTACGAGGCGCGGCCGTGGTTCTACGACACGTGGACCGACAAGAAGTGACCCGCTGAGCGGGCAGACAGGAACGGCACCCATGACACTCGCATTCGCGATCGCACGGCGGCTCGGGCAGTCCGCGCTCGTCGTGGCCCTCACCTACGTGTTCGTCTACGCGGTGCTGTTCCTGCTGCCGGGCGACCCGATCGAGGGCCGCATCGACAATCCGCAGAACCCGATCCCGCCCGAGCAGGCGCAGGTCATCCTGAACTACTACAACCTCGATCGTCCACCGCTCGAGCAGTTCCTGATCTCGGTGCAGCGCGTGCTGAGCGGGGATCTCGGATACTCGCTGCGCGATGGACGGCTCGTGGCCGACCTCATGGCCCAGGGTCTCGGTGAGACGCTCGAGCTGGCCGGGCTGGCGCTGCTGTTCTCGACCGTGCTGGCGCTCGTCGTCGCGGTCGCGGCCGTCTTCGCGCCCTGGCCGCGGCTGCGCGCGGCGATCCGCACCCTCCCCGTCCTGGCGCTCGCGACCCCCAGCTTCCTGATCGGCCTGTTCCTGCTGCAGCTGTTCGCGTATCAGCTGGGCTGGTTCTCCTCCATCCGCGACGAGGGGTTCAAGTCGCTCGTGCTCCCCGCGGCGACGCTCGCGATCGGCGTGAGCGCGCCCATCGCGCAGGTGCTGATCCAGGGCCTGACGCGCGCCGCGGATGAGCCCTTCGTCACCGTGCTCCGGGCGTCCGGCACCGCGCCGGGCTGGATCATCGGACGCCACATCCTGAAGAACGGCGCCATCCCCGCCATCACGCTCCTCGGGCTGACGGTCGGCGAGCTGCTGGCGGGCTCGGTCATCTCCGAGACGATCTTCTCCCGCACCGGCCTGGGATTCCTCACCGAGCAGTCGGTGCGGGTGCAGGACGGACCGGTGGTGCTCGCGGTGGTGATGTTCGTGTCCATCGTCTTCACCACCGTGAACCTGATCACGGATCTCGTGTATCCGCTGATCGACCCGCGCCTGGCCACGACGCGCCGCCGCTTCGGCGCCGCCCGCGCGCTGACACTCGCCGCCCAGCCCGCGGCCGCCATCACGCCGGCGACCGCCGCGGCACCGGACAAGCAGGGAGCGAACGCATGAGCGCCGTGATCGACACCGCACCGGGATCGACCCCCCACCGACTCGCGTCGCGCCGCCGGCGCCTCGGCGGATTCGACATCGCCGCGATCGGCTTCCTGCTCGTGCTCGCGCTGGCGGTGGCGGCGCCCGGCCTGCTGAGCCCGTACGATCCGCTGGAGGTCGCGCCCGGCGAGACGCTGCTGCCGCCGGGGCCCGTGCACTGGTTCGGCACGGACTACCTGGGGCGGGACGTGCTCGCGCGCGTGATCCACGGCACCGGCCGCACGCTGCTCGCCTCGTTCATCGCGGTCGTGCTCGGCCTGGGGCTCGGCTCCCTGCTCGGGCTCATCTCGGCGTACTTCGGCCGCGCGGTCGACGCCGTGATCAGCCGCGTGGTGGACGTCCTGCTGTCGATCCCCGGACTGCTCCTGTCGATGGTGATCGTGGTGGCGCTGGGCTTCGGCGCCATCAACGCCGCGATCGCGGTCGGGATCGCGTCGGTCGCCACGTTCGCGCGACTCATGCGCTCGGAGGTGCTGCGCGTGCGCGCCCTGACCTTCGTGGAGTCCAGCCGTCACCTCGGTCTCGGCACGCTCGCCGTCCTGGGACGCCACGTGCTGCCGAACTCGTACGGGCCCGTGCTGTCCATGACGACCCTGCAGTTCGGCTCGTCGATCCTCTGGATCGCGGCCCTCAGCTTCCTCGGCTACGGCGCCCCGCCGCCCGAGCCGGAGTGGGGCCTGCTCGTCGCCGAGGGGCGCGAGTACATCTCGTCCAACGCGACGCTCACGCTGCTGCCCGGACTCGTGATCGTGGTCACGGTGCTGTCCATCGGCCGCGTCGCGGGGCTGCTGACCGACACACGGAACGGAAGGGACGCATGACCATCACCGAGTTGGACACCCGCATCGCGCCTGGGGACGCGCAGGCGTCGGGAGAACGTCCCAGCGCGGACGCGCCGGTCCTCGCGATCGACCGCCTGTCGGTCGCGTACCGCCGCGGTCGCGACACGACCGGCGTGGTCTCCGACGTGTCCCTCACGATCCCGCCGGGGCGCACGCTCGCGCTGGTCGGTCAGTCGGGATCCGGGAAGTCGACGATCGCGCTGGCCGCCGCCGGGCTGCTCCCCCGCAACGGCGCCATCACCGCCGGATCGGTGCGCGTCGGCGCCCACGACGTGACAGGCTTCGACGACCGCGCGTGGCGCGGGCTGCGCGGCAGCGAGGTGGGATTCGTCCCGCAGGATCCGCTGAGCTCGCTCGATCCGCTCCAGACCATCGGCTCGCGGCTACGGCAGGAGCTGCGCCGCCGCGGCGTGCCGCGGCCCCAGCGCACCCCGCGCGCCGTGGAGCTGCTGGAGCGCGTGGGCATCGCGGACGCGGCGCACAAGCTGCGGCTTCACCCGCACGAGCTGTCCGGCGGCCAGCTGCAGCGCGTCCTGATCGCGATCGCGATCGTCGGATCGCCGCGCCTGCTCATCGCCGACGAGCCGACATCGGCGCTCGACGTCACGGTGCAGCGGACGATCCTCGACCTGATCGACGCGCTGCGCCGCGATCTCGGGCTCGCGGTGCTGTTCATCACCCATGACCTGGCCCTCGCGCGCGACCGCGCCGACCAGATCGCGGTGCTGCACGCCGGACGGGTGGTGGACGCCGGTGAGACCGCGCACGTGCTCGACGCGCCGAGCGCCGACTACACGCGCACGCTGTTCGCCAACGCCCCCGCGCTGAGCCCCGAGCGCTATCGCGATCGCCTCCACGCGATCAGCGACAGCGCGCCTGCCGCCATCGAGGTGCGCGGGCTCGTCAAGAGCTTCCCGGGAGCGCCCCGCCCTGCGGTCGACGGGGTCGATCTGCGCATCCGCCGAGGCGGCGTGCACGCCCTCGTCGGGGAATCCGGATCCGGCAAGTCCACGATCGCGCGCATCGTCGCGGGCATCACGGGGTTCGATGCGGGCACGGTCGCGGTCGGCGACCGCACGCTCAGCGAACGCGCCCCGCATGCGAACCCGCACGCCCGTCGCCTGCAGCTCGTCTATCAGAACCCGCTGGCGGCGCTCGACCCGCGCCTGTCCGTGCAGCGGCTGATCGAGGAGCCCCTCGCTCTCGCGGGCGAGCGGTCCACCGCCGCACGACGTCGCCGGGCGGCCGAGGCGCTCGACCACGTCGCGCTCCCCCGCGAGCTGCTCGGCCGCCGCCCGCGCGAGCTCTCCGGCGGACAGCGACAGCGCGTCGCCATCGCGCGGGCTCTCGCGCTCGGTCCGGAGATCCTCGTCCTCGATGAGCCCACCTCCGCGCTCGACGTCACGGTGCAGGCGCAGGTGGTCGACCTGCTGATGGACCTGCGCGACAGGGATCGCCTGACCTACCTGTTCATCTCGCACGATCTCAGCCTCGTGCGGCAGATCTCGGAGGAGGTGAGCGTCCTCGAGCACGGTCGTCTCGTGGAGAGCGCATCGACCGCCGAGCTGTTCCGGTCACCGCGCGATCCGTACACGGTGCGGCTGATCGAGGCCATCCCGGGCCGGGATCGCGCCGCGTCCTGACACGCGAGAGGCCGCCCTCGAAAGGGCGGCCTCTCAGCTGTTCACTCCCACTCGATCGTGCCCGGGGGCTTCGAGGTGACGTCCAGCACGACGCGGTTGATCTCGCGGACCTCGTTCGTGATCCGGTTCGAGATCCTCGACAGCACGTCGTAGGGCAGGCGGGTCCAGTCCGCGGTCATGGCGTCCTCGCTCGAGACGGGGCGCAGCACGACAGGGTGCCCGTACGTGCGGCCGTCGCCCTGCACGCCCACGGAGCGCACGTCGGCCAGCAGCACGACCGGGCACTGCCAGATCTCGTTGTCGAGACCGGCCTTCGTGAGCTCCTCGCGCGCGATCGCATCCGCTTCGCGCAGGATGTCCAGGCGCTCGCGCGTGACCTCGCCGATGATCCGGATGCCGAGGCCCGGTCCGGGGAACGGCTGGCGTCCGACGATCGCCTCGGGGATGCCGAGCTCGCGACCGATCGCGCGCACCTCGTCCTTGAACAGCGTGCGCAGCGGCTCGACGAGCTCGAAGTCGAGGTCCTCCGGGAGGCCGCCGACGTTGTGGTGGCTCTTGATGTTCGCGGTGCCCGCGCCGCCGCCCGACTCGACGACGTCGGGATAGAGCGTCCCCTGCACGAGGAACTTGACCTTCTCGCCGGACTCCTTGGCCTCGGCGACGAGGTCGAGCTGCACCTTCTCGAACGCGCGGATGAACTCGCGGCCGATGATCTTGCGCTTCTCCTCGGGGTCGGTGACGCCGGCGAGGTGACCGAGGAACACGTCCTCGGCGTCGACCGTGATCAGGCGCACGCCCGTCGAGGCGACGTAGTCCTTCTCGACCTGCTCGCGCTCGCCCTTGCGCAGCAGGCCGTGGTCGACGAACACCGCCGTGAGCTGGTCGCCGACGGCCTTGTGCACGAGCGCGGTCGACACGGCCGAGTCCACGCCGCCCGACAGCGCCGAGATCACGCGCGCGTCGCCGATCTGCGCCTTGATGCGCTCGACCTGTTCGGCGATCACGTTGCCCGCGTTCCAGTCGGCCGGCAGCCCGACGGCCTTGTGCAGGAAGTTCTCGATGACCTGCTGGCCGTGGTCGCTGTGCTTGACCTCGGGGTGCCACTGCACGCCGTAGAAGTTCTTCTCGGCGTTGCCGAACGCGGCCACGGGGGTGGCGGCGGTGGAGGCCAGCACCTCGAAGCCCTCCGGAGCCTGCGAGACCTGGTCGCCGTGGCTCATCCACACGTTCTGCGCTGCCGGCAGGCCGCCGAGCAGCACGCCGCCGTCGCCCACGAGCGCCGCGTCGGTCGCTCCGTACTCGCGCAGCCCCGTGTTGGCGACCTCGCCGCCCAGCGACTGCGCCATGACCTGGAAGCCGTAGCAGATGCCGAGCGTCGGCACGCCGAGGTCGAACACCTTCTCATCCAGCGTGGGCGCGCCGGGCTCGTACACCGAGGACGGGCCGCCCGACAGGATGATCGCGACCGGATCGTGCGCCGCGATCTCCTCCGCGGTGGCGGTGTGCGGGATCAGCTCGCTGAAGACCCCGGCCTCGCGCACGCGGCGCGCGATCAGCTGCGCGTACTGGGCGCCGAAGTCGACGACCAGAACGGGACGCTGGACGGTGTCCTGCGAGACGTCTGCGGCTTCCGTCACTGGGTGACCTCCTGGGCCTGCGCGGCCTTCTTCTCGGCGGCCGCTGTCTCGCGCTCGGCCAGGTAGCGCTTCACGTCGCGCGCGACGACGAACTCCATGAAGAAGGAGAGGAACGGGATGACGCCGCCGCCGGCGAGCAGGATGAACCGCCAGAACGGCCAGCGCATCAGGCTCCAGACCCGGAAGCACGCGAACAGGTACACGACGTAGAACCAGCCGTGCACGATCAGGATGCCGAGCGACAGGTTGATGCCGTCGCCCGTCGAGACGAGCTCGTCGCCCTGCGGCACGACCTCGCGGAATGCGAACAGTCCCTGCGAGTCGAGGAAGAACAGCTCGACGGCGAGGGGCGTGTACTTCAGCACCATCTCGGCGCACAGCAGCAGCAGGCCGACACCGGTGATGACGGAGCAGATCTGGTAGAACCGCAGCGCCCCACGGATCTGCGGGAACGTGGCGAGCTTGGGCTGCGGCATGGATCTCAGTCTACGTGGGGTCGCTGAGCGTCCGATCCCCGCGGAGCATTGCGCGGACCCCCGCCGTCGGTACCATTCGAGGCGGGGGAAGAGAGGATCGCTCGTGGCACCCGACACGCAGCACGAGGACCCCGACGCCGGTTCCCCGCGCATCCCGCCGCGCTGGTTCATCACGACCGCGTGGCGCGTGCATCGCGGGCTGTACCGGCTGACCGGCGGACGCTTCGGCCTGCGCCGACCCACGCCTCGGGTGTTCGGCATGATGCGGCTGCACACGATCGGGCGCCGCTCGGGCGCCGAGCGGATCGCGATCCTCGCGTACTTCGAGGACGGCTCGAACCTCGTCACCATGGCGATGAACGGCTGGGGCGATGCACCGCCTGCGTGGTGGCTGAATCTGCAGGCGAATCCCGTGGCATCCGTCGACCTGCCCGGCGGCGAGCAGCGCGAGGTCATCGCCACCGAGGCGAAGGGCGCCGAGCGCGACCGGCTGTGGGAGGCGTTCCGCGCCATGGACAGCTACGACGGCGACCTGAACGACCTCGCGGCGCTGCGCTCCGGCGAGACGCCCGTGATCGTGCTCGAGCCGCACGGCCGGGGCACCGCGCGCGCGAGCTAGTCCTCGTCGGGGTCGGTGACGCCTTCGCGCTCCTCGAGCTCGCGCTCCCAAGCATCTTTCGCGAGGCGGTACCAGAGGTAGAAGGCAAAGCCGGCGAACACCGCCCATTCGACCGCGTAGAAGATGTTGAGCCAGTTGACGGGGCTCGCCAGCTCGGGAGCGGGTGACGAGATCGCCTCCAGCCCCGCATCGCCCAGCCCGCCCGTCGGGTCCGACGACGTCAGATAGGGCCGGTAGACGTCGATCGCCGCGACGGGCGATCCGTCGGGCTCGTGCCAGCGGCTCAGCAGCGCGGCCGGCGACATCCGGGTCAGCTCGAGCGGATCGGCGCCCGCCGGCGGCAGCACGGCGCCCTCGTCCGAGATGATGCGGCCCGTGAGGGAGACCGGATCCGCCGACCCTTCCGGAGCCGACGTCGCCAGGCCGTTCAGCGCCTCGACGGCGGCGTCGGCGCGCTCGCGCGTCGGCGCCCAGCCGACGGCCACGGCGATCGAGGTCGGCCGCTCGGCATCCACGCGGAACTGGCCTGTGACCCAGAAGCCCTCGACGCCGTCGTTGTAGCGCGAGGACACCACGATGAAGTCGCCGGGAACCCAGCGGCCGGCCACCTCGACGCGCTGTCCGACGAGCGGCTCCTCGAGGTACTGCCCCGGCGCGACCACGTCCTCGATCGGCCGGACCTCCTCCGTCGCCCCCTCGGGCACGGGATCCGTGTCGATCGCGCTCGAGAGCTGCCACTGCCCCAGCCAGGCGAACACACCGGCGACCAGCAGCGCGAACGCGAGCATGGCGAGCCAGCGCGGGCGCAGCATGACCTCCCGCAGCGTCGGCGGGAAGTCGAGCACCTCGGGTGCGGGGTCAGTGGTCATACGGGGCGACGACGACCTCGACGCGCTGGAACTCCTTGAGGTCGGAGTAGCCGGTCGTCGCCATCGACTTGCGCAGCGCACCGATCAGATTCGCCGTGCCGTCGGCCAGCTGCGCCGGCCCGTAGAGCACCTGCTCGAGCGTCCCGACCTGCGGGACCCGCACGCGCCGGCCACGCGGCAGCTTGGCGTGGTGCGCCTCGGGGCCCCAGTGGAAGCCCGCGCCGGGGGCGTCCGTCGCCCGCGCGAGCGCGACGCCGAGCATGACGGCGTCGGCGCCCATCGCGAGCGCCTTGACGATGTCGCCGGACGTGCCCACGCCGCCGTCGGCGATCACGTGCACGTAGCGGCCGCCCGACTCGTCGAGGTAGTCGCGGCGCGCACCGGCGACATCCGCCACGGCGCTCGCCATCGGCGCGTGGATGCCGAGCGTCGCGCGCGTCGTGGACGCCGCGCCGCCGCCGAAGCCGACGAGCACGCCCGCCGCTCCCGTGCGCATGAGGTGCAGTGCGGCGGTGTAGGTCGAGGCGCCGCCGACGATCACCGGCACATCCAGGTCGTAGATGAACTTCTTCAGGTTGAGGGGCTCGGCCTCGCTCGAGACGTGCTCGGCCGACACCGTGGTGCCGCGGATCACGAACAGATCCACACCGGCCGCGACGACCGTCTGGTAGAGCTCCTGGGTGCGCTGCGGCGTGAGCGAGCCGGCGACCGTGACGCCCGCGGCGCGGATCTCGTTGATGCGCGCCGTGACGAGCTCCGGCTTGACGGGCTCGGAGTACAGCTGCTGCATGCGGCTCGTCGCGACCTCGTCGGGAAGCGACGCGATCTCGGCGAGCAGCGGCTCGGGATCCTCGTACCGCGTCCACAGGCCCTCGAGGTCGAGCACGCCCAGGCCGCCGAGCTGACCGAGCATGATCGCCGTCCGGGGGCTCACCACGGAGTCCATCGGCGCGCCGAGCACCGGGATGTCGAAGTGGAAGGCGTCGATCGACCAGTCGGTCGTGACGTCCTCCGGGTTCCGGGTGCGGCGGGAGGGCACCACCGCGATGTCGTCGAACGAATACGCCCGTCGTGCGCGCTTGCCGCGGCCCAGCTCGATGTCCGTCGTCACCGTCACAGCCTACCCGGCGCCCCGGGACGCCTTGCGGAGTCTCCGGCTCCGCTCGCCCGCCGGTGGGCGAGTAGCGGGGTCTCGGCTCAGGCGGCGTAGCGGGCGGCCGAGCGGGCCTTCGCCTTGGCGGCCTCGACGTCGCGGTTCTTGGGAGGCGCGTTCGTCACGAGCGCGTCGAGCAGGTGCTGCGTGACGTGCGCGATCTCGTGCACGGCGTGGTCGAAGGCCTCCTGATTCGCCTTCGACGGCTTCGTCGTGCCCGCGACCTTGCGGACGTACTGCAGCGCCGCGGCGTGCACCTCCTCGGAGGTGGCCGCGGGCTCGAAGTTGTGGAGAGTGTGGATGTTGCGGCACATGCCGGTCACGCTAGTCCGGTCACCCGGCCCTCGGAAGACCCGCGAAAGCGAAGGGATCCACGGATCCGAAGGCCGTCTCGGGATGAAAGGGCTTCGGATGCGCGGATCCCTTCGGATCTGCAGCGGATCAGCGGCGGTAGTTGGGCGCTTCGACCACGATCTGCACGTCGTGCGGGTGCGACTCCTTGAGCCCAGCCGACGTGATGCGCACGAACTTGCCGCGCGCCTTCAGCTCGTCGATCGAGCGCGCGCCGACGTAGAACATCGACTGCCGCAGGCCGCCCGTGAGCTGATGCACGACGGCGGACAGCGGGCCGCGGTACGGCACCTGCCCCTCGATGCCCTCGGGGATCAGCTTGTCGTCGTTCGGCACATCCGCCTGGAAGTAGCGGTCCTTGGAGTAGGACGTCTGCTTGCCGCGCGTCTGCATCGCGCCGAGCGACCCCATGCCGCGGTACAGCTTGAACTGCTTGCCGCCCTGGAACACGATGTCTCCCGGCGCCTCCTCGGTGCCCGCGAGCAGCGATCCGAGCATCACGGTGTCCGCACCGGCGACGAGCGCCTTGGCGATGTCGCCCGAATACTGCAGGCCGCCGTCGGCGATGACCGGCACTCCCGCAGGGCGGGCGGCGAGCGACGCCTCGTAGATCGCGGTGACCTGCGGCACGCCCACACCCGCGACCACGCGCGTGGTGCAGATGGAGCCCGGGCCGACGCCGACCTTGACCGCGTCGACGCCCGCGTCGACGAGCGCCTGCGCGCCCTCGCGCGTCGCGACGTTGCCGCCGACGACGTCGATGTGCGCGAAGGTCGGATCGGCCTTCAGCCGCTTGACGAGATCGATCACGCCCTGCGACTGGCCGTTCGCGGTGTCGACGACGAGCACGTCGACGCCCTTGTCGCGCAGCGCCTCTGCCCGCTCCCAGGCGTCGCCGAAGAAGCCGATGGCCGCGCCCACGCGGAGGCGACCGAGCGCGTCCTTGGTGGCGTTGGGGTACTTCTCGCTCTTGTCGAAGTCCTTGATGGTGATGAGGCCCGTGAGCTTGCCCTCGTCGTCGACGAGCGGCAGCTTCTCGACGCGGTGCTTGGCGAAGAGCGCCACGACCTCTTCGGGCGAGATGCCCACGCGGCCGGTCACAAGACCCTCGGCCGTCATGACGTCCTTCGCGAGCGTCGTCGTGCGCTCGAACTCCGAGACGAAGCGCATGTCGCGGTTCGTGACGATGCCGACGAGGCGGCCCGACTCGTCCACGACCGGCAGACCGGAGATCCGGTACTTGCGGCACAGCGCGTCGACCTCCTCGATCGTCGCGTCGGGGGTCGTCGTGATCGGGTCGGTGATCATGCCCGACTCGCTGCGCTTGACGCGGTCGACCGCGCTCGCCTGATCCTGGATCGAGAGGTTGCGGTGCAGGATGCCGATGCCGCCCTGACGGGCCATGGCGATCGCCATCCGCGACTCGGTCACGGTGTCCATCGCGCTGGAGAGCAGCGGGGCCGCGACGCGGATGTTGCGCGTGAGGCGCGACGACGTGTCGGCCTCGCTGGGGATGACGTCCGTGTGGCCCGGAAGGAGCAGCACGTCGTCGTAGGTGAGTCCGACGAAGCCGAACGGATCGTGGTCAGTCAAGACGATTCTCCCGCCTGAGCGATGTGGATGAGCTCGTATCGCGGAAGGGGCCGGGTGTGCCATCCTCCCCCGTATAGGAATTCTAAGGCTCGCGGGGCTGGAGATATTCCGGATGCAGATCGCTCGACGAAGAGGGATCTGCTGTGTGCAGATTGCTCATGACCACGGGATGGGACACGCCCGAAACGATCCCGTCATATTAGGGTCTTACGTTTGAACGACCCGTTCACGCACCCCGGTGCGGCGCTACCCCACCCGCCGCCCGCGGACCGGAGGATCAATGAACCCCAGAACCGCCTCCTTGAGGCGTACCCGATCCGGCGCGATCGTCGCTCTCGCGACGTTCTTCGCCGCCTTCCTCGCCGCGCTGCTGCTGCCCGCGGCCGCGCACGCGGCGGAAGGTGACCCCTATTCCATCAACGGCAACGTGCGGCTCGACGGCGAGCCCCTCGAGGGCGTCGAGCTCACGGTCGACGGCGCCGGCGGCGTCCAGGAGGTCGTGACCGACGCGGACGGCCGCTGGGGCGTGAAGGTACCCGAGAACGACTCGGTGTACGTCGTCACGCTCGACGAGTCGACCCTGCCGGACGGCATCGCGGTCGTCGACGAGACCGGCGAGGACGACACCCCGAACGTGAAGGAGGTGACGGTCGGCCCCGGCGGCATCACGGCCGCCAACTTCTTCATCGGCGAGGCGGAGCGCAACGTCACGGGCTTCTTCGACCAGCTGGTGCAGCGCATCTTCCAGGGCATCAACTTCGGTCTGATGCTCGGGCTCGCCGCCGTCGGACTCTCGCTGGTGTTCGGCACCACGGGCATCTCGAACTTCGCGCACGCGGAGATGGTGACCTTCGGCGCCGTCGCGGCGCTGTTCCTGGTCGGCCCCGCCACCCTCGCCCTGCCGGTGTGGCTCGGCATCCCCGTCGCGATCGTGCTGAGCGCGGTACTGGGCTTCGTGCTGGACGTCATCATCTGGCGCCCCCTGCGGCGCAAGGGGACGGGCGTCGTGCAGCTGATGATCCTGTCGATCGGCCTGTCGCTGGCGATGCGCTACATCTTCCAGTACTTCATCGGCGGCGACACGGCCCAGTTGCCGGCCATCGTGCCCTCGGTCACGATCCCGCTGTTCGGCGCCGTGACCACGACGCTCAACGACCTGATCTCGATGGGCATCTCGATCGTCGTGATCGTCGCCTTCGCGCTGTGGCTCACGCGCAGCCGGCTCGGAAAGGCGACCCGCGCCATCAGCGACAACCCGTCGCTCGCGGCGGCGTCCGGCATCGACGTCGACCACGTCGTGCGCATCGTGTGGATCATCTCGGGCGCGCTCGCGGGTCTCGCGGGCATCCTGTACGCCTACTACCGCCCCGGCATCCGCTGGGACATGGGTGCGCAGATCCTGCTGCTCGTGTTCGCGGCGGTCACGCTCGGCGGTCTCGGCACCGCGTTCGGCGCGCTCATCGGCGCGATCATCATCGGCATCCTCACCGAGGCGTCGAGCCTCTGGATCCCGGCCGACCTGCGATACGCCGGTGCGCTCGTGGTCCTCATCATCATCCTTCTGGTCCGGCCGCAGGGCATCCTCGGCCGCCGCGAGCGAATCGGATAGGCGGCGCTCATGAACTGGTTGCAGATCTTCGAGAACACGCTGTCCTCGGTCCTCAGCCCCGCGACGCTGGGCTACGCGATCGCCGCACTCGGCCTCGCGATGCACTTCGGCTACGGCGGCCTGATCAACATGGGTGTCGCGGGCTTCATGGCCCTCGGCGCGTACGGCTACGCCATCTCGGTCCTGACGTTCGGCTTCCCCTGGTGGCTGGCCGCGCTCGTCGGGCTCGCGGCCGCGGCCGTGTTCGCGCTCATCCTGGGCATCCCGACGCTGCGCCTGCGCGGCGACTACCTCGCGATCGCCACGATCGCTGCGGCAGAGGTGCTGCGCCTGCTGTTCCTCACGACGCAGTTCGCGGACGTGACCGGATCGGCCGACGGCCTGTCGGGCTACCACGGCAGCTTCCGCGAGATGAACCCGATCCCGCCCGGCACGTACGGCTTCGGACCGTGGACCTACAACGAGACCGGCTGGTGGGTGCGCATCATGGGCCTGCTGACCCTCGCGTTCGCCGTGCTCGTGATGTGGATGCTCACGCGCAGCCCGTGGGGCCGCGTGATGAAGGGCATCCGCGAGGACGAGGACGCGATCCGCTCGCTCGGCAAGAACGTCTTCTCGTACAAGATGCAGTCGCTCGTGCTCGGCGGCGTCATCATGGCCGCGGGCGGCGTCGTGTACGCGCTCCCCTCGGCCGTCAGCCCGGGCGTGTACGTGACGTCGCTGACGTTCTTCGTGTGGACGGCGCTGCTGCTCGGCGGTGCGGCCACCGTGTTCGGTCCGCTGCTCGGATCGCTCGTGTTCTGGGTGATCCAGACGTTCCTGTCGAACGTCCTCCCCGCGCTGGTCGACGCGGGCATCCTGCCCTTCATGTCGACCGTTCAGGCGGGTACGCTGCGCTTCATCCTCGTGGGTGTCGCTCTCATGCTGCTCGTCGTCTTCATGCCGCAGGGCATCCTCGGCGACAAGAAGGAGCTGACCTTTGTCCGCTGACAGCACGTCCGAGAACCACCACCCGATGACGGCGCCCGTGCAGCGCCCCAAGACCACGGGACTGCACGTCGGCGACGCCCGGCCCGGGGTCTCGAAGGTCGACCCGATCATCATCGCCGACAACGTCACCCGCACGTTCGGCGGCCTCACGGCCGTGGACGTGGAGCACCTCGAGATCCCCCGGGGCGCGATCACAGCGCTGATCGGCCCGAACGGCGCCGGCAAGACCACGCTGTTCAACCTGCTGACGGGCTTCGACAAGCCCAACACGGGAACGTGGTCGTACGACGGCAAGGACCTCGCGCGCGTGCCCGCGCACAAGGTCGCCCGGATGGGCCTGGTGCGCACGTTCCAGCTCACCAAGGCACTCGGCCGCCTGAGCGTCATGGACAACATGAAGCTCGGCCAGACCGGCCAGCGCGGCGAGCGGTTCTGGCACAGCCTCATCCCCTCCCTGTGGCGTTCCCAGGACCGCGAGATCGAGGACCGCGCCGGCGAGCTGCTCGTGAAGTTCAAGCTCGACGCGAAGCGCGACGACCTCGCGGCCGGCCTCTCGGGCGGTCAGAAGAAGCTCCTCGAGATGGCACGCGCCCTCATGACGAGCCCGAACCTGGTGATGCTGGACGAGCCGATGGCCGGCGTGAACCCGGCCCTGACGCAGTCGCTGCTCGATCACATCCTGGATCTGAAGGACGAGGGCATGACCGTGCTGTTCGTCGAGCACGACATGCACATGGTGCGCCACATCGCCGACTGGGTCGTCGTGATGGCGGAGGGCAAGGTCGTCGCCGAGGGCGCACCCGACGAGGTCATGAAGAACCCCGCGGTGATCGACGCCTACCTCGGCGCGCACCAGGAGCTCGACCTCGGCGTCGTGACCGGCCGCATCCCGGTCATCGAGGCCGACCCCACGACGGACGCGGCGGCCTCGGCCGCCGTCGACGTCACCGCGCTCGAGTCGGAGGCCTCCGCCGAGCTCGACAAGGAGGACGACAAGTGAGCGAGCAGACCGCCGCCGCACCGCAGGGCACCGCGACCGCCGACACCCCCGTCGTGTTCGTCGACGACGTGCACGCGGGCTACCTGCCCGGCATCAACATCCTGAACGGCTGCTCGCTGACGGCCCACCAGGGCGAGCTGATCGGCATCATCGGCCCGAACGGCGCCGGCAAGTCGACGCTGCTGAAGGCGATCTTCGGGCAGGTGAAGGTCCGCGAGGGGAAGATCACCCTCGGCGGCGAGGACATCACGGGCCTCAAGGCCGACAAGCTCGTCGCCAAGGGCGTCGGCTTCATCCCGCAGACGAACAACGTGTTCCCCTCGCTCACGATCGAGGAGAACCTGCAGATGGGCACGTACCAGAAGCCGCGCCTGTTCGCCGAGCGGGTCGACTTCGTGATGGGCATCTTCCCCGACCTCGCCAAGGGCGGCGGCCTGAAGAAGCGCGCCGGCGGCCTGTCCGGCGGCGAGCGGCAGATGGTCGCGATGGGCCGCGCACTCATGATGGACCCGAAGGTGCTGCTGCTCGACGAGCCCTCCGCGGGCCTGTCGCCTGTGCGACAGGATGAGGCGTTCCTGCGCGTCTCGGAGATCAACAAGGCCGGCGTGACGTGCATCATGGTCGAGCAGAACGCCCGCCGATGCCTGCAGATCTGCGACCGCGGCTACGTGCTCGACCAGGGCCGCGACGCCTACACCGGCACGGGTCGCGAGCTGCTGAACGACCCGAAGGTCACCGAGCTCTACCTCGGCACCCTCGGCGCGTAACCCTTCTCAGTGCCCCGGCCCGCCTCGCGGGCCGGGGCTCTTGCGCGTCCGGAGGGCTCGGTTTGCCTCGGGCAGCCCGGCTCTCAGGAGACGCGGCGCGGCCCGTGGCAAGAACCACCCACGCACGCGGAAGCGCCCCGCCTCCCGAGGGAGACGGGGCGCTTCGTGGCACCGGGAGGGATCAGCCCTCGTACGGCGCGTAGGTGTTGTCGGGGCCGTACTCGTAGATGTTGATCATGCCCTCGGTCGGGTCACCGACCTCATCGAACGTGATCGGGCTCGAGACGCCGTCGTAGTCGGCCTGGCCGCCCTCGAGGATGATGTCGGCGCACTCCGCGAACGTCGTGCACTTCGTGCCGCCCTCGATGCCGCCGGAGACCTCCTGCAGCTTGCCCGAGATCGCCTCGGGGTCGGTCGAGCCGCTCGCCAGCGCGGCGAGCGCGAGCAGGTTCACGGCGTCGAACGACTCGGGCGCGTAGGTGTAGTCCTTCAGCGGCTCGACGCCGGCCTCGGCGACGTAGGCGTCCAGGCCGTCCACGAAGTCCTGCACGTCCTGCGGCGTCGGGCCGGGGTACGTGCCGCGGGCGCCCTCGAGCAGTCCCTCCGGGAAGTCCGTGTAGGCCGACATGTTGCCGTCCACCAGGAACAGGTCCTCGGCGTCGAAGCCCTGCTCGATCAGCGACGGCAGCAGCGTCTCGGCCTCGTCGAAGCTGATCACCGTGATGGCCTCGGGGTCCTGAGCCAGCACCTCGGAGATCTGCGCGTCGAACGACGTGTCACCGGTGTTGAACGTCGGGGCCGCGACGACCTCACCGCCGGCACCCTCGAACGCCTCCGTGATGTACTTCGCCAGACCCGTGCCGTAGGCGTCGTTCAGGACGATGAGGCCGAGGGACTGGTAGCCCTCCGAGGCGAGGAAGTTGCCGTGCACCGCGCCCTGCAGCACGTCCGACGGAGCCGTGCGGAAGTAAAGGCAGTTGTCGTCGTACGTGGTGAAGGCGTCGGAGGTGTTGGCGGGCGAGAACTGGATCACGCCGTCGCCGACGACCTGATCGATGAACTGCAGCGACGTGCCCGACGAGGCCGCGCCGATGATCGCCGACACGTCCTCGCTCAGCAGACGCGGAATCTCGGTCTCGTACGCCTTGTTGTCGGTGTCGCCCGAGTCGCCGTGCACGACCTCGACCGTGAGACCCGAGGTCTCGGTGTACTCGTTGATGAGCGACATGGCGTAGTTGACGCCCTGGATCTCGGGCGGGCCGAGGAAGGCGAGCGTGCCGGTCACCGGCAGCGCCGTGCCGATCTTGAGCGAGAGCTCGCCGCCGACCTCGCCGACGGGCTCCGTGGCGGGCTCGCAGGTCGGGCCCGCGGCCGCCTGCGACTCCTCGGGCTCCTCGCTCGGGGCGGCGGAGGTCGCGCCACCGCCGCCGGCCGCACAGCCGGCAAGGGTCAGAGCTGCGACGCCTGTGAGGGCCAGGGCGCCGATCAGCTTCCGGGATCGAACCATTGTGGTTCCGTCCTTTCATCAGGACCCGCGTGTAGGGGACTGGTTGCCGACGCCCCCAGGGAGAGCGCCGACGGCCGCGGGTAATGGACGGAAATCTACTCGGGATTTGTTTCCACCGTGTTTTCCTGTGCCCTTCTGAGCAGACTGCACAGCTATTCGCGATCAAATCGTTACCGGTGTGGGCATCCTGCGTCGCAACCTGCCTTTCCGTGGGTGATGCGAAGCCGTGCGATCCGGTCCTCGAGAGTCAGACCCCGACGTCGATCGGCACGGGCGCGTGGCGCGACCGGCGCGCGTGCTGCACCTGGTCGACGGTGAACAGGATGCAGGCGATCCACACGATGCCGAAGCCGATCCAGCGCGAGGCCGGCATCGGCTCGTGCAGGATCGTGACGCCCACGATGAACTGCAGGATGGGCCCGGCGAACTGCAGCATGCCCATCGTCGCGAGCGGCACGCGGCTCGATCCGGCGGCGAACAGCAGCAGCGGCACGGCGGTGACCGCGCCCGCCGAGAGCAGCAGGATCGTGTGCCAGACCCCGGCGGTGCCGAGCGTGAGGCCGGTCGTCGCGGCGACGATCACGAGCTGCACGATCGCGAGAGGCGTGAGCCACAGCGTCTCGAGCGCGAGGCCGCTCGTCGCGTCCACCGTGCCGCCGACCTGCTTCTTCACGAGGCCGTAGACGCCGAACGTCGCCGTGAGCATGAGCGCGTACCAGGGGACGTCTCCGTACGCGACGATGATCACGATGACGGCGACGGCGGCGACGCCGATCGCCACCCACTGCAGGATGCGCAGCCGCTCGTGCAGCACGAGCACCGCGAGCAGCACGGTCGTGATCGGGTTGATGAAGTAGCCGAGGCTCGCCTCCAGCACCTGGTCGCTCTGCGCCGCGATGACGAAGACCTGCCAGTTGCCGTAGATCAGGACGCCGGCCAGCCCCATCAGCAGCGCGAGGCGCGGGCGGCGCAGGACGGCGATCATCCGGCCCCATCCGCGCGTGACGGTCAGCAGGATGGCGCAGAACACGAGCGAGAGCACGACGCGCCAGGCGACGACCTCCCACGGCCCGGTCGGGGCGAGCGCGACGAAGTACAGCGGCAGGATGCCCCACAGCACGTATGCACCGAGCGCGTAGAGGGCTCCGGCGCCCTCTCCCTGAGTGGAGCGGATGGAGGGAGCCTGGGTCACCGAGTCAGCCTACGCCCGCACCGCGCCCGGGCGGCCCCGGTGCCCTGCCATCCATCGCGGGTTTCCTGCCATGCACGCAGAAAGGCCCGGATCCGAGGATCCGGGCCTTTCCGAAAGCGAAGCGCGTCAGCGCACCACGACGGCGAGGACGTCGCGCGCCGAGAGCACGAGGAACTCGTCGGCGCCGAACTTCACCTCGGTGCCGCCGTACTTGCTGTAGAGCACGCGGTCGCCGACGGCGACGTCGAGCGGAACGCGGTTGCCGTTGTCGTCGATGCGACCCGGGCCCACCGCGACGACCTCACCCTCCTGGGGCTTCTCCTTCGCGGTGTCGGGGATGACGAGACCACTCGCGGTGGTCTGCTCGGCCTCGACCTGCTTGATGACGATGCGGTCCTCGAGCGGCTTGATGGAAACCGACACGGTGTACCTCTTCTTTCGTGTGCTTCGTACGGGAAGACTCTTCGCACTCTCACCCGGAGAGTGCTAACAGCAGTGTAGGAGGCTCTCTGGCACTCATGCAACGCGAGTGCCAGGAGTTCGACACGTACGCTTGTCGGATGGATTCGGCCGAGCTCGACGCGCTGCTCACCCGCGAGGGACTCGAGCTTCTCGAGTCGCTCGGTGACATCGCATCGACGGCCGACGTGGCACGCGCCGTCTCGCGCCTGCGCGCGGCGGGTCACTCCCCCGAACTGGTGTCGGCCGCGGTCGGCCAGGCGAGCCTGCGCACCCGCGCGGCGGCGAAGTTCGGCGAGTTCGCCTCGCGCATGCTCTTCACGCGCGCGGGCCTGGAGCAGGCGACGCGCATGAGCGTCTCCGCCCATCACGCGCATCGGATGCGGGCGGCGCGGATCGGCCGGGTCGCGGATCTCGGGTGCGGCATCGGCGGCGACTCCCTCGCGTTCGCGGCCGTGGGCCTCGGTGTCCTCTCCGTCGACGCGGATCCCGTCACGGCAGCGCTCGCGGCCTACAATCTCGCGCCCTTCCGCTCGCCGGACGGCCCGCCCCTCGAGGTGCGCGCGGGACAGGCGCAGGACATCGACCTCGCCGGCGTCGACGCCGTGTGGCTCGACCCCGCGCGCCGCACCGCCGGGCACCGCGAGACCGCGCGCGTGTCGGCATCCGACTACTCGCCGCCGCTCGACTGGGTGTTCGACCTCGCCGCGCGCCTGCCCGCGGGCGTCAAGCTCGGCCCGGGGCACGACCGGGAGGCGCTGCCCGTGGGCGATGCCGAACGGGGCCGGCACGTCGAGACGCAGTGGATCAGCGTGGACGGGTCGACCGTCGAGCTCGTCGTCTGGACCGGATCGCTCGCCCGGCCGGGCGTCGGCCGATCCGCGCTCGTGCTGCGCGGCGACGCGGCGCACGAGCTGACCGCGCCCGCCGACACGGCGGACGAGCCGGTGCGCGCTCTGGGGGCGTTCGTGCACGAGCCGGAGGGCGCGATCATCCGGGCCCGGCTCATCGGCGACGTGGCCCGTGCGCTGGATGCGGGCCCGATCGCCCCCGGGATCGCGTACCTGACGGGCGATGCCGCGGCGACGAGCCCGTTCGTGTCGTCGTTCCGCGTGCGCGAGGTGCTCCCCGCCGATCCGAAGCCGCTCGCGAAGGCGCTGCGCGCGCGCGGCATCGGCACGCTCGAGATCAAGAAGCGCGGCGTGGACGTCGATCCGGCCGCGCTGCGCAAGCGGCTCGCGCTGAAGGGGCCCGAGTCGGCGACGCTGCTGCTCACCCGCGCGGGCGGCAAGCGGCTCGCGATCCTCGCCGACCGCGTCCCGCGGGGCTGAGCCGCGGGCGGCGGGTCCGGGACCTCAGCGCCCGACGACCTCCGCGGCCGCCCGCACGCCCATCGTGACCCAGAACATGCTGCACGCCACCGCTCCCACGCCGAGGCCGAGCGCCCACCACGCGAGATCGCGCCGCGCCCGTCGGGAGAGCAGCGCGACGAGCGCGAGCAGGATCGCCAGCACGGCGAACGGCAGCGCCCACGCACTGAACCAGGATGCGCTCAGCGCGATCATCGCGACCCCGAGCGCCGCGGCCGCGAGCCTGCCGTGCGAGCGGGGCTTCCGCCGCGTGGGCGTCGCAACCGCTCCCGTGTCGCCGGTGATCACCCGCGCCGGCCGCGCCGAGCCCGCCGCGGAGTGCGCACCGGCCGGCGGCAGCACCGCAGGATCGGTCATCTCGACCCGCTTCGCGCGCTCAGCGCATCCTCGGATGCGGCGGCGACCTGGATCTGCGTCACGGGAAGGGTCGAGTCGGCCCCGAACTCGAGCGTCGACGGGGTGCGGCCCTCGGCGATCAGCTCCGCGGCGAGCGCCGCGATCATCGCGCCGTTGTCGGTGCACAGGCTGAGCGGCGGGATCCGCACCGTCACGCCGGCCGCCTCCGCGCGGGCGAGCGTCACGTCGCGCAGGCGCCGGTTCGCGATCACGCCGCCGCCCAGCAGAAGGCGCGGCACGCCGTGCTGCGCGCAGGCGTCGAGCGCCTTGGTGACGAGCACGTCCACCACCGCCTCGCGGAACGACGCGGCGACATCCGCGACGGGCACCGGCTCGCCCGCCGCCTCGCGCTGCTCGATCCAGCGCGCCACGGCGGTCTTCAGCCCGGAGAACGAGAAGTCGTAGCGGTGCTTCGCCATGTCGCTCGCGCGCGACAGCCCGCGCGGGAAGCGGATCGCATCCGGATCGCCGTCGGCCGCCGCGCGGTCGATCTCGGGTCCGCCGGGGTACGGCAGGCCCAGGATGCGCGCGACCTTGTCGAAGGCCTCGCCCGCGGCATCGTCCATGGTCTCGCCGAGCAGCTCGACGTCGCCGGTCAGGTCGCGCACGAGCAGCAGCGACGTGTGCCCGCCCGACACGAGCAGCGCGACGGTCGGGTACTCCAGCGGCGGCGCGTCGGCGTCCAGGATGTCCGCCGCGATGTGGCCGACGAGGTGGTTGACCGCGTACAGCGGCTTGCCGAGCGACACCGCGAGCGCCTTGGCGGCGCCGATGCCGACCATCAGGGCGCCCGCGAGGCCCGGGCCGCTCGTCACCGCCACGGCGTCGACGTCCTGCAGCGTGATGCCCGCCTCGGCGACCGCGCGCTCGATCGCCGGCTGCAGCGCCTCCAGATGGGCGCGCGCGGCGACCTCCGGTACGACGCCGCCGTAGCGGGCGTGCTCATCCATGCTGCTGGCGATCGTGTTGCTGAGCAGCACGTTGCGCTCGCCGGCTGCCGTGCGGCCGCGGACGATCCCGATGCCGGTCTCGTCGCAGCTGGTCTCGATGCCGAGGACGATCATGTGCAGGCTCCTGCGTCAGCGGGGTCGGGCGTGCGGGCGGCGGCCCAAGCGTCGAGGTCGAGGCGCATCACGACGGCGTCGACGTCGTCGGGCTGGTAGTAGCGCGGGCGACGACCGAGCTCGGTGAAGCCCTCCGACGCGTACAGCGCCTGCGCGACGGGGTTGTCGGCGCGCACCTCGAGGAACACCTCGCGCACGCGGCGGGACGACGCCTCCTCGAGCAGCGTCTGCAGCAGCGTGCGGCCGCGGCCTCGGCCGCGCGACGACGCGGCGACTGCGATCGTCTGCACATCGGCATCGCGCGATCCGGGCAGCGCGCGCAGCCCCGCGTAGCCGGCGACGCGACCCGCGAGCTCGTCCACGATGTAGCTGCTGTGGGCGGCGGCGAGCTCCTCGCGCATCATCGCCTCCGACCAGGCGTCGGTCGGGAACGAGGCGCGCTCGAGCGCCATGATCTGGTCGAGGTCGTCGAGGGTCGCGGGGCGGATCATGCGCTCACCCGCTTCGGCGCGTGCCCGACGGTGACGTCGGGCGAGCGCAGGTACAGCGGCTCGGTCTCGGCGAGCTCACCTGTCGGCCGCCATCCGGACGCCAGCAGGAGCGCGGCGACCCGTCCGACGTCGCCCGCGCGGATCCGCTCGGCGCGCACGATCTCCGCGCCGGACGTCAGCGGGTCGGACGCCAGGTCGGCCGTCTGCGGGCGCAGCTCCGGGCCGGCGACGCGACGCGGCAGGCCGTTCTCGGCCGCGCCGTCGTACACCGTCACGGCGTTCTCGCGCCGGCGGGCGTCGGTGACGACGGCGAACGGTCCGGATGCGCCCGCGTCGAGGTGCGCGAGCGCGGCGGCATCGTGGCTGGGGACCGGGATGACCGCGAGTCCACGGCCGAGCGCGAACGCGCGCGCGGCGGCGATGCCGATGCGCAGGCCGGTGAATGCGCCGGGGCCCATGCCCGCGGCGACATGCGTGATCTCGCCGCCGGACTCCTCGAGCACGCGCTCCAGCAGCGTTCCGATGATCTCGGCGTGGCCGAGGGTGTGCTCGCTCTCCGCAACGGCGCGCACGGCGCCGTCCGGTGCGACGACGGCAACGGTCGAACCGATCGAGGTGTCGATGGCGAGGATCACCGATTCAGATTATCCGCGCCGCCTGAAGGACTGCCCGAGCCCGCCGGGAGCCCCCCGTTTCGACTCGCTCCGCTCGCTCGACCCCCTGCTGGTTGAGCGAGGAGCGCAGCGACGAGTCGAAACCGCCGCACCACCCCCAGTCCACAACCCGCCGGGGAAGTCACCCCGTTTCGACTCGCTCCGCTCCCTCGACCCCCTGCTGGTTGAGCGAGGAGCGCAGCGACGAGTCGAAACCGCCAAGCCGCGCCTGTGGAGAAGCTCGCCGTCGCGCCGGCCGACCCGCCTACGGTTCGAGCATGAGCGCGTACGTGTACCTACTTCGCTGCGCCGATGGATCCCTCTACTGCGGAAGTACGCGCGACCTGGACGGGCGCGTCTGGGAGCACCAGGAAGGCAAGGGCTCGGCGTACACCCGCCTGCTGGGACGGCGGCCCGTCGAGCTCGTCTGGTTCTGGGAGTGCGACCACGTCGGAGAGGCCTTCCACTGGGAGAAGCAAATACAGGGCTGGAGCCGCCGCAAGCGTGAGGCGCTCATCGAGCACGGCCTGGATGGCGTCATCGGATGGAGCCGCCGTGAGCGAGCCGCCAGGAAGGATGGAGGCGTCGCCCCGCCCGCGGGGTGAGAGGGCACAACCCGCCAGGGGTCACCCCGTTTCGACTCGCTCCGCTCGCTCAACGAACAAGCAGCACGCCCCCGCCGATTGACCGAGGAGCGCAGCGACGACTCGAAGCCCGCAGAACCGTCCCAGGCCACAACCCGCCAGGGGACCCCCCGTTTCGACTCGCTCCGCTCCCTGAGCGAACAAAAGGTCAGGCCGTGACCCTGGCGATGGTCACCACGCGAGGGGCGTCGAGGTCGAGGTCCTCCGGCGAGGCCGCGTCGCCGCTTTCGCTCATGCCGGAGGGGCGCTCGATCTCGATGTCCCACCACACGTCGCGCAGGCCGTCGACCTTGCCGCGGCCCCACTCCACGATCGTGGCGGAGCCGTCCACGTCCACGTCGAGATCGTCGAGCTCGAGCGCCGAGTCCAGCCGGTACGCGTCGGCGTGCACGAGCGGGGCCCCGCCGACGAGCGACGGGTGCGTGCGCGCGATCACGAACGTCGGGCTCTGCACGGGGCCGCGCACGCCGAGCCCCGCCGCGATGCCGCGCGTGAGCGTCGTCTTCCCGGCCCCGAGCGGCCCCGTCAGCACGATGAGATCCCCGGCGACGAGGCCCGATCCGATCCGCTCTCCCAGCGCCTCCATGTCGGCCGCGGTCGCGACCTCGAACCGCCCGAGCAGGTCGTCGGAAATCACTCGGCCACCCTGGGCACGCGCCTCCCGATGCCGGTCACGATCTGATAGTTGATCGTGCCGGCGGCGTCCGCCCACTCCTCGGCCGCGGGGGCGCCCGAGGCGGGATCGCCGAACAGGACGACCTCGTCGCCGACGGACACCGGATGGTCGCCCACGTCCACGACGAACTGGTCCATCGCGATCCGGCCCGCCACGTGGAAGCGCTGCCCGCCGATCACGACGGGCCCGACCCCCGATGCCTGCCGCGGCACGCCGTCGCCGTAGCCCAGGGGCACGAGCGCGAGGGTCGCCTCGCCGTGCGTGCGGTGGGCATAGCCGTACGACACCCCGTGCCCGGCGGGCACTCGGCGCACGGCGACGACCTGGGCGCGCAGCGTCATGGCCGGGCGCAGACCGAGGTCGGCCGATGTCCGCCCCTCGAACGGTGAGAGCCCGTAGAGGCCGATGCCGATGCGCACGGCGTCGAAGCGCGTCTGAGGCAGCGCGATCGCAGCGGCGGTCGCGGCGAGGTGGCGCACCGACGGGCGCAGGCCCGCGGCCTCCGCCGCGGCGACACCCACCTCGAAGCGGCGCAGCTGGACGAGGTCCTCCTCGTCGGAGGTGTTCGACAGGTGGCTGAAGACGCCGTCCACGCGCACGAGCCCGTCGCGCTCGAGCCGCGCGGCCTCGGCGAACACCGTCGACCAGTCCTGCGGCGACAGGCCGTTGCGGGCGAGGCCGGTCTCCAGCTTGAGGTGCACCACGGCACCGCCCGCCGTGGCGGCCGCGTTCAGCTGATCCAGGCTCGAGATGCCGAGCTGGATGTCGCGGGCGACGGCCTCGACGAAGGTCTCGTCCGGCGCGTGCAGCCAGGCGATCACGGGCGCATCGATGCCCGCGTCGCGCAGGGCGAGCGCCTCGCCGATGTCGGCGACGCCGAGGCGGGTCGCTCCCCCGGCGAGCGCCGCGCGCGCGACGTCGACGGCCCCGTGACCGTAGCCGTCGGCCTTGAGGACGGCGATGAACTCGGGCGTGCCCGTCAGCTCCCGCAGCGTGCGGACGTTGTGCTCGATCGCCGACAGGTCGATCCCGGCCTCGCGCATGCTCGTCATCGCGGCTCCTCCGGATCCTCGGGCTCCGGCACGTCGAGCTGCTCGATGTCGGGCACGTACCCGGCGACGACCGCGTCGAGGTCGTCGGCGACATCGGGGCCGCCGGCTGCCTCGGCCGTGACGTACGCGATGGCCAGGCCCGCATCGTGCGACAGCGACAGGTGCAGCGCCGTGATGCCGCGCGCGGCGACGACCTCGGCCGTCGATCCGGACAGTGTGAACTTCGGCGGCACGCTCTCACCCAGACGGGCGATCTCGATCTCGTCCCAGTGCACGCCGTCCGATCCGCCGAGCGCCTTGATGAGCGCCTCCTTCGCCGCATAGCGCGCGGCGAGCGAGCGCAGCGGGAGCTCGCGCTCATGCGGGGTGAAGAGGCGCTCGAGCAGCTTCGGGGTGCGCTCGATGCTGCGCTCGAAGCGCGGGATGTCGACCAGGTCCACCCCGATCCCCACGATCATCGGGCGGCCTTACTCGACCGTGACCGACTTGGCGAGGTTGCGCGGCTGGTCGACGTCGAGACCCTTGGCGTTGGCGAGGCCCATCGCGAAGATGTGCAGCGGCACGACGGCCAGGATCGGCTCGAACAGCGGGCCCGCGAGCGGGATGCGCAACACCTCGTCGGCGTGCGGCAGCACGGCCGCGTCGCCGGCCTCGGCGATCGCGATCACGCGGGCGCCGCGCGCACGGATCTCCTGGATGTTGGAAACGACCTTCGCGTGGAGCGTGGGCGCGCCGCTGGGCGACGGCACCACGACGAACACGGGCAGGCCGGGCTCGACCAGCGCGATCGGTCCGTGCTTGAGCTCGCCGGCCGCGAAGCCCTCGGCGTGGATGTACGAGATCTCCTTGAGCTTGAGTGCGCCCTCGAGCGCGATCGGGTAGCCCACGTGACGCCCGAGGAACAGCACCGAGCGCGTGTCGGCCATCCAGTGCGCGAGCTGCTCGATCCGCTCCTGCTCGTTCTCGAGGATCCACCGGATCTTCTCCGGCAGGTCCGCGAACTCCCGGATCGCCTCCGACTGGACCTCGGCGGACACCGTCCCGCGGATGCGCCCGACGTGCAGCGCGAACAGGTACAGACCGGTGATCTGCGCCACGAACGCCTTGGTCGACGCCACCGCCACCTCTGGGCCGGCGTGAAGGTAGACGACAGCGTCCGACTCGCGCGGGATCGTCGCTCCCTGCGTGTTGCAGATCGACAGCGTCTTCGCGCCGAGGCGGTTCGCCTCCTTGACGGCCATGAGGGTGTCCATGGTCTCGCCCGACTGGCTGATGGAGATGACGAGCACGTCGGGGCCGACGAGCGGATCGCGGTAGCGGAACTCGTGCGCGAGCTCCACGTCGACGGGGATGCGGGCCCACTGCTCGATCGCGTACTTGCCGACGAGTGCCGAGTACGCGGCAGTGCCGGCGCCAACGATCACGATGCGCGAGATTCCCGCGAACAGCTCGTCCATGCCGTCGAGCTCGGGGATCACGACCTTGCCGTCGTGGACGCGGCCGAGGATCGTGTTGGCGACGGCCTCGGGCTCCTCCGAGATCTCCTTCGCCATGAAGCTCGGCCAGCCGCCCTTCTCGGCGGCGGTCGCGTCCCACTTGACCTCGAACGGCTCCGCCTCGACCGGGTTGCCCGCGAAGTCGGTCACCTCGACGCCTTCGGGCGTGATGGCCGCGATCTGGTCCTGACCGATCGCGAGCGCGTTGCGGGTGTGCTCGACGAACGCCGCGACGTCCGAGCCGAGGAAGTTCTCGCCCTCGCCGAGGCCGATCACGAGGGGCGAGTTGCGCCGCGCGCCAAGCACGAGACCCGGGTGGTCCTGGTGCATCACGAGAAGGGTGAACGCGCCCTCGAGGCGGTTCACGACGGCGCGGAACGCGGCGGCGAGGTCGCCGTCGTGCGCGCTGTACTCGCGGCCCAGCAGCACGGCCGAGACCTCGGTGTCGGTCTCGCTGCGGAAGGTGTAGCCCTCGGCGAGCAGCTCGGCCTTCAGCTCGGAGAAGTTCTCGATGATGCCGTTGTGGATGACGGCGAGCTTGTCGTCGTCGGCGAGGTGCGGGTGCGCGTTGACGTCGGTGGGGCCGCCGTGCGTGGCCCAGCGGGTGTGGCCGATGCCCGTCGTGCCGGCCGCGATCGGGCTCGACGCGAGCTCGTCGCGCAGCATCGCGAGCTTGCCCGCCTTCTTCGCCGAATGCAGCGAGCCGTCGCCGTCGATGACCGCGATGCCGGCCGAGTCATAACCGCGATACTCCAGCCGCGCGAGGCCCGCGATCAGGATGTCCTGGCTGTCCCGAGGGCCGACGTAACCGACGATTCCACACATAGCGTCGATCCTAGGGTCGCCGGCTGAGAGATCCCGAGCCGCGGCTTCGAGCGGCGTGCCGCGGCCGTGGTGGCGTGAGCGCACCCCACCCGACGACCTCGGCGCACCGCCACGCGGCATTCGCGGCCGCCCGCCTGCGGCTCAGGGCCGCACGACGAGCACGGGTGCATCCAGCGTGAGTACGGCCCGCATGACGGCGGTGGCGACGACGAACCGACCGGTCTCCTCGCGACGTCGCATGCCCACGACCACGAGCGCCACCTCGTTCTCCTCGACGATCCGCGCCAGGTCCTCGGCGTCGTCCGGGTCGGCGAGCACGACGACCCGGGCATCGCCGCCGGCGTCGGCCGAGGCGCCCGGCGTCGTCGCGACGACGAGCGGGACGCGGCGGAGCGCCGCCTCCTCCACGGCCGCGGCGAGCGCCGCCTGCCCCTCGGCCCCCGGTGCGCGGACCGCGAGCACCGCCCCCGTCATCGGCGACCGACGAGTTCGCGCTCGTCGCGCTTGCCTGCCCGGCGGCGCCGAAGCGTGGACTGAATCACCGGCAGGACCGCGACGACGATCGCGAGCACGATCAGGACGCCGGAGATCGGCCGCGTGAGGAAGCCCGTCGCGTCGCCGTCGAACAGCAGCAGCGAGCGGCGGATGCTCGACTCGAGCAGCGACCCGAGGACGAACGCCAGCACGAGCGGACCGGGCTCGAAGCCGAACTTCTTCATCAGGTACCCGAGGCCGCCGAACGCGACGACGAGACCCACGTCGAACATCGAGTTGTTGATCGTGTACGCGCCGACGAGCGTGATGAGCGCCGTGATGGGCGCGAGGATCGCGGCGCGGACGCGCAGGATCCGGACGAACAGGCCGACGAGCGGCAGGGACATGATCAGCAGCAGGACGTTGCCGATGTACATGGAGTTGACGACCCCCCAGAACAGGTCGGGATGCTCGTCCACGAGCTGTGGGCCGGGCGTCACGCCCTGGATCAGCAGGGCGCCGAACATCAGCGCCATCGTGGCGTTCGCCGGGATGCCGAGCGTCAGCAGCGGGATGAACGAGCTCGTCGCCGCCGCATTGTTGGCGGTCTCCGGTCCTGCGATACCCTCGACCGCCCCGTGGCCGAAGCGCGACGGGTCCTTCGCGCGCCGCTTCTCGACCGCGTAGCCCGCCATGGACGCGATGGTCGCGCCGCCGCCGGGCAGGAGGCCGAGCAGGAAGCCCAGCACGGATCCGCGGGCGAACGCCCCGGACGACTGGCGCAGATCGGCGCGGCTCGGCCAGACGTTGGCGACGCGCGCGGGCGCCATCGTCTCGGCGCGGTGCCGCTCCTCCATGTTGTGCAGGATCTCGCCCAGGCCGAACAGTCCCATCGCGATCGGCACGAAGTCGATGCCGTCGGCGAGCTGGATGCTGTCAAACGTGAAGCGCTCGGCCCCCGTGAACGGGTCCCGTCCGACGGTCGCGAGCAGGAGCCCGATGCCCGCAGCGATGATCGCCTTCAGCTTGGAGCCGCTCGAGATCGTCGCGACGAGCAGGATGCCCAGCAGCGCCAGCGCGGCGTACTCAGCGGGGCCGAAGTCGAGCGCCCACCCCGCGAGGATCGGCGCGAAGACCGTCAGCGCGAGGATCGAGATCGTGCCGCCGATGAACGAGCCGATGGCGGCAATCCCGAGCGCCGTTCCCGCGCGTCCGCGCTTGGCGAGCGCGTATCCGTCGAGCACCGTGACGACCGAGCTCGCCTCTCCCGGCAGGCGCAGCAGGACGGAGGTGATTGTGCCGCCGTACTGGGCACCGTAGAAGATGCCGGCGAGCATGATGATCGCCGTGACCGGCTCGATCCCGTAAGTGAGGGGCAGCAGGATCGCGATCGTCGCGGCTGGCCCGAGACCGGGCAGCACGCCCACGAGCATGCCGACGACCACGCCGATCAGGCAATACAGCAGGTTGAGGGGCTCGAAGACGGTCGCGAAGCCGTCGAGCACAGGCTGGAAGTCCATGGTGTCTCCGCGGGTGTCAGACGAGGTGGGGGATCGACGTCTTCAGCGCGACGACGAAGATCAGATAGAAGGCGGCGACGGTCAGGACGGATCCGAGGACCGTCACCAGCCAGCGCTCGTGTCCGAGCACGCGCAGCCAGAGGAAGGCGAGCAGCAGCATCGGGATCTCGAAGCCGACGATCGGCATCAGCATCACGAAGACGATCAGACTGGCGAACGCGATCAGCGTCATCCACGACGCGCGCTGGAACTTCTCGCCGTCGCCGCCGCGCCGGCCGACGACGGCCTGGACGAGCGAGAGGCCGATCACGACGATGCTGACGCCGAGGGGCCACAGTCCCGCACCGGGCTGAGCGGGCGTCCCGACGCCGAGGCCGACGGCCAGCACCACGCCGATCACGCCCACCGCTGCGGCGACGAACGAAGCCGCGAGATTCGCGACCGGACCGGCCGGCGGCGGGGTGTCGTCGATGGGAAGCGGCGTGGTGTCGTCCGCGGCCGGCACGGGAAGGCGGAACAGGTCGGCCATCGCGTCGTCCTCTCTGGATCGGATCTTCGTGCGGGCGAGCGCGGCCGGAACGACCCGGCCGCGCTCGCGGATCAGCCCTCGCCGAGCGAGATGCCGTTGTCCTCGACGAGCGCGCGGTACGTGTCGGCGAGCTCGGTCCACTCCGCCACCACCTCGTCGCCCGCGATCTCGTGCGGCGTGAGCAGGTTTGTCTCGTTGAGCTGCGTGTAGGCGTCCGTCTCCAGCGCGGCGTCGATGGCCGTGACGAGCGCCTCCTGGACGTTCTCGGGCAGGCCCTCAGGACCGGCGACCGCACGGAACTGCGAGACGGGGATGTCGTAGCCGACCTCCGTGGCGGTGGGGACGTCGGGGAGGAACTCGTTGCGCTCCTCGGAGAACGTCAACAGCGGCACGACGGTGCCGGCGTCGATCTGCGGCTTCGCCTCGCCGAGCTGGATGGTCGCGACCTGCACCTGGTTCCCCATGACGGCGGTCAGGGCGGGAGATCCCGAGTCGAACGGCACGGCCGTTCCCTCGATGCCCGCCTCCGCGAACAGCGCCGCCTGCGCGAGCTGCGAGCCGGTGCCCACGCCCGTGGTGCCGTAGGACAGGTTCTCCGCGGTCTCGAGGTCGTCCAGGCTCTCGAGGCCGGATTCGGCGCTCGCGACGAGCACGTAGTCATCCTGTGACAGGCCCTTCAGCACGGTCAGGTCGTCGAGGCTCACGGCCTCGTCCTGGCTCACGGCGAGCGGCGTGATCGTGATCAGCGATGCGTTCAGCAGCACGAGGTTGTACCCGTCGGGCTCCGCGGCCGCGACCTCCTGGGTCGCGAGGGCACCGTTCGCGCCGGGCTTGTTGACGACCGGGACGGACACGCCGAGCTCCTCCGCCATGCCCTCTGCGACCGCCCGCGCGATGAGGTCGGTCGAACCGCCGGCGGCCTGCCCGACGGTCAGGGTGATCGATCCGGTGGGGAACTCCTCGGCGTCGCCTCCCGAGGCGATGTTGCCGCCGCAGGCGGTGAGAGCGAGGGCGCCGGCGGCGAGGATTCCGAGCCCGGCGAATCGGATGGCGTTCATGTCGGGTCCTTTCGTGGGCGTCGATGCCCGCTTCGCATCCCCACTGCAGTGTGAGGCAGGTCCACGTTAGGCAGCACGGTGAATGCACGTCCAAACCCGTTTCCGCATGGCGCGATACCCTCACGGCATGACTTTCACGCTGGATCAGGTGCGGTGCTTCATCGCGGTGGCCGAGGAGCTGCACTTCGGCCGCGCCGCCGAGCGCCTGAGGATGACCCAGCCCCCGCTGAGCCGGCAGATTCAGCGCCTCGAGGCCCTGCTCGGCGTGAGCCTGCTCGATCGCAACAACCGCCGGGTCGTGCTCACAGAGGCCGGCGACGCGTTCCTCCGGGAGAGCAGGGAGATCATGGCGAGCGTGGAGCGCGCGCCCGCCACGGCGCGCGAGGTGGCGGCGGGCCGCAGCGGCGTGGTCCGGATCGGCTTCACCGCTGCGTCGGGGTACAGCGTCCTGGGCCCGCTGCTGAACACGATCTCCGAGGCGCTCCCGCACGTGCGGATCGAGCTCGAGGAGCTCGTCACAGGCCAGCAGACGTCGGCACTGGAGGACGGATCTCTCGACATCGGACTCGGGCGCCCCCCTTTCGACGCGGAGGAGTTCGACTCCCGCCTCCTGCTGGCAGAGGACCTCATGCTGGCGGTGCCCACGGGCCACCCACTGGCGGAGCTCGATGCGCCTCCGACGCCCGCGCAGCTGCAGCGCGAGCGCCTCATCATGCACTCCCCCACCCGCGCGCGCTATTTCTACGACCTCGCCGTGCGCATGCTTCCGGTGGACCACGGACGCGTGGAGCACATCGTGAGCCAGATCGCCACGATGGTTGCTCTGGTGGGCGCGGGCCGCGGCATCGCGTTCGTTCCCGAGTCGGCGCGGGCGCTCGGCATCCACGGCGTCTCGTACGTCGACCTGGGGCCCGTCGCGCACGACGTCGTGCAACTGCATGCCATCTGGAGCCGCTCGAGCGCGAACCCGGCCCTCGCGCGCGTGATCGATCTCCTGGACGACATTCGCGAGTGATACCCCGAGCGCATCGAGCTATCCAGATTCGGGCTTGGACGGGTATGGGATGCGCCGCCTAGCGTGGCAGGCAACCGATCGACGCCGGCGTCACCGGCATTGCCCTCAGGAGCACACGTGGCACGTTTCACCCCCTCAGAGCTCGCGGCCCATCTGAAGGACGGGCTCCTCTCCTTCCCCGTGACCGCCTTCACCGCGGATCTCGCCTTCGACGAGCGGACCTTCCGCGAGCACGTGGAATGGCAGTCCAGCTTCGACGTCGCGGGCCTGTTCGCCGCCGGCGGCACGGGCGAGGGCTTCAGCCTGAGCCCGGCGGAGTCGGCGGCCGTCGTCCGCGCGGCGGTCGAGTCGTCGCGCCCCGAGGTCCCCGTGCTGGCTTCCGCGGGCGGTGCGACATGGCAGGCGGTCGAGAACGCGCGTGCCGCCGAACAGGCGGGTGCCGAGGGCCTGCTCATCCTGCCCCCGTACCTGACCGAGTGCGACCAGCAGGGCCTCGAGGCCCACGTCGACGCGATCGCCGCGGCCACGCGCCTTCCCCTGATCGTCTACAACCGCGCGAACGGCGTGTACGCGGCGGAGACGGTGGCCCGCCTGGCGGACAAGCACGAGACCTTCATCGGCTTCAAGGACGCCGTCGGCGACATCGAGCACCTCGCGAAGGTCTACGCGCGCAACGGCGACCGCCTGTTCTACCTGGGCGGCCTGCCGACCGCCGAGACGTTCGCGCTCCCGCTGCTGCAGATGGGGCTGAGCACGTACTCGTCCGCGATCTTCAACTTCCTCCCCGAGTTCGCGCTCGACTTCTACCGCGACGTGCGCGCACAGGACCGCCCCGCCGTGACGGAGAAGCTCACGCGCTTCGTGCTGCCGTACCTCGAGATCCGCGACCGTGTCCGCGGCTACGGCGTCTCGATCGTGAAGGCGGGCCTGCGTGTCGTCGGCCGTGACGCCGGGCCGGTCCGCCCGCCGCTGCAGGATCTGACGGAGCAGGACCTCACCGACCTCCGCGCGCTCGTGGAGCGCGCACGCGTCCGCCAGACGGCCGCGATCTGACCGGAAAGGACACCTCATGACCGAGCTGACCGGCCACTCCCTGATCGCCGGCGAGCGCGTCGCCGGCACCTCCGGCACCGTGCACGGCGTCTCGCCCGCAACGGGCGAGCGCCTCGAGCCGGCGTACACGCTGCTCGATGCCGACCAGGCCGCCGCCGCCACGGCCGCCGCCGCCGAGGCCTTCGCGTCGTTCTCGCGCCTGGAGCCCGCGAAGCACGCGGCGTTCCTCGAGGACGTCGCCGACCGCATCGACGCCCTGGGCGACCGGCTCGTCGAGCGGGCGTCGCTCGAGACCGGGCTGACGCGCCCCCGTCTCGAGGGCGAGCGGTCGCGCACCAGCAACCAGCTGCGGCTGTTCGCCCAGGTCGTGCGCCAGGGCGACCACCGCGGTGCCCGGATCGACCCCGCGATGCCGGACCGCACGCCCCTGCCGCGCGCGGACATCCGCCAGCGCAAGGTGCCGCTGGGTCCCGTGCTGGTCTTCGGCGCCTCCAACTTCCCGCTCGCCTTCTCGACGGCCGGCGGCGATACCGCCTCGGCGCTCGCGGCGGGATGCCCGGTCGTCTTCAAGGCGCACAACGCCCACCCCGGCACGAGCGAGCTCGTCGGCGACGCGATCGCCGAGGCCGTCGCGGCGCACGGTCTGCATCCCGGCGTCTTCTCGCTGGTCTACGGCCCCGGCTCGTCGATCGGCCAGGCGCTCGTCGCGGACCCGGCGATCCAGGCCGTCGGCTTCACGGGATCGCGCGCCGGCGGGCTCGCGATCGTCCGGACCGCGCAGAGCCGCCCCGTCCCGATCCCGGTCTACGCCGAGATGAGCTCGGTCAATCCCGTGTTCATCCTCCCCGGCGCGCTCCAGGGCGACGCCGAGCGGCTCGCCGCCGATTACGTCACGAGCGTGAGCGGCTCGAGCGGGCAGCTCTGCACGCAGCCGGGCATCGTCTTCCTGCCGCACGGCGAGGACGGCGACCGCTTCCTCGCGGAGGCGGGGCGGATCGTGTCCGGCTCGGATGGCCAGGTCATGCTGACGCCGGGCATGGCCGGCGCCTGGCGCGACGGCGTCGCGACCCGCGCCGGCCGCCGGGGCGTGGAGACGGTCGCGCGCGGGCCCGAGGGACCGGGCGAGAACGCGCCGGGCTCCGTCCTGCACGCGTCGGAGATCTCCACGTTCCTCTCCGACGACGAGCTGCAGGGCGAGATCTTCGGAGCCGCCTCGCTCGTGGTCCGCTACGACGGCGCCGGCGACCTCGCCGCCGCGGCGGCGCACCTCGAGGGGCAGCTGACGGCGACCATCCACCTCACGGACGCGGACCATGTGATCGCGGCCGAGCTGCTGCCGGTGCTCGAGCGCAAGGCCGGACGGATCCTGGCCAACGGGTGGCCGACGGGCGTCGAGGTCGGGCACGCGATGGTGCACGGCGGCCCGTTCCCGGCGACCTCGGATGCGCGCACGACGAGCGTCGGCACGCTCGCGATCGAGCGCTTCCTGCGACCCGTGGCGTACCAGAACATCCCGGATGCGCTGCTTCCCGCTCCCTTGCAGGACGCGAATCCGTGGAACCTCAACCGCCGCATCGACGGCGCGATCCAGCTGAGCGAGGAACGATGAACCCGACGATCGCACGCGTCGAGGTCGTACCCGTCGCCGGGCACGACTCGATGCTCCTGAACCTGTCGGGAGCGCATGGCCCGTTCTTCACGCGCAACATCGCGATCCTGACCGACTCGGAGGGGCGCGAGGGACTCGGCGAGGTGCCGGGCGGGGAGGCGATCCGCGCCACGATCGCCGAAGCGGGACAACTGCTGATCGGCCGACCCGTCGCGCGGTTCCGGTCGCTGCTGCGCGCCGTCGCAAGCGCGTTCGCGCATCGCGACGCGGGAGGACGGGGACTGCAGACCTTCGACCTGCGCACGACCGTGCACGCCGTCACGGCGCTGGAGTCGGCGCTGCTCGACCTGCACGGCCAGGCGCTCGGGGTCCCCGTCGCCGAGCTGCTCGGCGCCGGTCAGCAGCGGGATGCCGTGCCGATGCTCGGCTATCTCTTCTTCATCGGAGACCCGGATCGCACGGACCTGCCATATCTGCGCGAGCCCGACGGCGCCGACGCGTGGGCGCGCGTGCGCCGCGAGGAGGCGATGACGGCGGATGGCGTGGTCCGCCTCGCCGAGGCCGCGCGCCAGCGATACGGCTTCCGCGACTTCAAGCTCAAGGGCGGCGTGCTCGACGGCGACGCGGAGGTCGACGTCGTGACGGCGCTCGCCGCGCGGTTCCCCGATGCCCGGATCACGCTCGATCCGAACGGCGGATGGCTGCTCGAGGACGCCGTGCGCCTCGGCGAGCGCCTGCGCGGCGTCGTGGCATACGCGGAGGATCCGTGCGGCGCGGAGGGACGCTTCTCCGGTCGCGAGGTGATGACGGAGTTCCGTCGTCGCACCGGGCTGCGGACGGCGACGAACATGATCGCGACCGACTGGCGCGAGATGGCGCACGCGGTGCGCGAGAACGCGGTCGACATCCCCCTGGCGGACCCGCACTTCTGGACCATGGCCGGATCGGTCCGGGTCGCCCAGCTGTGCGCGGACTTCGACCTCACCTGGGGATCGCACTCGAACAACCACTTCGACATCTCGCTGGCGATGTTCACGCACGTGGGCGCGGCGGCCCCGGGCGAGATCACGGCGCTCGACACGCACTGGATCTGGCAGGACGGCCAGGAGCTGACGACCGCCGCGCCGCTCATCCGCGACGGCGAGGTGAAGGTGCCCGCCGCACCCGGTCTGGGCGTCGAGCTGGATCGCGACCGCCTCGCCGCCGCCAACGCGCTGTACCTCGAGCACGGTCTCGGCGCGCGCGACGACGCGATCGCGATGCAGTACCTGCTGCGCGAGTGGGTCTTCGACCCCAAGCGCCCCTGTCTCGTGCGCTGACCTCCGTCCCAGGGCCCGTCGCTCCGCGAGGAGGCGACGGGCCCTTTCGCATCGCTACCTGTATGACAGCTTTGTCATCTGTCTGCTAGGTTGAGAGCGACTCGAGGAGGAGCCATGACCTATACACCCGACGCCATCCGCACGATCACTCTCTCGACCCTGCGCCTACCGCTCGCCACCCCCATCTCCGACGCGAAGGTCTTCACGGGCCGGCAGAAGCCCATGACCGAGGTGGTGTTCCTGATCGCCGAGATCGAGACCGAGCAGGGGCACTCGGGGCACGGCTTCAGCTACTCCAAGCGCGCCGGTGGACCGGCGCAGTACGCGCACGCGCGCGAGGTCGCGCAGACTGCCATCGGGGAGGACCCCAACGACATCCAGAAGCTCTACACGAAGCTGCTCTGGGCGGGAGCCAGCGTCGGACGCTCGGGCGTCGCCACACAGGCACTCGCGGCGATCGACATCGCGCTGTACGACCTCAAGGCGAAGCGCGCGGGCCTTCCCCTGTCGAAGCTGCTCGGCGCCCACCGCGACTCCGTGCGCACGTACAACACGTCGGGCGGCTTCCTCAATGCGTCGATCGACGAGGTGCGCGAGCGCGCGTCGCGATCGATCGAGGAGGGCATCGGCGGCATCAAGATCAAGGTCGGACTGCCGGACAGCGCCGAGGACCTGCGCCGCGTGCGCGCGGTGCGCGAGCACATCGGCGACGCCGTTCCGCTCATGGTCGACGCCAACCAGCAGTGGGATCGCGCGACGGCTCTGCGCATGGGCCGCCGCCTGGAGGAGTTCGACCTCGTCTGGATCGAGGAGCCGCTCGACGCCTACGACGCCGAGGGCCACGCGGATCTCGCCCGTGCGCTCGACACCCCCGTCGCCACGGGCGAGATGCTGGCGTCCGTCGGGGAGCACGAGCGGCTCATCGCGGCACGATCGTGCGACATCATCCAGCCGGATGCGCCCCGCGTCGGCGGCGTCACGCCGTTCCTGCGGCTCATGACGCTGGCCGATCAGGCGGGCCTGGACCTCGCCCCGCACTTCGCGATGGAGATCCACCTCCACCTGGCCGCGTGCTACCCCCGAGAGCCGTGGGTCGAGCACTTCGACTGGCTCGACCCGCTGTTCGAGGAGCGGCTGGAGACCCGCGACGGTCGGATGATCGTGCCCGACCGCCTCGGTCTCGGCATCACGTTCAGCGGTCAGGCACGCGCCTGGACGACCGATTCGGTGACGATCGGCCGTTGACCGCCGATCCCCCGTGGGACGATGACCTGATGAGCCGATCGCGCGCCGAGGAGATCGCCCGGACCCTCGCCGATCGCATCGTGGACGGCACGATCGCCTCCGGCGACAGACTGCCGAGCGAGGGCCGTCTCGTCGACGAGTTCGGCGCGAGCCGCACCGTCGTGCGCGAGGCCCTCCACCGACTGCAGTCGCTCGGGCTGGTGCGCACCCGGGTGGGGTCGGGAAGCTATGCCCTCACGCCGCCCTCGGCGTCCGCCGGCGACGACTGGCTGTCGGCACGCGGCGAGTCCGAGCGCGATGAGCTCCATGCGTTCCGCATCGCAATCGAGGCGGAGTCCGCGGCGCTTGCCGCACGCGCGCCCTCGGAGGCCCACCTGCGCGCGATCGACGTGGCCCTGACCGCGCTCGCCGAGGCGACGCTGCCCGTGGAGACGGTCGACGCCGACTTCGCCTTCCACCGCGCCGTCGCCGCCGCCTCGGGCAACCGGTACCTGCTGACGGCGCTGGACCGCATCGGCGCGCGAGCCATCGTGCTCCCGTCGGCGCGCATCTCCGACGCCGAGCGCGACCCGGCGGACGCCGGCGCGGTGCTCGCCGAGCATCGCGCCGTGGCGAGCGCGATCCGGCTCCGCGATCCGCTCGCCGCGGCCGCGGCCATGCGCGCCCACCTGGTCGCCTCGGCCGCGCGCCGATCCGCTCCCTGACGGGCGATCGGAGCGCTCGCACCGGGCCGGGGCGCGCAACTCGTCTGGCACGCGGCCGGGTCGTTCCGCGCGTCAAGCCCCTTCCCGCGGGGGCGATGCGCAGGTTTGATCGATGGCATGACGGATGCAGACGAGACCCCGGACACCCTTGGTGCGGCCGACTCCGGCGCCGACCCCGCGGCGAAGGACCCGTCGACGTGGGTCACGGGCGACGAGCCGATGACGGCCCCGCAGCGCAGCTATCTCGACACGCTGGCGCGCGAGGCCGGCGAGGAGATCCCGGCCGACCTGTCGAAGGCGGAGGCGTCGGAGCAGATCGAGCGCCTCCAGGACAAGACGGGACGCTCCTCGGGCTGAACGCCCGCGGCTGCGGTGCTACAGCTTGCGCAGCAGCACCGAGTCGACGGAGTGATCCGCGCCCTTGCCCAGGATGAGCGAGGCGCGGTGCTTCGTCGGGAGCACGTTCTCGATCAGGTTCGGCAGGTTGATGTCGTTCCAATAGCCGCGCGCGGTCTCGATCGCCTCCGCGTCGGTGAGGTGCGCGAACACGTTGAAGTGCGAGGCCGGGTTGGAGAACGCCGCGGCCCGCAGCGCCTTGAACCGGTCGATGAACCACTGCTCGATGTGCCCGGCGTCGGCGTCGACGTAGATCGAGAAGTCGAACAGGTCGCTCACGGCGACGTCGTTCGGTGCGGGCGGCGGCTGCAGCACGTTGAGACCCTCGACGATCACCACGTCGGGGCGGCGCACCACCACGTGCGCGTCGGGCATGATGTCGTACTTCATGTGCGAGTAGAAGGGCGCGCGCACCTCCTCCGCGCCGCTCTTCACCCTCGTGACGAACTCGACCAGCGCCCGCCGGTCGTACGACTCGGGGAAGCCCTTGCGCCCCATCAGCCCGCGCCGCTCGAGCTCGGCGTTCGGGTAGAGGAAGCCGTCCGTCGTGACGAGCTCGACGCGCGGGGTGTCCGACCAGCGGCTCATCAGCTCGCGCAGCAGACGCGCGATGGTCGACTTGCCGACCGCGACGGATCCGGCCACGCCGACCACGAAGGGCGTCGTCGAGTCCTCTCGGCCCAGGAATCCGCTGACCTCGCTGCCGAGCCGCCGCGTGGTCTTCGCGTAGATCGACAGCAGCCTGCTGAGCGGCAGGTAGACCTCGCGCACCTCGGTCAGGTCGAGGCGGTCGCCGATGCCGCGCAGCTGCACGACCTCGGCCTCCGTGAGCGGCTGATCCATGCCCGCCGCGAGGCGCGACCAGTCGTCGCGCGCGATCTCGCCGTACAGCGAGAGCGGGGCCGGAACGAAGGATGCAGCGCTCATCCGCAACATCGTATCGGCCGCCCGTTCCGCCCCCTCGCCCGACGCCGCCCGGCGAGGATGCTCTGCGGGCCGGAACGCTCGGTCCGAGCCGGATCGGCAGCCCCGATAGCGTGGAACCCATGCGCCTCGGAGTCCTCGACATCGGTTCCAACACCGTGCATCTGCTGGTGGCCGATGCTCATCCGGGCGGCCGCCCCCTCGCGACGTCGAGTCACCGCACGGTGCTGCGGCTGATGCGCTACCTGACGCCGTCGGGCGCGATCTCGGACGAGGGCGTCACCGCGCTGGTCGGCGCCGTCACGACCGCGCGAGCACTCGCCGCGGATGAGAACGTCGCCGAGCTGCTGCCCACCGCCACGTCGGCCGTGCGGGAGGCGGCGAACGGTCCCGAGGTGATCGCGCGGCTGGAGGAGGCGCTCGGCCAGCCGCTGCAGGTGCTGGGCGGTGAGACGGAGGCGCGCTTCACGTTCCTCGCGGTGCGGCGCTGGTTCGGCTGGTCGGCGGGGCGCATCCTGCTGTTCGACATCGGCGGCGGATCCCTCGAGATCGCCGCCGGAGACGAGGACCTGCCGGAGTACGCCGAGTCCGTCCCGCTCGGAGCGGGCCGGATGACCCTCGCCTACCTCATGGAGGATCCGCCCGGCGAGAAGGCCGTCGCGCGCCTGCGCGAGCACGCCGCCGAGATCCTGGCGCCGGTCGCAAAGGGGCTGAAGGGCATGGCCAAGCCGGATCATGTGGTCGGGTCGTCGAAGACGATCCGCTCGCTCGCGAAGCTGGCCGGCTATCCGCGCCCGGGATGGTCGGGCATCGAGCGCATGGTGCTGCCGCGCCAGTCGCTGGGCCAGTGGATCCCGCGTCTGGCGCGGATCCCGTCGGCCGTCCGCAAGGAGCTGCCCGGCATCACGCCCGAGCGCACCGTGCAGATCACCGCCGGCGCGGTCGTGCTGCACGAGGCGATGAAGGCCTTCGGCGTGAGCGAGCTGGAGGTCTCCCCCTGGGCGCTGCGCGAAGGCGTCATGCTGCGCTACATCGAAGAGCTCGGCTGGGCCTGACGGGCGGCAAGCCCGGGGCGTTTCGACTCGCTCCGCTCGCTCTACGAAGAGGAGGATTCGACACCCGCGCCGGGTGCCCCGCGAGGGCTACAGGGCGAGCCGCTCCCGCACGACGTCGGCGAGGCGCTCCGCGGCGCGCTGGGCGGTGGCCTCATCCGCTGCCTCGACCATGACGCGCACGAGCTGCTCGGTGCCGGATGCGCGCAGCAGCACACGGCCGGTGTCGCCGAGCTCGGCCTCCACCTCGCGCACCGCATCCTGCACGCCCTCGTCCGCGACGCGGGTGCGATCGACGTCCTTGACGTTGATGAGCACCTGCGGGTAGACGGTCATGATCGACGCCAGCTCGGCGAGCGACTTCCCCGTGCGGGCCATCTCGGCGAGCAGGTGCAGGCCCGTGAGCAGGCCGTCGCCGGTCGTGGCGAACTCGCTCATGATGACGTGACCCGACTGCTCGCCGCCGAGCGAGTAGCCGCCCTCGTTCATCGCTTCGAGCACGTAGCGGTCGCCCACAGCGGTCTGCAGCACGGTGATCCCGCGCTCGCGCATGGCCCGGTGCAGACCGAGGTTGCTCATGACGGTCGCGACGAGGGTGTCCTTCGCGAGGACGCCGCGCTCCTTCATCGACGCGGCGAGGATCGCCATGATCTGATCGCCGTCGACGACGCGCCCCTGCGCGTCCACCGCGAGGCAGCGATCCGCGTCGCCGTCGTGGGCGATGCCGACGTCGGCTCCCACGGCGACGACGGCTTCGGCGAGATTGTCGAGATGCGTCGATCCGACGCCGTCGTTGATGTTGATGCCGTCGGGCTCGGCGCCGATCACGGTGACCTTCGCCCCCGCGTCGCGGAAGGTCTCGGGCGAGACGCCGGCCGCCGCGCCGTGGGCGCAGTCGAGCACGACGTGGATGCCGTCGAGTCGGTTGGGCAGAGACTGCAGCAGGTGCAGGACGTAGCGGTCCTCGGCGTCGGCGAAGACCCTGATGCGCCCCACGTCGGCGCCGGTGGGCAGCAGCTTGTCGTCCGCGAGAGCGGCTTCGATGCGGCGCTCGACCTCGTCGGGGAGCTTCACCCCGCCGCGCGCGAAGATCTTGATGCCGTTGTCGGGCGCCGGATTGTGCGACGCCGAGACCATGACGCCGAAGTCCGCGTCGCGGTCGGCCACGAGGAAAGCCAGACCCGGCGTCGGCACGACGCCGGCGTCGTAGACGTCGATGCCCGATGCGGCGAGGCCTGCCGACACCGCGGCCGACAGGAACTGGCCGGAGATGCGCGGGTCGCGGCCAATGACGACCTCCGCGCGACGGCCGGCGGCCCGACGGGCCTCGGCCGAACGGCCCTGGCCCAGGACGACCGCGGTCGCCTGGGCCAGGGACAGTGCCAGATCGGCGGTGAGGGTGCCGTTGGCGAGCCCTCGCACACCGTCCGTGCCGAAGAGCGGCATGGGAGCCGGCAGCCTCAGCGCTTCGAGAACTGCGAGGCCTTGCGGGCCTTCTTCAGACCGGCCTTCTTGCGCTCGATGACGCGCGCGTCGCGCGTGAGGAAGCCGGCCTTCTTGAGGGTCGGACGGTTGTTCTCACGGTCGATCTCGTTCAGCGCACGAGCGATGGCGAGGCGCAGCGCGCCGGCCTGGCCCGAGGGGCCGCCGCCCGAGATGCGGGCGATCACGTCGTAGGCGCCGCCGAGGCTGAGCACCGTGAACGGGTCGTTGATCAGCTGCTGGTGCAGCTTGTTCGGGAAGTAGTCCTCGAGCGTGCGGCCGTTGACCGTGATCGTGCCCGAGCCCGGGACGACGCGCACGCGGGCGATGGCCTGCTTGCGGCGACCCACGGCGGCGCCGGAGACGTTGAGGACGGGACGGGGAGCGTCGACGGCCTCGGTGGCCGGCGTCTCCGTGGAGTAGTTCTGGGTGTCGATGTCAGTCACGTTGAATCCTTGGATGCCGGCGCTTACTGGGCGACCTGGTCGAGGGTGTACGTCTTGGGCTGCTGCGCGGCGTGCGGGTGCTCGGCACCCGTGTACACCTTCAGCTTGGCGAGCTGCTGACGGCCGAGGCTGTTCTTGGGGAGCATGCCACGGATGGCCTTCTCGACAGCGCGGACCGGGTTCTTCTCGAGCAGCTCCGAGTACGACACGGCCTTGAGGCCGCCCGGGTAGCCCGAGTGACGGTAGGCCTGCTTCTGCTGAAGCTTCTGGCCCGTGAGCGCGACCTTGTCGGCGTTCACGATGATGACGAAGTCGCCCATGTCCATGTGGGGGGCGAACGTCGCCTTGTGCTTGCCACGCAGGAGCGCGGCGGCGTGCGAGGCGAGGCGGCCGAGGACGACGTCGGTGGCGTCGATCACGAGCCACTCGCGCTGGGCCTCACCGGCCTTCGGGGTGTAAGTGCGCGTCACAGTAGTGCTGCTTTCTTTTCGAACGGAGTCGTTCGTGAATCCCACTCCGGGGCCGTTCTCCCGGCGATGCCGGGCCAACGAGCCGGTGGAGGGCTCACGTTCGCTGTGCCCGCAGTGGGCACCAAAGGACGATCCTACCACGCTCCCGGCTCGACCCAACTCCCGCGCCCCCTTCAGCCGGTTGCGCCAGGAAGCTCGACCCCTCCAGCCGTTGAGCGAGGGACCTCGACCCCTCCAGCCGGTTGCACGAGGGTGCCGCGACCCCTCCAGTTGGTTGAGCGAGGGAGCGAAGCGACCGAGTCGAAACCGCCAAAACCCTGCCCCGGCCTTCACCCGACTGCCGGGGCCCTTCACCCCGCAGCGACCTCAACGGCCGTCACGACATCCCCGCTCCACACGTACAGCTTCCCGTCCGCGTGGTCGATGGCGATCGGATCCGCCGGGTCCAGTGCCGGATCGCACGCCGTCCAGGCGTCGCCCGAGAACGCGACCCCGTCGCACCCCTCGTCGTCGCGCGCGACGTATCCGCCGTCCGTGGTGGCGAGCACCCCCGCCACCGGCTCCTCCACCGCGAACTCGACCGTCACCGGGCTCTCCCACGATTGCCCGTCGGCGGCCGTGACCTGCTCGGCGACCCCGCAGGATCCGTCGTCGGTCGCGATCACGATGCGGGCCTGGTCGCGCGCGTCGCCGGGCTCGAGCGCCAGCAGCTGCGCGGCGCCGGCGGGCGTCGCGGTGCGCCACACGACGGCGTCGGCCGTGCGCTCGAGCTTCGGAGGGATGCCGTCGGTGCAGGATCCGGCGGTGCCGCGCCAGAGCACTCCCCCGCCGTCGAGTGCGAGGAAGCGGCGCTCCGGATCCGCCGGCAGCGGCGACGTGGTCGGCGTGGGCTCCACCCCGACGAGGGGCTCGGCGGTGTCGGAGGGCGCGGGCGCCGAGGCCGGCACCGGCCCGCCCATCAGCCGGGGCGCGATCAACACCACCGCCACGAGCGCGAGCGCCAGCAGAACGGCGTACCGCGCCCAGCGGCCGACGATCATCATCCGGGTCATCCGGCGGCGCCTTCCGGCAGCGCCGTCGCGAGCAGCTCGTCGCCGGTCCACATCCGGATCGCGTCCGTCACGTCGAGCGCGAGCGGGAAGCGCGGGTCCACGCCCTGCTGGCACGCGGCGGGCTGTGCCGCTCCGTCCGTGACCGCGGAGAGCTGCACGCCGTCGCAGTCGGTGGTGACGTGGGCGACATAGAGCCCGCTCTCCGTCACGGCGACGGCGACCGCGGTGGGAACCTCGCGGTCGATCCATTCGCCGCCGCCCCATTCGAAGGCGCTTCCCTCGCACACCAGGGCCAGGCGGCCCCCGCCGCTGCGCACGCTGCGCGGCTCGGCGCAGGGGGCGTCGATCGCACCCCCAGGGGTCACGATCGTCGCGACCGCGTCGGGCGCCGCGTAGGTCGTGGCGGCGAGCAGCTCGGCATCGTCCTCCCAGAACGCGCCGTCGCTGAACGTGCGCATGGCGCGCACGTCGCACGGGTTGTCCGCCGATTCGCCGTCGAGCACGGAGGCGACGGCGTCCGCCTGGTCCTGGGCGAAGTCGTCGAGGCTGACCAGCTCGGTGATGCCGCGGTAGGTGGGGGTGACATCCGTCCACGTCACCCCGTCGTCGATGGACCGCTCGATCAGCGGCGCGGTGCCGTCCTCGCAGGATCCGGCGGTGCCCCGCCAAATCACGCCGTCCGTTCCCGCGGCGAGGTAGCGCTCGTCCGCACGTGCGACGACAGGCGGCGCGGTCGCCGATGCGACGGGCGTCGGCAGCGCGGTCTCCGTCGCCCCGGTCGTGGGCTGGTCCGACGGCGTGGGCGCGACCGGCGAAGTCGCCGGTCGCGCCGCGGGGGCCGACGACACGCGCTGCATGGCCAGCACGGCCAGGATGACCACGATCACGGCGAGCGCCGCGACGATCGCGGCGCCCGTCCACGCTCTGGCGACTGACGGACGGGCCACGGTCGTCTCACGCGGTGTCTCTGACCTGCTGCGCGCCGCTCGTGCGGCGGCGCACACCCTCGGCGGCCGGCGCCGGGGCGGCGTGGCGTCGGGCGGGCTCCTTGGGCTCCTCGACCGCGTAGCCATAGCCGTAGCCGTACCCGTAGCCGTAGTCGTAGGCATCCGGTCCGCGCGTGGGCACCATGGTCAGCACGAGGCCCGCGATGCGCGCGTCGACGGTCTCGAGCGCGTCGAGCGCCCCCGCGAGCTGGTTGCGGTGCGTGGCGCCGGCGGCCACCACCACGATCGCGCCGCTCGTGCGCTTGGCGAGCACGGCGGCGTCCGTCACCGGCAGCAGCGGCGGCGCGTCGAGGATCACGATGTCGGCGTCGCGGCTGAAGTCCTCCAGCAGCTGCGCCATCGGAGCCGAGCCGAGCAGCTCGCTCGGGTTCGGCGGGATCTTGCCCGAGGGCAGAATGTACAGCGACCGGCGGCCCCACTTCTGCAGTACGTCGGTGAGCTCGGCACGACCGATCAACACGTCGGTCAGACCCACGCCGCCCTCTATGCCGAGGTACTCGGAGACCTTCGGCTTGCGCAGATCCGCGTCAATCAGTACGACGCGCTTGCCGGCGTCCGACAGGGCGATCGCGAGGTTCACGGCGGTTGTCGACTTGCCCTCGCTCGGCACGCTCGAGGTGATGACGAAGCTCTTGCCGTGCTCGATGTCGAGGAATTGCAAGTTGGTGCGCAGGGTGCGGAAGGCCTCGCTGCGCGGGTTGAGCGGATCGGCCTGCAGGATGAGCGGGCGCTCCTTGGCCTTCGGATCCAGCGGGATCGCGCCAATGATCGGGCGCTCCGTCAGCGCGACGACATCGCGGCTGGAGCGGATGCGCGTATCCATCACCGTGCGCAGCACGGCGAAGCCGACGCCGAGCGCGAGGCCCACGAGGCCGCCAAGTGCGAGGTTCAGCGGAACGTTCGGACTGACCGGGGCCTCGGTCGCGATCGCGGTGGTGATCGGCGTGACCTTGACGGGACTCGACTCGGTGCCGGGGAGCGTCTCGACCTCGTCGATGGCGGCGGTGAGCTCGTTCGCGATCGCGTTGGCGATGTCGGCTGCGACGGCGGGCGAGGCGTGGGTCGCGGTGATCTGGATGACGGTGGTCTCGAGTGGACTGCTCACGGAGACGGCGTCTGCGAGTTCCGCGGCGCTGTCGCCCAGCGCGAGATCGGCGATCACCGGGTCGAGCACCTTAGGCGAGGTCGCCAGCTGGACGTACGACGCCACCCGCTGCTGCGTGTAGATGTTGCCCTGCTGCAGTTCGGCGCTCGAGGAACCCGCCTGCGACGATACGAAGATCTCGCTCGACGATTCGTACAGCGGCGTGCGCGTCAGCGAGTACACCGCCGCGGCTCCGATGCCCATGAGGGTGATCACGGCGATGATGATCCAGTTCTTGCGAAGGATCCGGAGGTAGTCGCTCAGTTCCACGAATGCCTTTCGGTTCGCGCCCATGTTCCCACACGCGGCTCTGTCGATCCGCTGGTTGCGGCGCCTTGTGGTCCGGAGGCGATGTCCGCCGCGACAGGGGGCGCCACGGACACGCCTCCGGCGGCGACGCGGATCACGCGTGCGACATCTGCGATCGCCGGCACGAGCTGGGACGTGCTGAGCAGATAGGTGTCCCACGGGCGCCGGTAAGGGTCGACCACGTCGTCGTCCGCGGCGGAGGGGGGCGGATCGATCGTGCCGCGCAGGCTCGAGACGAATGCCAGAACGCGGCGCAGACGCTCGTGCGGATCACCGGATCCCGCAGCCGCTTCGGCGAGCTCGGCGTCCGTGGCTTCGTGCCCGAGCCGGGCGAGCTCGCGCAGCGTGAAGGTCGAGCGCAGCCGCCGCGGGACCAGGTCGACGATGGCATGACGGTGCTCGCGCGCCATCGCCAGGACGAGATCCGCGTCGCCGAGGATCTCCTCGCTGGCGAGCCGCGCGCGGTGTGCAGAGATCACCTTAGACGTCAGTCCATGCTCGAGGGCCAGGCGCGTCGTCTCGTCCGTCGTCGGGTGGCCGACGAGTGCACGCAAGCCCGCGCTCTCGACGACGACGTCGGTCCCTTTGAGGCTCTCGGCCAGCAGAAGCGCGGCGAGCGGCGACCGGCAGACGTTGCCGGTGCAGACCGTGAGGATCCGCAACATCACCGACCTCCGGATACCTTGGGATTGTTCGACGTCTCCGCGATGCTATCGCCCGAACAGAGGGCCGAAATGGATCAGCACGACATCCGTGACCCAGATCACGTTGACCTCTCTTCGCGCATCTCTGCGATCGATCCGCCGCAGCGGCGCTCGTCGCGCTCGTCGAGCATGCGCACGTGGCGCGCGGGCAGCCGCACGGCGCGCAAGTGGGACCTGCAGCTGCTGGCCTGGGCGGCGATCTGCGTGGGCGCCGGCGCGATCGGATCGGTGATCGTCCGCACCCTGCTTCCGGGAAGCACGGGCTCGATCCTCGGCGCTCTGACTTGGTGGGTCGCGATGGCGGTACCGGTCGTGATCGCATTCCGCCGCTCCCGCCCGCGGGGGCTCCTCGTTTTCCGCCCGTCCGACATCCTCTACGGCATCGTCTTCGGCGTGACCCTGCGGATCATCGAGGGCTGGTTGGCGGTCGCCGCCGGTGGCAGCGGCGCGTTCCCGGCGTATCCCACGATCGACGGCCGTCTGCCCGACCTCTGGTGGTTCGGCGAGCTGCTCGGGCCCGTAGCGATCGCGCCGGTGCTCGAGGAGTTCCTGTTCCGCGGCGTGATCGTGGTGACCGTGTACCGCCTTGCCCGACGCGGGCTGGATGCCGCCGCGCTCGCGGTGGTGGCGTCGACGGCCGCCTTCGTCGCGATCCACGCGATCACGGGCATGGCCTCGTGGGCAGAGCCCGTCTCGCTCTCGCTCGTGGCGATCACCTGCTCATTGCTCCTGCTGCTCACCGGCCGCATCTGGGGCGCCGTGCTGGTGCACGTCGTGTTCAACGCGACTGCTGTAGCGCTGGCGCTCATCGGGACGCTAGCCGGCTAAGTACCGCTGGTTTGCTCGCATGAGGCCATGGGAGCCGAACGCCTCAGACAGTTCAGCCCAGAACAACGCCCTGGCTTGAAGCGGCGATCCAATAGTCTTTCCAGACTCCGTTCTTAACGCGGAGATACGTGACACCGTTCATAACGGTACGCATGTCTACATGAGCCCCAGAATTCGCGGTCAGGGTAAAAGTCTTGGTACTGCTCCGGAGGCCGAGAGCATTGAACCGATAGCCGGAATAGGTGCCCTTCTGGAACCGGAGCAACCTTGGCAGGTCGAAGCGATACGTTTCGACCTGCAACTTGACGAACGACCTGTCAGCAGTCTCTCGCACCCATAGATTGGCGAGTGTTCCCGAGGAGACTTTCAGCCAGACACCATCGCGACCGGCCACCCTCTGGCGGCTGGTCATTGCGACCGCCTCAGCCATCGTCACGTCGATGTCCCTCTCGGCGGTTACCTCCCCCGTTGAATCCACCGCGACGACATTATGCCTGCCCGAAGCGATGTACCCTCTTCCGCCGTGTTGTGACGCCGGATAATCGCTGATGAGGTTATCACCAGCCAGGGCCAGGCTGAACGCACCAGTCATGTTGTACAACTGGTACATCTGCCCGGTATGTACAATGTGATAGCTCGGATACATGTACTGCTGATTCGCAAGACTGTACCGACTTATCCAGCCCGGGTTCCGAATCTTGGACATGTGCCCCTCAACCGCCGTCACGCCGCCTCGGAAGAGGTCCCTCGCCTCCGTGGATCCAGTCAAGCGATGATAGTCTCATACACCGTAAATTGCGAAAATGTGTCCGTTGACGGATCTGTCGGCACCCGGATCCTTGGCATACTCCTCGAACCAAAGGTATCCCTCGTCATCAACGTTAACCGTCCAAGGAGAACCGGCCGCTCTGAGATTCTTGAAACTCGCGAATAGCTGATCGGCGACCGTTCGGTATCGCTCATTTCCTGTGGCCTCATACAAGCGCACAAACGCGCTCAGTGCCTGCCCTTGGGCCATCGCGGAGTACCAAGGCGCGATCATCATGTCGCTGCGATCGCCGTGTAGCGCCCAATCGAAAGGGTAAGGCAGGTACATGGCATCTCTCGCGATTACCGCGTTATCGATCAGACGCTCAGCATGGGCGATGATCCGTGCGAGGTATTCGGGATCGCCGTTGTGTCCATAGCTGCTGAGGCGCGTCAGCATGAACTGTGCTTGCAGGACGGGATGGTCAAATTCTTCCCCTCCAACAACTCGCACGGAAACGCCTTCGTCGTCGTAGGTATTCGTCCCTTCGAGCGGCCCGGGGCCAGCGGCGATGTATGGCCACATGCTCTGAGGAAGTTCGCGAATCGCGTAAGCGTTCTGACGATAATTCACGTTCACCGCGTTGGCAGACGCCGGCGCGGGCTCGGTCACACCCGTCACGACGCACATCGAGAGAATGGCGAGCGCGGCGACCATCGCGCGTGCTAGAAGTTTCAACCTAACTCCCGTTGTTTCTCGGTTGTTGTCGCCCCGCGCGCGCTCAGTAGAGCGGCGAAGAGAAGCAGGGCCCATCCGAAACGGGAGTCGTAATAGTCTCCCGAGAATAGAGAGGCCACGAATACATATGCAGCCCCGAGCAGGCAGAACAGCACGTCCGACGGTAGCGGCCGTCGTCGCAGCGCCGCGGCGACAAGACCACCCACCGCGCCGATCAGCAGCGTCAGGCCCACCATGCCTCCCTCGGCGGCGGTTGCCAATACGAGATTGTGAGCGTAGTACCCTTCGCCTCGGAATGACAGACTGTCCGCCACAGCGCCCACGCCAGCGCCAGCGAGTGGGTGGGAGGCGAACAACCGCAAGGCGGAATCGGCTAGGACATCTCGCATCGAGAAATCGCCTGCGGTCAGCGGTCGCTCGATGAAGCGCACGTACATCAACTGCAACTGCGCATCGCCGAGCAGTCGTGCGAACGTCCACGCCCCCAACACCATGACCGCCACTAGCGCGATCGTTGCTTTCCATCGCAGGCGTCTAACGATAGGTACGAGCGCGACGAGCACCACGATCCCGATGGCGACGAAGCCACCTCTGCTGCCAGAAAGCAGCGCCCCGATCGCCAGGATCGGGGCCAGCAGCAACACCCACCGGTTTCGCCCTCGCTGAACACCGAGAGCGAGTGCAGCGATCGCTCCCAGCGACAGCACTCGCACGAAGACGTTCGGGCCGCCTCCGAACGCCGAAAAGCGCCCGAGCGCCCCCGCGCCCTGTATCACGGCTGCGACGAAATAGACCACGCCCGCCATGACAAAGAGCCACCAAATGAATCGCATTCCTTCCTCGGGGAGGCGCTGGAAAACGACACCCGCGAAGAGCACCGCCCCCACGAGAAGCAGGAGATTTTCCATTTCGGTCGTAACCACGACGGAACGCGGGGACCATCCAGCGGAGAGAACGAGCCACCCAGCCCAGAGAACGAAGACCAGCGCCCCTACAGGCAGACGCCGGCTGCGGCGTTCGGGAACCTCCGCGGCGACCCAGAGCCCGAACGCGAGGCCTGAAACGCAGAGCATCAGCCATCGCACGTCCAGCCAGGCCAGGCCAGGAACTAGCCGGTCGATCGAAAATCGACCGGCTAGTAGCAACAGGAATACCAGCAGAGTTGTCAGGGCAGCGCCCACGGTCAACGCCTTCGGAGGCGCCTGCAGGCGCCTCCGAGCGGGTCTGGCGCTCAGACGACGATGGTTCCTCACTTGTACAACCGCCGAACGTACCAGGCACCCACCAGCGCCGTCACGAGATAGCCGCAGATGGAGCCGTAGGCGGCCCCGCTAGCCCCGAAGGCCGGAATCAGCGCGAAATAAAAAAATACGGCAGCGAACATACCCACCACTTCGACCGTGGAGACACGACCGGAGCGACCTGCGGCGATCAGGATTCCCTGCTGAACGCGGCTTATCGCATATGCCACCGCTGCCAGCCCGAGAGGAAGAATCAAATCGACGGCCGACGCGTACTCGGCAGGAAGCATGAACGTGATGGTGAGGTACGCGATGCCCCAAGAACCGCCGACAGACCTGCGGCGAATAAGGCGGAAAGGCCATAGAGAGTTCGCACGCGCCGGCGCGCGTCGCTGCTTGCAACGTCGCTCACCGCCCATCTTCTCAGAGAGGCGTCGACCCACTGACTCACCGGCCAGGTTGCGATCTCCATCACAGTGGCGACGACAATATAGATACCGAGCTGCGCAGTCCCCGCGAAGATCGGCAGAATGAGGCGATCCGAGCGAAGGAGCGCCGTGTTGCCGATGGAGGCGGGAAGCAATCTCAACCCTTCACGGCGGACCTTGTTGATCTCATCGCGAGCGACGGGCGCTTCTTGCTTGCCGCGAGCGGCCAGAAAGGCCGCGCCTGCGATAGCACCCGACAGGACGTACGCCCCATACCAGACCACCGGATCCTCAATGTTGATCCAGGTCAGGATGAGCGCGAGCAACACGATTGCCGCCTGGGTCGCGATCGTATAAGTCACGAATGCGCGAAGGGTTCCGCTCGCAATTGCGGCGACTCTCACACCCTTGCCGAGCGCGTTGAAGAGAAGGTACATCGCCATGGCCATCAGCGCGATACCCCAGGACACCTCGAGAAGCGCGAAGGCAACCGCCGCGGCGATGAGCGGGAGGACCAATATCCACAAGCCTGGGGTGATCAACCTCCAGTACGTCTGCAGGCTGGTGCGATAGTCAGCTTCAATACGTGCAACCAGTGGACGCTCCACGCCCAACACAACGAACACCGCACCGAGATAGGTGAGTTGCAGCAGGAGCGCGAGATTCCCGCGCTCCGCGGGAGCCATGACGCTCGCGGCGAGCAGGTTGACCAGGAACGCAGCGCCAGCGGCGCCCAGCTGACCCAATGTGAGGACAGTCGGCATCCCCAGGCGACCCATGCGTCGCCTAAACAAGCGAGCGCTCCGTCACTGCCCCCGCTTCGAGTCTCGCGAGGCCGTCGCCGAGCTTCCGCGCAAGAGCAGCGTATGTGTAGTTCTCGATCAAGTGCGCCCGCCCCGAGCACCCATCGCCGTCCGCTCTTCGGGGGGAGCGTCGACCACCGCACACATCGCTCGCGCGAGCGCATCGACGTCCTCTGCAGGGACAACGTGCCCGGCATGCGCTTCTGAGACCGGGTTATTTCGTACATTCGCCGCGAAAACGACCGGACGGGCGGCCAGCAGGTAGTCGAACAATTTGTTCGGACTGATGCCGTATTCGTAGACGGCGTGGTCGTGAAGGGAATGCACGAGACAGTCCGCTTCACTCGCGCGCGCGACTACTTGCCCTCGTGGGATACGAGGTTCAAAGGTGATTTGGTCGGCCACTTCAGTCTCGGCCGCTAACCGTTCGAAATAGGTCTTCCTGGGGCCGTCTCCGATAAGCCGAAACCGCATCTTCGTTTCCGGGCGAGCGAGGACGACACGCTCGAACGCGGATATGAGGTGCTCAACGGCCATCGCGTTGCCGAAGGAGCCGAGATACATGAAAACGAAGGCATCCTCGGCGGGCGGCGCAAGGGGCGGAGCGACGATCTCCCCCTCCGCGCCGTTTGACACCCAAAGAAACGGCTTATCAACCGCTCCAAGCCGTTCTAAGTAATCGGGCACGCCGGGAAGGGGAGAGAGTATGAGATCCGACGCGTGAACGAGGCGCCGCATCAAAGACGTCATAGCTCGCGCGACGATCGAATTAGGTCGCAGCTGCCCGAGGTGGATCAGCGCGTCCGGCCAGACGTCGCGAATCTCGAACACGAACGGAACCCGGTGACGTCGCGCCAGGCGCAGGCCTGCCCAGGCGGCTAAGGGGTGGACCGTACTGCCTACAACCACATCGGGTTTGGGCACACCTCGCGTTGTCCACGGGAGCAGCAGTTGAAAGGTAAATGCCGCCATGTTCGTCATACGCCCGACTCCGTTGCCCACGTAAGAGGGGGAGCGAAGCATGACGTGCGTCACCCCATCCTCTATTCCGACGCGACGAGCTCTCCAGGCAGGGAGATGCTGAATACCTACCGGGTGACCGGTACTAGCGAGGAGCAGGACGGGTTCCCACCCCGCGCGGCCGAGGTGTGCGGCTAGGGCCTGATGACGTCCAGCCCACCCATCCTTCGACTCCAGCGCGGCATAGTGATTGATGATCCAGACCGTTCGCTGCGCCTTCATCACTCCGCCCTCGTCCGCGCCCGCGCGGGCACTCCTGCAACGGTCACGCCAGAAGCAACGTCGCGGGTGACGCATGCGCTGGCACCAACAACAGATTCAGATCCGACGACCAACCCTTGAAGTACCACCGCTCCGGCCCCCAATAGGGCGCCCTCATCAATCCGCACCTCTCCGGACACTATTGCTCCTGGATTCACCGAGACATAGTCACCGAGCACTGAATCGTGCCCGATGGTCGCGTTGGGGTTCAGATGTACATGGCGGCCCAGCATGGTGTTGGTGGACAGCTGTACTCCGCCGCAAACGATGCTGCCCCCTCCGATCGTCGAGGTGTCACTGACGACCGCAGCGGGATGTATGACAGTTAGTGCTCGCCATCCTGCGCCATCGAAGCGCCCTGCGAGCGCGCGTCGCACCGCGGGGTTTCCGACACCCAGGACGTAACGACCGCGCTCCGCTCGTGCAAGTACTGATTCGATTCCACCGAGGTGCACGTAGCCACGCCGTTCCAGCCGGTTGAGGTTCTCCTCACTCGGACCATCATCAGCCACCCCCAGGACGTTGACGCGCTCCGAAGGCGAGATTCGATTGTGGGCTTCGACCACATCCAGTGCTTCTCTTCCGAAGCCGCCCGCACCGACTACGACAACGTCAATCGACACGGGAGCCGCCCTGAAACTCATGCATCGTCGCGGATCCGGCGTGCTCGATCCCCTCGCGTCGCACAACCGAGCTGACCGTCAACAGGAGAATCACCAGATCGACCGCGAAGCTGCGACGATCCACATACATGACGTCGTAGGCGAACTTCGCCTCCCACGAGAGGTTGTTACGACCCCTCACCTGAGCCAGTCCCGTAATGCCCGGCCGAACCTCGTGGCGCCGTGCCTGCGCAGGGGTGTACCGGTCGAGGTACTCGACGAGGAGCGGTCGCGGACCGACCAGGCTCATTTCGCCGCGAAGTACATTCCAGAGTGTGGGCAGCTCGTCGAGGCTCGTCGCGCGCAATGCACGGCCGAAAGGCGTGAGCCGGTCAGCGTCCGTGACCAGCCCACGAGTCTCATTCACGGCGCTCATGCTCCGGAACTTCAGCAGCGTGAACACCTCGCCCCCACGTCCTGGCCTAGGCTGCCGGAACAGCACGGGGCGTCCGAGTTTGAGGGCGACGAGAAGCGCGACGACCGCCTGAACTGGCGCGGTGAGGACCAGTAGCACCGCAGCGGCGAAGATGTCGAGAACGCGCTTCACTGCGTCGTAAGGTCGTGTGCTCATCGCGCCGCAAGGAAGTCGTCGATCGCCGCGAAGACGCGCTCGATCCGCTGGTCGTCCAGTGCTGATCCGCTCGGCAGTGTGAGCCCCGTGCGGAACAACCGCTCGGACGTCCCGTTGATCTCTCCGCGGGCGCCAGCGAAGACGGGCTGCAGGTGCATGGGCTTCCACACCGGACGACTCTCGATGTTCTCTGCCGCGAGCGCGGCGCTCAGCTCCGCCGGCTCCCATCCCGCGACCTCGGCATCGACCACGATCGACGTCAGCCAGGCGTTGTCGCTCTCGTCCCCGTCGGCGCCGAAGACCGAGACGCCGTCCACGTCCGCGAAGACCGCCTTGTAGCGGTCCCGCATGGACCGACGACGAACGATCATCTCGTCGAGGCGGGCCAGCTGGGCGCGGCCCAGCGCGGCCAGCAGGTTACTCAGCCGGTAGTTGTAGCCGATGTCGGTGTGCTCGTAGTGCACGACCGGCTGCCGCGCCTGCGTCGCCAGGTAGCGCACGCGCTGCGCGAGCGCCTCATCGTCGGTGAGGAGCATGCCGCCGCCCGACGTCGTCATCACCTTGTTGCCGTTGAACGACACGATCGAGGCCCGCCCGAAGCTCCCGGCCGCTCGCCCCTCGTGAGTGGCGCCGAGCGACTCGGCGGCATCCGCGAGAACGGGGATCCCGTGCTCGGCGGCGATCCTCTCGACCGCGGTGTAATCGATCGCCTTCCCGAGCAGATCGACCGGAACGATCGCGCCGATGCGCTCACTCTCGGCCCGCAGCCTCTGGATCGCCCGCTCGAGCAATTCGGGGTCGATGTTGCCCGTCTCCGCGAGCGCGTCGATGAAGTACGGCTCGGCGCCGGTGTACACGATCGCGTTGGCGGTGGCCGCGAACGTCATCGTGCTGGTCAGCACGACGTCGCCCGGTCCGACGCCCAGCGCCAGCAGGCCCAGGTGAAGGGCCGCCGTCCCCGAACTCAGCGCGACCGCATGCTGCACCCCGACCCGATCCGCGAGCTCGCGCTCGAACGCATCGACCTCCGGCCCCAGCGGCGCCACCCAGCCCGACCTGAGGGCGGCGACCAGCATCTCCTCCTCGAGCCGTCCGACATCGGGCGGCGACATGTAGACGCGGTCCATCGTCACGAACTCTTCACTCTCCTGCGGTCGATCACGGCCGTGTCGTTCTGACGCGGTTGCGCCACCATCTGACCCATCCAGCTCTGCCTGTCGAGCTGATCGGGTGCGATCGGCTCGACGCGCGCGTGCGAGATCTTGGGATGGTGCGGGCGATGCGGCGTCTCCCGCTGACCGACGAGCTCCTCGTGCAGCTTCTCGCCGTCCCGCAGCCCGGTGAAGACGATGTCGATGTCCTTGCCCGACATCTCGATCATCCGCTCGGCGATGTCCAGGATGCGCACGGGCTCGCCCATGTCGAGGATGAGCACCTCGCCGGGTTGGCCGATGCCGCCCGCCTGCACGACGAGCTGGCACGCCTCCGGGATCGTCATGAAGAACCGGGTCGCGTCGGGGTGCGTGACCGTGAGCGAGCGGTTCTGTCCGATCAGGTTCTGGAAGATCGGGATGAGCGACCCGCGGCTGCCCAGCACGTTGCCGAAACGCACCGACAAGTAGGGGCGGCCCGTGCGCTGCCCCATCCACGATGTCAGCTTCTCGGCGACCCGCTTCGAGTGCCCGAGCACGCTCGTCGGGTTCGCCGCCTTGTCGGTCGAGATGTTGACGAACGTCTCGACGTTGGCGGCCTCCGACGCCCGCAGCACGTTGAGAGTGCCGAGGACGTTGGTCTTCCACGCTTCATCCGGATACTGCTCGAGCATCGGCAGGTGCTTGAGCGCGGCTGCATGGAACACCACATGAGGCTTACGGTCGGTGAAAATCTGCTGCAGCGCGTCTTCGTCACGGATGTCGGCGAGCACGACGTCGCGGGTGTCGAGCAGACCATGCCCCGAGATGCCCAGCTGCGCACCCTGCAAACCCGTTTCGTCGCGATCGAGCATGATCAGTTCGGCGGGGCCGAAGGCCGCGATCTGCCGGCACAACTCCGCCCCGATCGACCCCCCGGCGCCGGTGACCAGCACGCGCCTGCCCGCAATGTAGCCGGTCACGAGATCGGCGTGCATGTCGACAGGCTGCCGCCCGATGAGATCCTCGATCTGAATGTCTCGGATGTCGCTGACGCGCGCGCCGCTGCGCAGGAGCTCCAGGAAGGGCGGCATCACCTTGACCTCGAGGCCGAGATCGTGCGCGGCGGAGTGCACCCGGCGCAGCAGCTCGGCGTCGGCGCGACCGATGGTGACGACGATCACGGTGGCGCGCGTGGCCGCCACGATCCGGGGCAGATCGGCCAGAGTGCCGCGAACGCGCACCTCCCGGACCTGCACATTGCGCTTGAGCGGGTCGTCGTCGACCAGCCCGACGACGAGGTAGCCGGAGTTCGGATCGGTCTCGAGCCGCCGCACGAGCTGCGATCCGAGATAGCCCGCGCCATAAATCAGGGTGCGCGCGGCGGCATCGCCAGGCCGTTTGCGACGCTCGACGTACAGCCGCCTCATGTACCGGATCATGAACGCGATCACGAGCGCGATCGGCAGTGCGATGAACGGCACGCTGCGCGGGATGCCCAGCCAGGGACCGAAGACGAGAACGGGCCCACCGATCAGGAACGCGGTCGCCACGACGCTCTCGGACAGCGCGCGCACCTCTTCGAAGGTGCCGTATGTGAACCGCCCCCGATACAGGAAGAGCGCCCAGCCGATGACGAACTGCAGAACGCATGCGACGGCCGCCATGAGCAGCATCGGCGGCCACCGGTTGGGGGGTACGAGGAACTCGTAGCGCAGGGCGAAGGCGATCACGCTGGCCACCAGCCAGGCGAATCCGTCGAGTGCGAACTGGACCGCCGAGCGCCGCATCGACGGCAGCGGCCTTGCTGCCCTTTCGCGATCGGTTCTCGACATCACTCCACCCTTTTCGCACCACACGCGCACGCGCCTGAGCAGCAGCTGCCGAGGGGGGCACGGCACTACACAGGGTAGTCACCGTCGCGGAAAAGGCCAGGGCGGTGACGCGAAGAGCGCCGGTGGATGAGAGCTCGGCCCCTCCAGCGCTGACTGGCGCGCCGCGCATACAGTGGGTGCCGTGACTGCAGAGCGCCGGCATCCAGGCCCGATGATCGTCCGGTGGATCCTGACCGCCGTCCTGCTGATCACCGTCGCCTCGGCGGCATGGATCGGCGTGCGCGCTTCGGCTGCGGCCGATCATCTCCGCTCCGCCGAAGATATCGCGCGCCAGATACCCGAAACCGCCACGGCGGACCCCGACGGCCTCCCCGCGCTGCTGGCGGAGCTTCGGCAGCACGCGGCCGCAGCTCGAGTCGGCACATCCGATCCGGTCTGGGCGGCGGGAGAGGCGCTCCCCTGGGTGGGCCCGCAGCTGAGCGCGGTCTCGGCGCTTGCCAAGAGCGCAGACAGGCTCGCGGACGGCGCGGCTGGCACGCTCGGCTCCTTCCTGGGAGACGACGGCATCATGGCGCTGTCACCCAGGGACGGCACAGTGCCCGTCGGCGCGATCGCCGAGCTGGGCCGCGCCGTTCCGCCGGCCGTGGCGGCCTCCGCCGACGCGAACGCCGCACTTGCCGACGTGGACCAGGGCGCCCTACTGCGTCCCGTGCGCGAGCAGTTCCAGCGCGCCCGTTCCGCGATCATCGAGGTCGGCGCCGTCCTGTCCGCGCTGGATGACGCGACCCGACTGCTGCCGCCCATGCTCGGAGCGGAGGAGCCCCGCGACTATCTGATCGCGTTCCAGAACAACGCGGAGCTGCGTGCGCTGGGCGGCATGCCCGGCTCATTCGTGCACGTCCACGCCGAGGGCGGCAGGATCGAACTGCGGGGACAGTATTCGGCGGGCGAGTTCACCGAGCGCCCCGAGAGCACGCTCGCCGCCGACGCCAGGGCTCTCTACCCCGGCGCAGAGCGCGTCGTGTCCGCCACCACGTCCGTCCCGGACTTCGCGGTCGCTGGCGAGTTGATCCGTCAGTTCTGGCGCGCGGAGAAGGGCACGGAGCTCGACGGCGTGATCGCGGTGGATCCCGTGGCCATCTCATATCTGCTCGAGGCGACAGGACCAGTTACGCTTCCGGGCGGCGAGATCCTCGATGCGTCGAACGCCGTGCCCAAGCTGCTGAACGAGGTCTACGCGCGCTTCGACCCGACCGCGCAGAACGCGTACTTCGCCGCGGCGACGGGCGCGGTGTTCGGCGCACTGATGGGCGGCGAGTACTCGCCGGCTTCCCTCATGACGGCGCTGGGCCGCGCGGCAGAGGAGCGCCGGCTGCTCGTCTACAGCGCCCATGAGAGCGAGCAGGAGATCATCGCCGACACCTCGCTTGCGGGCGCTCTGCCCGGCCCGGATCAGATCGGCGTGTACCTGAACGACGGCACCGGCTCGAAGATGGACTACTACCTCGAGGCGGACGCGACAGTCGCGACGACCGGGCGACGCACGAGCGCCCTCACGGTCACACTTCGCAGCACCGCCCCCGCCGACGCGGCGACCCTCTCACCGTCCATCACGGGTGGCGGCGGATACGGAGTGCCGGCCGGCACCACACGCACCGTCGTGTACCTCTACATCCCTCAGGGATACGCGGCGGGCGATGCGGAGCTGGGCGGGTTCTCGGTCTTCACCCGCGGCGGCCACGCGGGAAGAGAGGTGCTTGCGACCTACGTCGATCTGGGGCCTGGAGAGACCGCCAGCGTGACGATTCCCCTCAGCGGCCCTTCGACACCGAGCGTCATCATGACGCCGCGCTCGCGATGACAGGCCCGCTGAATAGGCCTCGGCGGCACATTTGTCCCGATTCGCGGGACATATACCACGCGTTGATATGCACTTCTACTTCTCCGTGGGAGAACGTCTAGCAATCTGCACGAGGCCTCTCCATACTGGCTCGTAGCGTCGGGGGGAATCGGGCCGATGCGTTCCAGGAAAATCAACCGGCGCAATGGTCGTCGACTATCTACGCGAGGTACAGAGATGAAGAAGCACACCAAGGTGCTTGCGTCGCTGGTGGTGGCTGGAGCACTCTCGCTCGGCGCTCCCCTGGCAGCACAGGCATACCCGGCTCCGACCCCCACCACGGGTCCGGCCGACTCCTCCGTGACCGGCTCGTTCGTCGCCGGTGGCACGGTCGTCGTCTCGTTCTCGGGCTTCGCCCCGGACGAGGAGGTGAGCATTTCGCTCACCGGCGCCTTCGCGCTCTCGGCGACCATCGCGTCGGCTGCGGACGTCGAGACCCAGACCGTCACTCGTACAGCTGACGCCGACGGCAACGTCGCAGTCAGCATCACCCTCCCGGCCAACGCCTACGGCGTGTACACGGTCACGGCCACCGGCCTTGACAGCGGCGTCGCGATCACCGAGACGTTCGACCTCGGCGGCGGCGCCGCAGGCGGCGGTGGCGGCCTCGCCGCAACCGGTGCGGGCGACCTCACCGGCCTCTGGGTCGGCGGCGGAGCGCTCGTGCTGACCGGCGGCGCCATCGTCGTCGCAACAGCCGTGCGCCGCTCGCGTCAGAACGAGGTCTGACCCGCACAGCACTTTGAAGAGGCCGCCGGGTTGATCCCGGCGGCCTCTTCCGCGTGTCGACGTGGCGCTACTTGTCCGTCATCTCCTCGTCCTGCGAGGGATCGGCTACGCTCCGGAACTCGCGGTGGCCGCTCTTGTACGTCGCGGTGACGAGGATGGGCAGATGGTCCGACGCACCCTGCGGCAGGGTGGTGACCTTGTCGATGTCGAGGCCCACCGACGTCGCGAAGTCGTAGTGCCCCCGGAAGAACCGGTACCGCGTGTACGTGCGCGAGTCGCTCAGCGTCAGGTCGTAACCCGCGCGTCGCACGCGCTCGCTGAGCCTCTCCTTGAACACGGGATAGTTGTAGTCGCCGACCATCAGGATCGGCACGTTCTCGCCCATCTTCTGCAGCTCGGTCAGGGCGGTGCGGATCTGATGCCTCCGCAGCGAGTTCAACGCCGTCAGCGGCGCCGCGTGGAACGAGGCGATGATCACGTCGCGCCCCGCGTCGATATCGCGCAGCCGCGCCGCCAGCACGCGCTCGTGCGCGGGCTTGAGCACGATGTCGTGCAGCGACTTCTTCAGCGACATCGTCACGACGTCCTGCAGCTGGAACATGTTCTCGCGGTAGTACAGCGCAAGGCCCAGCCGGTTCTGCGATGTCGCGCGTGCGAGCGTGAGGCCCTGCAGCTGCTGCGGCATGTGCGCCGTGTCCGCCTCCTGCAGACAGAGCACGTTCGCCTCCCACCGGTCGACGAGCTCCTCCAGCTCGTGTGCGGCGGCGTGCTTGCGCAAGTTGTACGAGATGACTCTCATGACGAACTCACCTTACGCGGCGACGCTGAGCGGGCCGTCGGGCTTGACTACTCGAGGTCCCGCCGGTTGCGGGTCTGCGCCGCGCGCGCGGCGAGCAGGTCGTCGGCCGGGTATCCGACTTCGGTGAGCGTGAGCCCGCGCGCCGCGAGGACCTTGAACTCGCTGGTGCGCAGCCGCGCATCCCTGATCGACACGAGATCCTGCGGTGCGAGCTTGCCCTCCCCCGCGGCCACGCACGCGCCGACCAGCGCGCGCACCATCGAGTGGCAGAACGCGTCCGCCCGCACGTTCGCGATCAGGATGCCGTGCTCGTCGCGGCGCCAGTCGTACTCGAGCAGGGTCCGGATCGTGGTCGACTCCGGCCGCGGCTTGCAGTACGCCGCGAAGTCGTGCAGCCCGATGAGCCGTCCCGCGGCGTCGTCCATCGCGGCGACGTCGAGCTCGGCGCGCACCATCGTCGTGCGCAGCCGCTCGAGCGGGTCGTAGCCGGCGACGGCGTCGGCGATCCGATACGCGTAGCGCCGCCATGTGGCGGAGAAGCGCGCGTCGAACCCCTCGGGTGCGGTGGAGGTGCGCGAGACGGCCACGTCGGCGTACTGCCCGAGCACTCCGGTCAGGCGGCGCGCGAGCGGCTGCACCGGATCGACGGGGTCCGGCACGTCGCGACGACGCTGCGTCGCGCGCGCCCACTGCCCTTCGTCGAGGTCGGCGTGCGCGACCTGGCCGCTCGCGTGCACGCCCGCATCCGTGCGGCCCGCGACCGTGAGCGGGACAGGCGACCCGATGATCCGCTCCAGCGCCGCCTCGAGCGCGCCCTGCACGGTGCGCAGACCGGGCTGGCGGGCCCAGCCGCGGAAGTACGTGCCGTCGTAGGCGATGTCGAGTCGGATCCGAGGCACGGATCCAGCCTAGTTCGGCGGCGTCCCGGGGCCTCCCTGTTCGTTGAGCGAGGGAGCGCAGCGACCGAGTCGAAACGGCCCTGACCCGAGGCGACGTCCGGACGGTTTCGACTCGCTCCGCTCGCTCAACCAACAAGCGGCTTGCTGTTCGTTGAGCGAGGGAGCGCAGCGACCGAGTCGAAACGGCCCGAACTCTGCCGCGGGCCGGACCCGAGGCGACGTCCGGACGGTTTCGACTCGCTCCGCTCGCTCAACCAACAAGCGGCTTGCTGTTCGTTGAGCGAGGGAGCGCAGGGACCGAGTCGAAACGGCCCGAACTCTGCCGCGGGCCGGACCCGAGGCGACGTCCGGGCGGTTTCGACTCGCTCCGCTCGCTCAACCAACGAGCGGCTTGCTGTTCGTTGAGCGAGGGAGCGCAGCGACCGAGTCGAAACGGCCCGGACCCTGCGAGGCTCAGAGCGTCGCGAGCGCGCCCGTGACGAGGCGGGCCGAGCGCTCGGCCGCGTCGTCGACGTGCGTGAGGAACTCCGTGCCGTCGGGGGCGCACAGATCGGAGACCCCGCGCACCGAGATGAACGGCGCGCCGTGGTTGTGGGCGACCTGCGCGATCGCGGCCGATTCCATGTCCACGGCGAGCAGATGCGGGAAGTCCTCGCGCAGCTGCGCGGCGATGTCGGCCGTGACGAACCTCTCCCCCGAGCCGATGGAACCCTCGCGCACCGTCAGCTCTCCTCGCGCGGCGAGCAGCGCGCGCCGCAGCTCCGGGTCGCCGTCGTACGCGACGGGCATTCCCGGCACCTGGCCGAGCGCGTAGCCGAACGCGCGGGCATCCGCCCCGACGTTGACGAGGGAGTCGCTGACGATCACATCGCCGACCTGGACGCCCTTCGCGAGGCCGCCGGCCGATCCGGCGCTGATCAGGTGCACGTCGTCGCCGTAGCGGGCGAGCGCACCGGCGGCGGCGTTCGCCGCGTTGACCATGCCGATGCCCGAGCGGACCAGCACGTGCGTGCGCCCGTCGATCACGATCCCGCGGTGCTCGGCCCGGCCGATCCGCACCGGCTCGCTCACCTCGCCGGCGAGCGCGAGGAACGGCTCCGCCTCCTCCTCCATCGCGACCAGGATGACCGCGACGCGTGAGGTCACGCGAACACCTGCCCCCACTGCGCGCGCTGGTCGAGGAACGCACGCGCGGCTTCCTGCGCGCCCGCGAGCGTGTGGTTCGCGCCCCAGCCGCACTGGATCTCGTTCGCGGCGGGGACCTCGGACGCGTCGAGGATGTCCTGCAGGGTGTCGGCGACGAGACGCTCGACCTCGGCGAAGTCGTGGTCGCCCTGCAGGATCAGGTAGAAGCCGGTCTGGCAGCCCATGGGCGAGAAGTCGATCACGCGCTCGGAGTGGTTGCGGCTCTTCTCGGCGAACAGGTGCTCGAGCGAGTGGATGGACGCCATCTCGAGGTGCCCGACGTTGGGCTGGGCGAAGCGCACGTCGTACTTCACGATCACGTCGCCGTGCGGCAGCACCTTGCGGTCGGCGATGCGCAGGTACGGCGCGGCCACGGCGCGGTGGTCGAGGTTGAACGACTCGACGTTCATGCGGGGCTGATCAGTCACCCTCCGAGCCTACGCGCGCCACCTCCCGGTTCGGTGAGTCCGGCGGACGTCCCGCGGCCGCAGCCGAGGCAACGTCCGAGCGGTTTCGACTCGCTTCGCTCGCTCAACCAACAAGGGAGGAAACAACCAGCAGGAGAACGACGAAGGGCCCTGCCGGAGCAGGGCCCTTCGTTCGTGTGCGAGGGAATTACTTCTCCTCGGCCTCCTTGGCGTCGGCCTCGGCCGGAGCATCGGTGGTCTCCTCGGCGGGCGTCTCGACGGGAGCCTCCTCCGCGACCTCGGCGTCCTCGGCGGCGACGGTCTCCTCGACGGGAGCCTCCTCGGCCGGGGCCTCCTCGGCGGCCGGAGCCGTCGTGGCGGCGGGCGCCGACTTCTTGGCCTTCGGCGTGACGGGCTCGAGCACGAGCTCGATCACGGCCATGGGAGCGTTGTCGCCCTTGCGGTTGCCGACCTTGGTGATGCGGGTGTAGCCGCCCTCACGCTCGGCGACCAGCGGCGCGATCTCGGCGAAGAGGACGTGCACGACCTCCTTGTCGCCGATCACGGACAGCACGCGACGACGCGCGTGCAGGTCGCCGCGCTTGGCGAACGTGATCAGGCGCTCGGCGAGCGGACGCAGGCGCTTGGCCTTGGTCTCGGTCGTCTTGATCGACTTGTGCGTGAACAGCGCCGCGGCGAGGTTCGCGAGGAGCAGACGCTCGTGGGCGGGGCCGCCTCCGAGGCGGGGACCCTTCGTGGGCTTAGGCATTTCTAGTTACTCCAGAGATTCAGGCAGAAGTGGGTTGGATCAGAGCGACTCGTCGTCGTAGCCGCCGTAGAAGCCGGTGCCGTCGAAGCCGGGCACCGAGTCCTTGAGCGACAGGCCGAGCGAGGTGAGCTTGTCGCGCACCTCGTCCACCGACTTCTGTCCGAAGTTGCGGATGTTCATGAGCTGCGTCTCCGAGAGGGCGACGAGCTCGCTGACCGTGTTGATCCCCTCGCGCTTGAGGCAGTTGTACGAGCGGACCGACAGGTCGAGGTCCTCGATCGGCATCGACAGCTCGTTCGACAGGACGGTCTCGACCGGCGCGGGGCCGATCTCGATGCCCTCGGCCTCGACGTTCAGCTCGCGGGCGAGGCCGAACAGCTCGACGAGCGTGCGGCCGGCCGACGCCACGGCGTCGCGCGGGGCGATCGACGCCTTGGTCTCGACGTCGAGCACGAGCTTGTCGAAGTCGGTGCGCTCACCGGCACGGGTGGCCTCGACGCGGTAGCTGACCTTCAGGACCGGCGAGTAGATCGAGTCGACGGGGATCTGACCGGCCTCGGCATACTCGTTGCGGTTCTGCACGGCCGAGACGTAGCCGCGGCCACGCTCGATCGTGAGCTCGAGCTCGAACTTCGCGGTGTCGTTCAGGGTCGCGATGACCAGCTCGGGGTTGTGCACCTCGACGCCGGCCGGGGCCGAGATGTCGGCGGCCGTGACCTCGCCGGCGCCCGTCTTGCGCAGGTACGCCGTGATGGGCTCGTCGCGCTCGCTCGACACCACGAGCTGCTTGATGTTGAGGATGATCTCGGTGACATCCTCCTTCACACCGGGGATGGTGCTGAACTCGTGCAGCACGCCGTCGATGCGGATGCTGGTCACCGCCGCGCCGGGGATCGACGAGAGCAGGCTGCGACGCAGCGCGTTCCCGATGGTGTAGCCGAAGCCGGGCTCGAGGGGCTCGACGACGAACCGGCTGCGGAACTCCGAGATCTTCTCCTCGGTGAGGGTGGGACGCTGTGCAATGAGCACTGGTTGTTCCTTTCGATCACGTGCCCGCTATATGACACGTGCGGTGGATAGGTCTTGAGTTGTGTTCGACGGACTCAGGTCCGTGGGACGACGAGACGCCGGGGCGCAGGCTCGAGGCCGTGCGCCCCGGCGGGGGTCACGTCAGACGCGGCGGCGCTTCGGCGGGCGGCAGCCGTTGTGCGCCTGCGGCGTCACATCCTGAATCGAACCGACCTCGAGGCCAGCGGCCTGCAGCGAGCGGATCGCGGTCTCGCGACCCGAACCCGGGCCCTTCACGAAGACGTCGACCTTCTTGACGCCGTGCTCCTGCGCCTGGCGGGCGGCCGACTCCGCGGCCATGCCGGCGGCGTACGGCGTCGACTTGCGCGAGCCCTTGAAGCCCACGCCACCGGCCGAGGTCCAGCTGATGACGGCGCCGGTCGGGTCGGTGATCGACACGATCGTGTTGTTGAACGTCGACTTGATGTGGGCCTGGCCCACGGCGATGTTCTTCTTCTCCTTGCGGCGCGGCTTGCGCGCAGCGGTCTTGGGTGCAGCCATGTTCTTCTCCTAAACCGAACCGCGCTTAGCGGGCCTTCTTCTTACCGGCGACGGTGCGCTTCGGACCCTTGCGCGTGCGCGCGTTGGTCTTGGTGCGCTGACCGCGGACCGGCAGGCCGCGGCGGTGGCGGAGACCCTCGTACGAGCCGATCTCGACCTTGCGACGGATGTCGGCGGCGACCTCGCGGCGGAGATCACCCTCGACCTTGTAGTTGCCCTCGATGTAGTCGCGGAGCGAGACGAGCTGGTCGTCGCTCAGGTCCTTGACGCGGATCTCGGGGCTGATGCCAGTGGCGGCGAGGATCTCGCTCGAGCGAGTGCGTCCAACGCCGTAGATGTACGTGAGGGCGATCACCACGCGCTTGTCGCGCGGGATGTCGACGCCGGCAAGACGTGCCATGCGACCTTCTCCTGTGTTTGTGGAGGTGTGGAGCAGGATCGGTGCCCGGGCCTCCGCCCCGAGGTGTCCCCCGCCGAGCGGGTTCTGATCCTGCCTCGCTTCAGATCGAAGCTTTCGATATCGAGTTGTCTCAGCCCTGGCGCTGCTTGTGGCGCGGGTTGCTCTTGCAGATGACCATGACGCGGCCGTGGCGACGGATCACCTTGCAGTGGTCGCAGATCGGCTTGACGCTGGGGTTGACCTTCATGACTTCTTCTTTCGCTGTCTTCGTACCGCGCTCCCGCAGGAGCGCAGCCGTTACTTCTCGACCGGCGTGCCGGCAGAGCGGGTCAGCGGTAGCGGTAGACGATGCGGCCGCGGGTGAGGTCGTAGGGGCTCAGCTCCACGACCACGCGGTCCTCGGGGATGATGCGGATGTAGTTCTGCCGCATCTTTCCGGAGATCGTTGCGAGGACCTTGTGACCGTTGGTGAGCTCCACGCGGAACATCGCGTTGGGGAGCGCCTCGGTGATCACACCCTCGATCTCGATGACACCGTCTTTCTTCGCCATAGACTCGCTTTGCTTGTGCAGACCGGTCGGTCTGCGGTGAGTGGGGTTTCGGTGCCGGATCCGCCGATCCGGCGACACGCCGAAATCAGGCGCAAGGCACCAAAGATCTATGTTAGGTGCTTCCGGGCGTGTCGGCAACTCGGCGTGTCGCCCGGAGGCCTCACTGCAGGCGGGGCAGCAGCTCCTGCTCGGGCGTCGCCTGCCAGTTCAGCGTCTCGCCGTTCAGCAGCACCGCGGGCGTGCCGCCACCCGGCAGCTGCTCGGTGGTCTGCGCCACGAAGTCGGCGTACGTGCGGTCGGCGATGCACTCCGCCGCACCCGTGGCCCCGGCCCGCTCCGCGAAGGAGAGGATCTCCTCGTCCGTCAGACCGGGCGTCGTCTCCGCGGGCTGATTCGAGAACATCAGGTCCATGAACGGGTACGCCGCGTCGGGGTTGTCCTCCGCGACGCAGTACATCGCGTTGGCTGCGCGGGTCGAGAACTCCGTCCCCTGCGACGCACGGTCGAGGATGGAGACCGGGTACACCTCGAGCGTCAGCGCTCGCGCCGATACCTGCTCGGCGATGGTCTCTCCCCAGCTCTCCTCGAAGCTGCCGCAGTACGGGCACATGAAGTCGACGTAGGTGGCGAGCACATCGGGCCCCTCGCCGACACGGATGGCCCCGGTCGTCTCGTCGATCGACGCCGATGCCGGCGCCTCCGCGGGCGCCGTCGCCTGGTTGTTCATCCAGACGACGATGCCGCCGACCGCGACGAGCAGCACGACGACCGCCGCCGAGATCCAGATCGCGACCCAGTTCGTCTTTCCGCCAGCCATGTTCCGCTCCGTGAGTCCGTGTGAGTGAGATCAGGCGATCGGCGTCGGCGTCACGCCGAACGGCGCGAGGCCGGCGGCGCCGCCGTCGGGCGCGGTCAGCACCCAGATGCCTCCATCATGCACCGCCACGCTATGTTCCCAGTGGGAGCCCATGGACCCGTCGACCGTGGAGACCGTCCAGTCGTCGTCCTCGACGAACGTCTCGTCCGATCCGGCCGTCATCATCGGCTCGATGCACACCGCGAGGCCGGGCTTCACCTCGGCGCCCGGGTCGGACGTGCGGTAGTTGAAGATCGAGGGCGCCTCGTGCATCTTGCGGCCGATCCCATGACCGACGTACTCGCGCAGGATCCCGGCGGGCTTGCCGCTGAAGGACAGCGGGTTCGCCTCGATGTAGGCCTGGATGGCGTCGCCCACCTCCCCCAGGCGCTTCGCGCTCGCGAGCGCGGCGATGCCGGCCCACATGGAGCCCTCGGTCACGCGCGAGAGCTCTTCGCGCTGCGCGACGACGTCCGGGCGCTCCGGATCCGGGACGACGACCGTGATCGCGGAGTCGCCGTTCCAGCCGTCCGGGGTCTCGGCGCCGCAGTCGATGGACACGATGTCGCCCGGCTGCAGGGGCACGTCCGTCGGGATGCCGTGCACGACCGCGTCGTTGACCGACGCGCAGATCGTGTGCCGGTAGCCGCGCACGAGCTGGAAGTTCGAGTGCGCCCCGCGCTCGGTGATGACGCGATTCGCCTCGGCGTCCAGCTCGAGCGTCGTGACGCCCGGCCGGATGAGCGGGCGGACGGCGTCGAGCGCGGCGGCGGTGATGAGCCCGGGCCCGACCATCGCGCGCAGCTGCGCGGGGGTCTTGTAGATCGACTTGCGGAAGATCACGCGGTCACGCGGCGGCGTCGCGCGCCAGGCCGCGGGCCTCGAGCGCCGCGATGATGCGGGCGGTGATCTCGTCGAGGCTGCCGACGCCGTCGATCGTGTCGACGACCTCGCGCGTGCGGTACACCGCGAGGATCGGCGCGGTCTCGCGCTCGTAGATGTCGAGGCGGTGCGCGATCGCGGCCTCGGTGTCGTCCGAGCGCCCCTCGCTCTGGGCACGCAGCGAGATGCGCTGCAGGCTCTCCTCGCGGGGCACGTCCAGCTCGATCACGGCGTCGAGGGCATCGCCCCGCCCGCCGAGGAACTCGTCGAGCAGCGCCACCTGGGCGACGTTGCGCGGGAAGCCGTCGAGCAGGAAGCCGTCGGCCGCGTCGGGCTGCTCGAGCCGCTCCCGCACGATCGCGAAGGTGATCTCGTCGGGCACCAGGTCGCCGGCGTCCGTGATCGCCTTGACCTGCTTGCCGAGGTCGGTGCCCTCCTTGATGTTGGCGCGGAAGATGTCACCGGTCGAGACGACGGGGATCCCGAACGCCTCGGCGATGCGCGCGCCCTGCGTGCCCTTGCCCGAACCCTGCGGACCGACGATCAGGAGACGGGTGGAGGTCATCGGAGGAGCCCTTCGTAGTGGCGCTGCTGCAGCTGCGCGTCGATCTGCTTCACGGTCTCGAGGCCCACGCCGACGATGATCAGGATCGAGGCGCCGCCGAACGGGAAGTTCTGGTTGGCGCCCACGGTCGCCAGCGCGACGAGCGGGATCAGGGCGATGAGGCCGAGGTAGATCGAACCGGGAAGCGTGATGCGCGTCAGGACGTAGTCGAGGTATTCGGCCGTCGGACGTCCTGCGCGGATGCCGGGGATGAAGCCGCCGTACTTCTTCATGTTGTCGGCGACCTCGACCGGGTTGAACGTGATCGCGACGTAGAAGTACGTGAAGCCGATGATGAGGAGGAAGTAGACGGCCATGTACAGCGGGTGGTCGCCCGTCGTCAGGTACGTCGAGATCCAGGTCACCCACTCCGGCGGCGCCGTGTCGGTGGGCGTGTTGAACTGCGCGATCAGCGCCGGGATGTACAGCAGCGACGAGGCGAAGATGACGGGCACGACGCCGGCCGTGTTCACCTTGATCGGGATGTAGGTGTTGGTGCCGCCGTAGGTGCGGCGCCCGACCATGCGCTTGGCGTACTGGACGGGGATGCGGCGCTGCGACTGCTCGACGAAGACCACGAGCGCCACGACGATGATGCCGACCGCGAGCACGAGCAGGAAGATCTCGAAGCCACGGGCCGCGAGGATGGCGCCCATCGCCGATGGGAACGTCGCCGCGATCGACGTGAAGATGAGCAGCGACATGCCGTTGCCGATGCCGCGCTCGGTCACGAGCTCGGCGAACCACATGATGAGGCCGGTGCCGGCCGTCATGGTGATGATCATGAGCAGCTGCGCCCACCACACGTCGTTGACGAGCAGCTGCGTGCACTCGGGCACACCCGTCACGCCGAACAGCTGACCCGTGCGCGCGACCGTGACGAGCGTCGTCGACTGCAGCAGGGCCAGCGCGATCGTGAGGTAGCGCGTGTACTGCGTGAGCTTGGCCTGGCCCGCCTGGCCCTCCTTGTAGAGGGTCTCGAAGTGCGGGATCACGACGCGCAGCAGCTGCGTGATGATCGTCGCCGTGATGTACGGCATGACGCCGAGCGCGAAGATCGACAGCTGCAGCAGCGCGCCGCCGGAGAAGAGGTTGACGAGCGACAGGAGGCCGTCGGTGCCGGAGGTCTGGTCGATGCAGTCCTGCACGTTCGGGAAGTTCACGAACGGAGCCGGCACGTGCGCACCGAAACGGTAGATCGCGATGATCGCGAGGGTGAATCCGATCTTCCGCCGCAGATCCGGAGTGCGGAAGATCCGCGCGATGGCGCTGAACAAGGACGTGCCTCCTGGGTGATGAGGTGATCCGCCGATGGCGAACCGACCTCAAGGCTAACGCAAGGGCCCGGGAGCGGATGCTCCCGGGCCCTTGGCGCGGATTACTTGACGCTGCCGCCCGCGGCGACGATCTTCTGCTCGGCCGAGCCGGAGACCTTGTCCACCGAAACGGTGAGGGCCACGGAGATCTCGCCGTTGCCGAGCACCTTGACCTTCTCGTTCTTGCGGACCGCGCCCTTGGCGACGAGGTCGGCGACGGTCACGTCGCCACCCTGGGGTAGAGCTCCGCGAGCTTGTCCAGGTTCACGACCTGGTACTCGACGCGGAACGGGTTCTTGAAGCCGCGCAGCTTCGGCGTGCGCATGTGCAGCGGCATCTGGCCACCCTCGAAGCCGGGGCGCACGCTGTAGCGGGCCTTGGTGCCCTTGGTGCCGCGACCGGCCGTCTTGCCCTTGGAGCCCTCACCGCGACCCACGCGGGTCTTGGAGGTGTGGGCGCCCGGGACGGGACGGAGGTGGTGAACCTTCAGCACACCGGGGCGCTTGGCCTCGGCGACCTGGGTCTTCTCGGCCTTGTCGGCCGTGGCCTTCTTCTCAGCCATCAGTCGATCTCCTCAACATTCACGAGGTGAGCGACCGTGCGGACGTAGCCGCGCGTCTGGGCGTCGTCGGGACGGACGACCGAGTCGCCGATCCGCTTCAGACCCAGCGAACGCAGCGTGTCGCGCTGGTTCTGCTTCTCGCTCACCTTGGACTTGACCTGCGTGACCTTCAGACGAGCGGCCATCAGACACCTGCCTTCGCAGCAGCGGCGGCCTCGGCCTCCGCACGGACGAGACGTGCCGGCGCGACCTGGTCGAACTCGAGGCCACGACGCGCGGCGACCGCGCGGGGCTCCTCGAGCTGCTTCAGGGCCTCGACCGTCGCGTGCACGATGTTGATCGTGTTCGACGAGCCGAGCGACTTCGACAGCACGTCGTGGATGCCGGCGCACTCGAGCACGGCGCGCACCGGACCACCGGCGATAACACCGGTACCGGCGGACGCGGGACGCAGCATGACGACACCGGCGGCGGCCTCACCCTGAACCGGGTGGGGGATCGTCGCACCGGCGCGGGGCACGCGGAAGAAGTTGCGCTTCGCGTCCTCGACGCCCTTCGAGATCGCCAGGGGCACCTCGCGGGCCTTGCCGTAGCCGACACCGACCACGCCGTTGCCGTCGCCGACGACCACGAGAGCGGTGAAGCTGAAGCGACGACCACCCTTCACGACCTTCGACACGCGGTTGATCGTGACGACGCGCTCGAGGAACTGGTTGTCCGCACCGCGGTCGTTGCGGTCACGACCGCCACGGCCCTGGCCACGGTCGTTGCGACCGCCGCGGCGGTCACCGCGCTCGTTGCGCTGCTCGGTCTGCGCCTGCTCGGCGCCGGCCTCGGGGGCCTCGGTGGTCACTTCGGTCTCCTTATTGTCACTCACAGGTTCAGCCCCCCTTCGCGGGCGCCGTCGGCGATCGCCGCGACGCGACCCGCGTAGCGGTTGCCGCCGCGGTCGAACACGACGTCGGTGAAACCGGCGGCCTTGGCGCGCTCGGCGAGCAGCTCGCCCACCTTGCGGGCCTTGGCCGTCTTGTCACCCTCGAAGCCGCGCAGGTCGGTCTCGAGCGTCGAGGCGGAGGCCACGGTGTGGCCCTTGCTGTCGTCGACCAGCTGCACGAAGACGTGGCGGGCCGAACGGGTCACGACGAGACGAGGACGGACCTCGGTGCCGACGACCTTCTTGCGAAGGCGAGCGTGGCGGCGCGTACGCGCGGCGGACTTCGACTTCACAGCCATGATTACTTACCAGCCTTTCCGGCCTTGCGACGCACGACCTCGCCCGCGTAGCGGACACCCTTGCCCTTGTACGGCTCAGGCTTGCGGATCTTGCGGATGTTGGCGGCGGTCTCACCGACGGCCTGCTTGTCGATGCCGCTCACCGTGAGGCGGTTGTTGCCCTCGACGGTGAACGTGATGCCGGCCGGCGGCTCGACGGTGACGGGGTGCGAGAAGCCCAGAGCGAACTCGACGGCCGAGCCCTTCTGCGCCACGCGGTAACCGGTGCCGACGACCTCGAGGCCCTTAGTGTAGCCCTGGGTCACGCCGATGATGTTGTTGTTGATCAGGGTGCGCGTGAGGCCGTGCAGCGAACGCGACTCGCGCTCGTCGTCGGGGCGGGTGACGAGAACCTGGTTCTCCTCGACCTTGACCTCGATGGGCTTGGCCACGGTGAGCGCGAGCTCGCCCTTGGGGCCCTTCACGGCAACCTGCTGCCCGTCGACCGTCACGGAGACGCCGGCGGGGATGTCAATGGGAAGACGTCCGATTCGCGACATGAGGGATCACCACACGTAGGCGAGAACTTCCCCGCCCACGCCCTTCTGCTCAGCCTGACGGTCGGTGAGAAGACCGGAGGAGGTGGACAGGATGGCGACGCCCAGGCCACCGAGGACCTTGGGGAGCTCGGTCGACTTCGCGTACACGCGGAGGCCGGGCTTCGAGACGCGCTTGATGCCGGCGATCGACCGCTCGCGGTTCGGGCCGTACTTGAGCGTCATCGTGAGGGTCTTGCCGACGCGCGCGTCGGTCTCCTCCCACGCCGCGATGTAGCCCTCGCGCTGGAGGATCTCCGCGATGTGCGTCTTGAGCTTGCTCGACGGCAGCGACACGCTGTCGTGGTGCGCCGAGTTCGCGTTGCGCAGACGGGTCAGCATATCTGCGACCGGGTCTGTCATCGTCATATGACGTGTCCTTTGTTCATGAGGTTCCGGCTGCCGTTACACGACAGACGGCCTTCGATGATCGATTCGTATTCAGTTGTCGCTTCGTGCGTCCGCCGCCGGCGGGGGCCTGAGCCCCGACCGGCGGCGGAAACACAAACGCTCGATCCTACCGCAGATCGACCTGTGAGCCTGCTCAGGCCTGCTGGTCGGCGCTGCGGAACGGGAAGCCGAGGTGACGCAGCAGAGCGCGACCCTCGTCGTCCGACTTCGCGGTGGTGACGATCGTGATGTCGAAACCACGCACGCGGTCGATCTTGTCCTGGTCGATCTCGTGGAACACCGACTGCTCCTGGAGACCGAACGTGTAGTTGCCGTTGCCGTCGAACTGCTTGCCCGACAGACCGCGGAAGTCGCGGATGCGGGGCAGGGCGAGCGAGATCAGGCGGTCCAGGAACTCCCAGGCGCGGTCGCCACGGAGCGTGACGTGGGCGCCGATGGCCTGGCCCTCGCGCAGCTTGAACTGCGCGATCGACTTCTTCGCCTTGGTGACGACGGGCTTCTGACCCGTGATCGCGGTGAGGTCGGCGACCGCACCCTCGATCACCTTGGAGTCGCGAGCTGCCTCGCCGACACCCGTGTTGACGACGACCTTGACCAGGCCGGGGATCTGCATGACGTTGTCGTAGCCGAACTCGTCCTGCAGCTTCTGGCGGATCTGGTCGCGGTAGACCTGCTTCAGGCGCGGCTGGATTTTGCCAGCCTGCGCGTCAATGGTGCTCACTGTCAGATGTCCTTACCCGACTTCTTCGCGACACGAACGCGAACAGTCTTCTTGACGCCGTCCTTGACCTGCTCCTCCACGCGGAAGCCCACACGGGTCGGCTTCTTCGAGTCGGGGTCGACGAGCGCGACGTTGGAAATGTGGATGGGTGCCTCGTACGTCTCGATGCCACCGGTCTTGGTGCCGCGCTGGGTCTGACCGATCCGGTTGTGCTTCGTGATGTAGTTCACGCCCTCGACGACGACACGCTTGCCGCCGTCGACGACCTCGAGGACCTTGCCCTGCTTGCCGCGGTCTCCGCCGCGGTCCTGCTTGGCGCCGGTGATGACCTGGACCAGGTCACCCTTCTTGATCTTCGCCATGGGTTACAGCACCTCCGGGGCGAGCGAGACGATCTTCATGAACTTGCGGTCACGAAGCTCGCGGCCGACCGGGCCGAAGATGCGGGTGCCGCGGGGCTCCCCGTCGTTCTTCAGGATCACGGCGGCGTTCTCGTCGAACTTGATGTACGAGCCGTCGGCGCGGCGCGTCTGCTTCACGGTGCGGACGACGACCGCCTTGACGACGTCGCCCTTCTTGACGTTGCCGCCCGGGATCGCGTCCTTGACCGTCGCGACGATGGTGTCGCCCACGCCGGCGTAACGGCGGTTCGAACCACCGAGAACGCGGATCGTGAGCAGCTCCTTCGCGCCGGTGTTGTCGGCGACCTTGAGGCGGGACTCAGTCTGGATCACTTGGCCTTCTCCAGGATCTCAACCAGACGCCAGCGCTTGGTGGCGCTGAGCGGACGGGTCTCGTTGATGAGGACGAGGTCGCCGATGCCGGCGGTGTTGTTCTCGTCGTGCGCCTTGAGCTTGCTCGTGCGACGGATGACCTTGCCGTAGAGGGGGTGCTTCACGCGGTCCTCGACCTCGACGACGATCGTCTTGTCCATCTTGTCGCTCACGACGTAACCGCGGGCCGACTTGCGGTAGCCACGGGCGTCGGCGTCGCGCACGTCGTGCTCGGCGTGCTCCACAGCCTTCTTCTCGGTGGCCATCACTCAGCCTCTCCCTCGGCGGCCGGAGTCTCCTCGGCCTTCTTCGCCTTGCTCTTCTTGGCCTTCACCTCGACCGGGGCGGGCGTGGCACGGATGCCCAGCTCGCGCTCGCGGATCACGGTGTAGAGCCGCGCGATGTCGCGCTTCACGGCGCGGATGCGGCCGTGGCTCTCGAGCTGGCCGGTGGCCGACTGGAAGCGCAGGTTGAACAGCTCCTCCTTGGCCTTGCGCAGCTCCTCGACGAGTCGCTGGTCCTCGAACGTGTCGAGCTCGCTCGTGGCGAGCTCCTTGGTGCCGATCGCCATTACGCGTCGCCCTCCTCGCGCTTGATGATGCGTGCCTTGAGAGGCAGCTTGTGAATGGCTCGGGTCAGGGCCTCACGAGCGAGCTGCTCGTTGACACCGGCGACCTCGAAGAGGACGCGACCCGGCTTGACGTTGGCGACCCACCACTCCGGCGAGCCCTTACCCGAACCCATGCGGGTCTCGGCGGGCTTCTTCGTGAGCGGACGGTCGGGGTAGATGTTGATCCACACCTTTCCGCCACGCTTGATGTGACGCGTCATGGCGATACGAGCGGACTCGATCTGACGGTTCGTCACGTAAGCGGGCGTGAGCGCCTGGATGCCGAACTCACCGAAGGAGACCTTGGTGCCACCCGTCGCCTGACCATCCCGCTTGGGGTGGTGCTGCTTGCGGTACTTGACCTTGCGGGGGATGAGCATTACGCCGAAGCTCCTTCCGCGACCGGCGCCTGCGCGTCGTCACGACGCGGGCCACGGCGGCCGCCACGGTCGCGGTCGCGGGCGGGCTTCATGTTCGCCTGCTCGCGCGCGAGTTCCTTGTTGGTGAGGTCGCCCTTGTAGATCCAGACCTTCACGCCGATGCGGCCGAAGGTGGTCTTGGCCTCGTAGAAGCCGTAGTCGATGTTCGCGCGCAGCGTGTGCAGCGGCACACGACCCTCGCGGTAGAACTCCGAGCGGCTCATCTCCGCGCCGCCGAGGCGGCCCGAGACCTGGATCCGGACGCCCTTGGCGCCGGCGCGCTGGGCACCCTGCAGGCCCTTGCGCATCGCGCGGCGGAAGGCCACGCGGGCGCTGAGCTGCTCGGCGACGCCCTGGGCGACGAGCTGAGCGTCGGCCTCGGGGTTCTTCACCTCGAGGATGTTCAGCTGGATCTGCTTGCCGGTGAGCTTCTCGAGCTCGCCGCGGATGCGCTCGGCCTCCGCGCCACGACGACCGATCACGATGCCCGGGCGGGCCGTGTGGATGTCGACGCGGACGCGGTCACGCGTGCGCTCAATCTCGATGCGGCTCACGCCGGCGCGGTCGAGGTTCGACTGCAGCAGCTTGCGGATGCGGATGTCCTCGGCCACGTAGTCGGCGTAACGCTGACCCGGCTTCGTCGAGTCCGCGAACCAGCGCGAGACGTGATCCGTGGTGATGCCGAGGCGGAAGCCGTACGGGTTGACCTTCTGACCCATTAGTTGCTCGCCTTCTTGTTGCTGCCGGCAGCGGTCTCAGCGACCTCCGGCGTCGAGAGCACGACCGTGATGTGGCTCGTGCGCTTCTTGATCTGGAAAGCGCGACCCTGTGCACGGGGCTGGAAACGCTTGAGCGTCGTGCCCTCGTCCACGTAGGCGTTCTTCACGAACAGATCCTGCTCGTCCAGGTACTCGCCGTCCTTGTCGGCCTTCACCTGGGCGTTGGCCATGGCCGACGCGACGAGCTTGTAGATCGGCTCGGATGCCGACTGCGGCGCGAACTTCAGGATCGCGAGCGCCTCCTGGGCCTGCTTGCCCTTAATGAGGGCGACGACGCGACGAGCCTTCTGAGGGGTCACGCGGATGTGTCGCACACGTGCGATGGACTCCACCATTTCTCTCTCCTCCTCGGTCGCCTTAGCGGCGACGGCCCTTCTTGTCGTCCTTCTCGTGGCCGCGGAAGGTGCGGGTGGGCGCGAACTCGCCCAGCTTGTGGCCCACAAGCGTCTCCGTGACGAACACGGGGATGTGCTTGCGACCGTCGTGCACGGCGATGGTGTGTCCCAGCATGGCGGGGATGATCATCGAGCGGCGCGACCACGTCTTGATGACGTTCTTGGTGCCGGCTTCGTTCTGCGAGACGACCTTGCGAAGCAGGTGCTCGTCGACGAAGGGGCCCTTCTTCAGACTGCGGGGCATCTTCTTTACTCCTACTTGCGCTTCTTGCCGGCGTTACGGCGACGCACGATGAGCTTGTCGCTTTCCTTGTTGGCGTGGCGGGTGCGGCCCTCGGCCTGACCCCACGGCGAGACGGGGTGGCGACCACCGGACGTCTTGCCCTCACCACCACCGTGCGGGTGGTCGACCGGGTTCATGGCGACACCGCGGACGGTCGGGCGGACGCCCTTCCAGCGCTTGCGGCCGGCCTTGCCCCAGTTGATGTTCGACTGCTCGGCGTTGCCGACCTCGCCGATCGTGGCGCGGCAGCGCGCGTCCACGTTGCGGACCTCGCCCGAGGGCAGACGCAGCTGGGCGTAGGGGCCGTCCTTCGCGACGAGACGCACCGAGGCGCCCGCCGAGCGAGCCATCTTCGCGCCGCCACCGGGACGGAGCTCGATGTTGTGGATGACGGTACCCGTCGGGATGTTGCGCAGCGGCAGGTTGTTGCCGGGCTTGATGTCGGCGCCGGGGCCCGACTCGACGATGTCGCCCTGCTGCAGCTTGTTCGGCGCGAGGATGTAGCGCTTCGTGCCGTCCACGTAGTGCAGGAGCGCGATGCGCGCCGTGCGGTTGGGGTCGTACTCGATGTGCGCGACCTTGGCGTCGACGCCGTCCTTGTCGTTGCGACGGAAGTCGATCACGCGGTACTGGCGCTTGTGGCCACCACCGATGTGACGGGTCGTGATGCGGCCCTGGTTGTTACGGCCACCGGTCTTGCTCAGCGGACGGAGCAGCGACTTCTCGGGCGTCGATCGGGTGATCTCGGCGAAGTCGGCCACCGACGAGCCGCGGCGACCGGGGGTCGTGGGCTTGTAGTTGCGAATAGCCATGTTCTCTCTTCCTCCCCGACCGTCAGCCGACTGCCGTGAAGATGTCGATGGTGCCCGACTTGAGCGTGACGATGGCGCGCTTGGTGTCCTTGCGCTTGCCGATGCCGAAGCGGGTGCGGCGGGCCTTGCCGACGCGGTTGATCGTGTTGACCGAAGCCACCTGCACGCCGAAGATCTTCTCGATCGCGAGCTTGATCTCGGTCTTGTTCGAGCGGGGGTCCACGATGAACGTGTACTTGCCCTCGTCGATCAGTCCGTAGCTCTTCTCCGAGACGACCGGCTTCAGGATGACGTCGCGCGGGTCCTTCTGGACGGCGGTCATGCCGAGACCTCCTCAGTGGCGCCGGCCTTCTGCGCGATGAACGCGTCGATGGCGGCCTTGGTGAAGACGATGTCGTCCGAGACGAGCACGTCGTAGGCGTTCAGCTGGTCGGCCATCAGCACGTGCACGTAACCGAGGTTGCGCACGCTCAGGTAGCCGAAGTCGTCCTCACGGTCGAGCACGACGAGCACGTTCTTGGTCGGGGCGACCTTCGCGAGGAAGGAGGCCGCGGCCTTGGTCGAGGGCTCGGCGACGCCGAACGACTCGACGACGTGCAGACGGTCACCGCGGAAGCGGTCGCTCAGCGCACCCGCGAGGGCGGCGGCGATCATCTTCTTGGGGGTGCGCTGCGCGTAGTTGCGCGGCTTCGGGCCGTGGACGATGCCACCGCCGGTCATGTGCGGCGCACGGATCGAACCCTGACGGGCGTTACCCGTGCCCTTCTGCTTGAAGGGCTTGCGGCCGGCGCCCGAGACCTCACCGCGACGCTTGGTCGAGTGGGTGCCCTGGCGAGCCGCCGCGAGCTGCGCGACGACGACCTGGTGGATCAGCGGGATGTTCGTCTTGACGTCGAACACCGAGGCGGGCAGCTCGACCGAGCCGGCCTTGTTGCCGTCGATGCCCAGAACGTCGAGAGCGAGAGTCGAGTCAGTCATCTAACTCAGGCCCCCTTCACAGCGTTGCGGACGTACACGGTGCGGCCGCGCGCGCCGGGGACGGCGCCCTTGACGAGCAGCAGACCCTTCTCGGCGTCGACGGCGTGAACCGTGAGGTTGAGGACGGTCACGCGCTCGGCGCCCATACGGCCGGCCATGCGCATGCCCTTGAACACGCGGCTCGGGGTCGACGATGCGCCGATCGAACCGGGCTTGCGGTGGTTGCGGTGCGCACCGTGCGAAGCCGAGACGCCCTTGAAGTTGTGGCGCTTCATGACACCCGCGGTGCCCTTACCCTTGCTCGTGCCGACGACGTCGACGAGCTGGCCGGCCTCGAAGGTGCCGTCGACCGTCAGCTCCTGACCGAGCGCGTACTCGGCGGCGTCGGCGGTGCGGATCTCCGCGAGGTGGCGGCGCGGCGTGACGCCGGCAGCCTCGAAGTGGCCCGAGAGCGGCTTGTTGACCTTGCGCGGGTCGATCGCACCGGCGGCGATCTGGATGGCCGAGTAGCCGTCCTTCTCCGCCGTGCGGACCTGGGTCACCACGTTCGGAGCGAGCTCGATCACCGTGACGGGGATGAGCTTGCCGTTCTCGTTCCAGACCTGGGTCATGCCGAGCTTGGTGCCGAGCAGACCCTTCGAAATCTTGTTGTTGATGTCAGCCATGTCGATACCCGCCCTTAGAGCTTGATCTCGATGTTGACGTCCGCCGGGAGGTCGAGACGCATGAGCGAGTCGACGGCCTTCGGCGTCGGGTCCACGATGTCGATGAGGCGCTTGTGCGTGCGCATCTCGAAGTGCTCGCGGCTGTCCTTGTACTTGTGGGGCGAACGGATCACGGCGACCACGTTCTTCTCCGTCGGCAGCGGCACCGGGCCGACGACCTGGGCACCCGCACGGGTGACCGTGTCGACGATCTTGCGCGCCGACGAGTCGATGACCTCGTGGTCATACGACTTCAGGCGAATGCGGATCTTCTGTCCCGCCATTTGTCTGCTCACTCTCTTTACGCGTCGTACCTCTCGGGCATTGGACGCACGTACCCTCCGGAAACCCTTCGGGCCAGTCTTCACATGTCAGTCCACGCGCACAGAGATAGCCCCTGCGGTGTGGTTGTGTGATTTCGTTCTCCTGCCCGCGGCCCAGACTCGGTCTGTGCACTGCCCTGGCAGTGATCCCGCGCAGTCCTCCCTCGGGGAGCGCACGCGGAAATGTGGAACTTGTCTATTCTGCCATCCGCGGCCATCCCGGGGCAACCCGGGCGTGTCGCGCCGCGATCCGCATGATTCCGCGGCTCCTCGGCCCGTGTTGAGCGCCTTCCCAGACAGCGAATCTGAAGCGATCTACGGATCCGAAGAGCGACGAAGGAGATCGGGCTCCGCTTGCGAGAATCCCTTCGGATCCGCCGCGCACGCCCGTCGCTTCCCTCGTCCCCAGCACGGAACGGACAGAATCCATTCCGCCGTTGCACGGGCCGGCGATCCGGGGCGATCACCGGTGCGACCCTGCCGTCATGCATCTGATCGACTACCTGGAGCGGCGCGGCGGGATCGCGCGCACGCGCGAGCTCCTCGACGCGGGCTTCTCACGCCACGTGCTCGCTCGGGCGGTGTCCCGCGAAGAGCTCCGTCGGCCACGTCAGGGCTGGGTCCATCTGCCCGGGACCGACACGATGCTCGTGCGCGCGGCGGTTTCGGGCGTCGTGCTGAGCTGCATCACACAGGCGCGGCGCCTGGGTCTCTGGGTCTCCGCGGACGACGATGTCGTCCACGTCGCGGCGACGTCCCCCTCGTCCGTGAACGTGGTGAGCGCGCATGTGCACTGGTCGAGGCCTCTCATCCCGCGCCCGCCGGGCCGGCTCGAGGACCCGGTCGAGAACGTGCTCGCGATCGTGGCCGACTGTCAACCGCACGAACGCGCGCTCGCGACCTGGGACTCCGCGTTCAACACGGGGCTCGTCGATCGCGACTCGTTCCGGCTCTTCCCACTGAGGCCTGCGGCGCGACGACTGCTCCTGGATGTGAATCCGTTCCACGATGCCGGCACCGAGACGTTCGTCCATACCCGGCTGCGCTGGCTTAGGATCCCGATCAGGCCGCAGGTCTGGCTGTACGGCCATCGCGTCGACTTCCTGATCGGCGAGCGGCTCGTGCTGCAGATCGACGGCGGGCACCACATCGGCGCGCAGCGCGACTCCGACAACGCGCACGACGCCATCCTGCGCGTGCACGGCTACACCGTGATCCGGGTGAGCTACCGGCAGCTCACGGAGTCGTGGCCGGAGGTGCAGGACCTGATCCTCCGCGCGATCGCGCAGGGCCTGCACAAGGCGGCGTGACCGGGCGACGGCGAAGGGATCTGCAGATCCGAAGGGCGATCGACCGGATCGGGCTTCGGGGTTGCAGATCCCTTCGTGTGCGCGCGGGCTCAGTACCAGTTGACCGACTGCGAGTGGCCCCACGCGGCACACGGGGTGCCGTAGGCGCGGGAGATGTAGTCGAGGCCCCACGCGATCTGGGTCGTGGCGTTGGTCTGCCAGTCGGCGCCGACGGTGGCCATCTTGCTGCCGGGCAGCGACTGCGGGATGCCGTACGCGCCGCTCGAGGGGTTCGAGGCCTGGTAGTTCCAGCCGGACTCCTTGTTCCACAGCGACACGAGGCAGCCGAACTGGTCGGCGCCCCAGCCGTAGCGCTCGGCGGCCATGGACTGGGCGGTGGCCTGCGCGCCCGCCGGCGAGTTCGCGGCGGCGAGAGCCTCGGCGGCCTTGCGCTCCTCCTCGGCCTTGCGCGCGGCCTCCTCCGCCTCGCGCGCGGCCTCGGCGTCCGCCTCCTCGAGGGCGGCGGTCTCGGCGACCACGTCGTCCGCGGCAGCCTCGGCGGCCTCCGCCTCGCCCTGCACGACGACGGCGGGCATGCGCTCGTAGTCGCTCAGGTGGCTGACGCGCTTCTCCAGCGCGGAGGTGTCGGCCTTGTCGTGGGCTTCGTCGAGAGCCGCCTCGGCGTCCGCGAGGGCGGCCTGCGCGAGCTCGACCGTCTCGGGGTCCTCCGCAGCGAACGCGACGTTGCGCGTGTGCTCCGGCACGGCGGCCGACACCGCGACGCCACCCGCCAGCACGAGGCCGAGTCCGGCGGCGACGCCGATGAGGCGGCGCTTGCGGCGGACGGATCGCTCGGCGCGCAGCAGGGAGATGTGGTTGGCGCGGGGGAACGGGGTGAGCAGGGGTGAATCAGAGTGGTGCTGCGTCATTCCAGAGGTTTCGATCGGGTGCATCCGAGCTCGCGTCTGGGCGGGCGCTCGGGCGCACCCGCTGCTTCGCGCGGCGGCTTCGGGCCGACGCCACGCGACGAACAAGGACCCTCTACCGTGCCCCGCTTCCCTGAACGGATCCCGCCCAGGCCATGGGATTCGCGTGCACAGGCCGTGGGCGTTACCTGGCCGTTACCTTTCCGTCACCTGAGCGCGCCACCTCGCGAAGCCCGCGGACGCGACGAGGCCCTCACCCCGGGAAGGGGTGAGGGCCTCGGGCGAAGGGAGGCTTACCTGTCCCCCACCGCGCCGTCCACATCGTTGCGGATCTGGTCGACCTTCTCGTCCATGTCATCCGGCAGCACGCCCTTGGCGAACTCGGCGACCTTGTCGAGCACGGTGTCGCTCACGTCCTCGGCCTTGGCGCTGCGGAGCGCGTCCTGCAGCTTGTCCTTGTTCTGTTCGAACGCTTCCCTGCCCTGGTTCACGAGATCGTCGAAGCCCATGATCTTCCCTCCCGGATCGCTCGGTGCGCCCGTACGCCGGACGCACCCGTCAGTGTGGCAGTCGCGCGGACGATCCGGAACCCGCGGCCGGAGAGCGCCGACCGCGACGCCGATGCGCTGACGCGCGGGTCAGGCGGCGGTGTCGCCCGGCATGGCCGCGGCGCGGGCGGTCTTGGCGAGGATCAGCAGGTCGCCGAGCAGGTTCCAGTTCTCGACGTACGCGAGGTCGAGGCGCACGGTGTCGTCCCACTCCAGCGTCGAGCGGCCCGAGACCTGCCACAGACCCGTGATGCCGGGCTTGACGAGGAAGCGGCGGTGCACGTGGTCGGCGTAGCGGTCGACCTCGCGCGGCAGCGGCGGACGCGGTCCGACGAGCGACATCGAGCCGCCCAGCACGTTGAACAGCTGCGGCAGCTCGTCGAGGCTGTAGCGCCGCATGAAGCGGCCGAGCGGTGTGATGCGCGGGTCGGCGCGCATCTTGAACATGACCTCGTTGCCCAGCCCGCCGCGGTTGGAGGCGATGAGCTCGGGCAGCCGGCTCTCGGCGTCCTGCACCATCGAGCGGAACTTCAGCATGCGGAACTCCTGGCCATGGCGGCCCACGCGCTGCTGCCGGAAGATCGCCGGCCCCGGCGACGTGATCCGGACCAGCAGGGCGAGGACGAGCAGGAGCGGGCTGAGCAGCAGGATCAGCACCGCGCTGCCGAAGAGGTCGACGCTGCGCTTCAGGAAGCGCTGGCCGGCGGAGAACCGCGGCGTCTCGACGTGCATGAGCGGCAGGCCGGCGACGGGGCGCATGTGGATGCGGGGACCCGCGATGTCGGTGATGCTCGGCGCGAGCACGAGGTGCTGCCTGCCCGCCTCCAGGGCCCAGGAGATCTGCTTGACCCGCTCGGGGCCGACCTCGTCGGTGCTGGTGACGATGATCGTGTCGGCGTCCGTCGCCTCGATCGCCGCCTCGATCGCATCCACCCGTCCCATCACGGGGATCTCGGATCCGGCGACGTGGTCGCCCACGAGGCCGGTCGGCGTGCAGGCGCCGACGACGCGATACCCGGCCCCGACGCTGCGGCGCAGCTCCTTGGCGATATGGGCGACCGTGCGGTCGGACCCGACGAGCAGCACACCCGCGGAGTACTCGCCGCGCGCGCGGCGCCGACCCAGCCAGCGGCGCCACAGCCAGCGCTCGGCGAACAGGGCGAGCAGGCCGAGCGGCAGCGCGAGCAGCAGGTAGCCGCGCGCGATCTCGAGGCGCAGCAGGAACGCGGCGATCGCGACGACGCCGAACAGCCGGATGCTGGTGTCAAAGATGCGCTTGTACTCGAGCGTGCCGACGCCGATCACGCGATCCGACCGGGTGTCGTTCAGCGCGAGGGCGAGCATCCACAGGCCGATGATGAGGACGGACAGCGCGAGGTAGGACGCCGAACCGTAGGGGACGATCCCCTCGTGCGCGACCTGGCCCCACCAGCCGACGGACAGCGCCTGCGTGCCGAACACGACGGCCGCGATGACCGCGAAGTCGGTCATCAGCAGGAGGGTCGCGTAGCGGGAGCGCCAGTCGAAGGCCCTCGCGGGGCGAGCGGATGCGCCGCCGACGATGCGATCGACCGTCGGCGTCCGGAGGACGGGGGGCGTCCCGCCCGGCCTCGCCTCCTTCGACGCGCCCGCGATGTTCGTGACCAAGAGCCCCGTCCCGTCCTGTCGTCGTACGCCCGGGAATCATACCGCTCGGGCCTGTCCGCCGTGCAGCCGTCGGCGGAGCGGGTCAAGCGGGGCGGGTCAGCGCGCCGCGCAGCCGTCGCTGGAGGTCGCGACCTCGGTCTCGTTGATCATCGGCGTCGTGCGCACCTCGAGCGGTCCGTAGTCGCCGTCCGCGCCGGAGAAGGTGGCCGTCACGCTCGCCTGCTCGGACGGCCGGAGGTACACGTGGAACCATGCGACGGGGCGACCCAGGTCCTCGAGATCCTCGCGCATCACGCTCACCTCGCGGCCGTCGACCGACACGCTGTCGACCTGCGTGCCCGGCGGGCCGTAGACGAAGACAGCGGTGCGGAAGAAGGCGGAATCCCACGTCTGGCTGCGCACGTAGTCCGGAAGCAGGTTCGCAGCGGCCTGGTCGATGTCCAGGTGCAGCGACGTCGCGGTCGTGAAGGTGCGGCGTCCGTCTGTGCACGACTCGGTGACGTCGACGGCCGACCGCGTGTAGTAGTCGATCTTCGAGGCGGACTCGTTGCGGAAGTAGACGCCGAGCGTCGTCTGATCCTCGTTGTCGGACGGCAGGATGCCCGAGAGCTTCAGCGGCGCGACGGCTTCCTGCACGTCCTCGTGCGCGCTGTAGAACATGATGTCGCCGGCCTCGATGCCCTCGCCGACCGCCCAGGCCATGTCCTTGGGGTTGAAGGCACCGGTCGAGAGCTTGGCGAAGATCTCCTTCGCGGCGCTCGAGAAGAACTTGTCGGCACCCTTCTTGGTCTCCTGCGTGCCCCAGCGCTCGTACACCTCGCTCAGCAGCAGCTGCACGGCGTTGTCCTCCGTCAGGACGTCGCCGGTCGAGAGCTCGACGGGCCCGGTCGCGCGGAGCATCCGCCCGAGCGCGATCGGGTTCACGGACACCACGCCGTCGATCTGGTCGTTCTGCACGTCCCGCTGCCACCACGCCGAGACGATCTTCGCCATCGTGGGGAAGTCGGGGCGGCTCGACGAGGTGTTGATGCGCTTGACGAGGAAGTCGCTGTACAGGTCGAGGGCGCTCTGGGGCACCTCGACGTCGACGGGGGTGTCGTTGGCGTAGACGTCGCTGTTGGCCTGGTGGGTGATCGCGACCTTGCCGGCCTCGGCGGTCACGAGCGACTGCGACGCCGCCGACCCACCGAGGCCCACCGACTCGGCGTTGTTCTGGAAGACGAGCAGGTAGTTGCGCTTGCCGTTCGCCCCGAGCAGCTCGGGGAGGAGCTCGACCATCGGTGCGGCCGCACCCATCACCTCGGCGACCTGCTCGACGCCACCGCGGACGGGGCCGATCAGGGACGGCGAATCGCTGACGGCCGCGATCTCGTCCGCCAGGCGCCCGATGGTGGGAGCGGCGGACGAGATGATGGGCAGCGCCCGGGCGAGCACGGGCTCGTCGCTGTCCTGCTGGAACTCCGCGAACACCGGCCGGCCGAGTCCGTTCGTCGCGACGTCGAGCGACTCCGCGGCAAGACGCACGGCGCGCAGGTTGTCACCCGCGAAGGGCACGAACTCGGCTGCGCGCCACACGGGATCCCACCACACGCTGGCCGCGAGCCCGGCGTGTCCGCCCAGCTCCTCGAGCGCGTCACTGACCTCGATGTCGCCGTCCTGCACCTGGCCGATCAGCTGCTGGCTCGCTTCGAGCTCGTTCTTCACGATCAGCGCGCGGACGGCGAGCCACGTGGTCGCCAGCAGCAGCACGATCAGCGTGATGACGAGGACCTTGACGACCTTCGGGCGCCGCCCGGAGATCGCGGATGCATCGACCTCCGTCGCCGCGGCGGCCGATCGAGAGCCGCCGGTCGCCCGTCGCTCCCGCGCCTCGCGGCGTGACATGGGCGCGCCGAGGGCGCGCGCGGACGCAGGGGAGGTCATTTTGTCATCCTACGAAACGCGAACTGTCAGAACCGTGAGGGCGCGCATCACTCCGTGAAGCCGCCCTCGAGGATGGCGGGCGTCGTGGTCAGGTCGAGCGACACCTTGCCGCCGGACGGCTCGAGCTCGGAGACCTTGCCCCACGCGTCGGTGACGGTCACCGTGCTGTCGGCGGCGTACTCGACGCGGCGGGTGCCCTCGGACGCCCACGCCACGCGCACGAAGTCGTCCTGCTCGCCGAAGCGGACGGATCGGACGCCCTCGCGCTGGTCGATGGTCGGCGAGCCGTGGCCCGCGATCTTCGAGGCGAGCAGCGCCTGCGCGAACGCCGCGGGCTTCGGCGGAAGCGCCGTCAGGCCATCGCGTCGGGGGGCGAACAGGCCGAAGTTCGCCTCGTGCGGGTCGCCCTGCTTGTTGACCTGCTCGGGGTCGCTGATGAGGTCGTACCAGAAGTACTTCGCGCCGCCGGCGCCGAGGAACATCGTCTCCGCGCGGATCAGGCTGTTCGCCTGCACGTCGACCGACACCTCCGCCATGTTGCTGTCGGTCGTCCAGCCGAGCTCCGTCAGCCACACCGGCATGGCGGCGCCGCGGTCGGCCGACGCCTTCGTGGCGGCGCCGACGACGCGCGCGGCGCCATCCGGGTCCCAGTAGATGTCGTACGGGTGGAAGCTCACGGCGTCGCTGTGGTTCAGGCCGCCGATGTCCCACAGGTGGTTGAGCCAGGTCTCGTCGTAGTTGGCGGTCGAGCCGGCGATGATCGGGATGTCGGGGTTCACCGCCTGCACGTGCTGCTCGACCGACTGCAGCATCGGCAGGTAGCACTCGGGCGTGCGGCAGCCCTTGTTGAACGGCTCGTGGTTGAACTCGTTCCACACCTCGATGCCGATCACATCCCACTGGGCGGCGACGGCTCCGGCGAAGCGCCCGAACGCATCCACCGCGGCCTGGCCCTCGGGCGGCGTCTTGAGCTTCTGCCAGCCGGCCTGACCGGCGTAGCCCGTGTACACGGGGTTGCCGCTGTCGATCACGCCGAGCAGACCGATGCCCTGCGCCTTGAGCTTGGCCATCTCGTCCAGGTAGGTCTGCGTCCACTGGTAGCTGCCCGCGGTCGTCTCGTTCTGGGCCCACTTGATGTCGTTGCGGGCGGCGGACAGGCCCAGCGAGGCCACCGCCTCGGCACCGTCGACGTTTGCGGGACGCTCGAGGTGGGTGGCCGCGCCGAGCCGCTCATCCTTCGGGATGCGGCTGCCGGCGTAGTCGATGATCGCCACGGGCGCGCTGACCTCCTGGCCCGCGGAGTCGCGCACCGTCACGGAGTAGTAGCCCTGCGGCACGCCGTCCAGGGGAAGCGCCGAGACGCCCTGGCGCAGCTCAGCGGTGCCGCGGATCTCGGCACCGTCCTCGTAGCGCTTGGCGCTCCAGGAGGCTTCGCCCGCCGCGAGGTTCACGCCGAGCGCGGCGCTGTCCTGACGCAGGATGAGCGAGTCGCTGACGATCGTGCCGGAGGCCTCGACCTCCTCGAACGACGGATTGGGCACCACGTTCTCGCCGCCGGCGGGCGCGATCGAGACCGCATCGAGCCCGAAGCCCTCGACCGGGCCGTCGACCGTGACGACGATCTCGACGGCGGCCAGGTCGGCCGTGAACGACGTCGTGACCGGGACCCACGCCGCGTTGAGCTCGGGGAGCGGCACGTCGACGCCGCCGACCGTGAGCCGCACGGGCCAGGCGGTGGGGGCCTCGGACAGCGCGCGCACCTGGGCCGAGAACTCGTACTGCTGGCCCGGCACGACGGTCGCGACCGTCTTGAGCGCCACGACGGGCTCCTCGATGGCGGGGGCGTCGACGAACGCCGCGACGACCCCGTCGGCGGCCGCTCCGACCTGGGGACGGACGTCGCCGATCACCGTCTCGGGCGCGGCCTCCCAGCCGGTCAGCGCGCCGTCCACGACCGCGGCCCGCGGCAGCGGCGCGGATTCGGGCGTCGCCGGGGCGGTGGGCGTGGGCGTGGCGCTGATGGTCGGCGCGGCGGTGGGCTGCGGAGCGCCCGGCTGCAGCGCGAAGGCGGCGATCGTGCCGGCGCCCGCGAGAACGAGCGCCAACGCGCCGGCGACGATGACGCGGACCTTCGTCGACCAGTTCTTGGGGTTCATGCGGGCAGGGGAGTTGCTCGGGATCGACATCGTGCTCCGTGGTCTGGGGAGGGAGAGGCCCGGGCGGCCGCGGTCCCCACGAGGGTACCCTGCGCCGCGCCGCGAGCCTGGGAGCCCGCCGCCCTAGGCTGATCGCGTGCCCGCCCGTCCCGACGCCCCGACCGTCGCCCACGTCGCCCACACGGCCGAGCCGGGCGGGGCCGAGCTGGCTCTCGCGCGCGTCCTGGCGAACGACTGCCGCGAGTGGGACGCGCGGCTCGTGGTGCCCGGGCCGACTCGCGGCGGAGCATTCGACGGGCTCGTGGACGTCGACGTGCGCGAGGCGGGCGTCCCCCAGCCTCCTGGCGCGTCGCGCGCGACGCCGTGGGCGGCGATCCGGTTCGCCGTGGCGCTCGCGCGGCAGGCGTTCGCGACGCGTCGCAGCGGCGCGTTCCGCGGCGCCGGGGTCGTGCATGCCAACTCCACGCGTGCCGCGGTGTACACGGCGCTCGCACTGCTCGGCACGCGCACGCCGCTCGTGGTGCACCTGCGCGACCGTGTCGAGGCCGGCGCGATCGGCCGGTTCGGCCTCCTGGCCTTCCGCCTGACGGCCGCGCGGCGGGCGGTGGGCTTCATCGCGAACTCGGCCGCGACGGCTGAGACCATCCTGCCGCATCTGCGGGCGGGCCAGTTCGTCGAGGTCGTCCCGAGCGCGATCGGCATCTCTCGGGCGAGCACCGCATCCACCGCACACGACGGTCCGGTGCGCATCGGCATGGTCGCGCGGCTGGACCCGTGGAAGGGTCAGGAGGAACTGATCCGGGCATATGCCGCGGCCGGCATCGACTACCGCGCGTCGCTGACGCTGATCGGATCGGCCGCGTTCGGCCATGACGCGTACGAGAGCAGGTTGCGCGCGCTGGTCGCGGAGCTCGGGCTGCGCGCGGTCACGTTCGCAGGCTTCCGCGCCGACGTGCAGGACCGGATCGACGACCTCGACGTGTGCGTGCAGTACTCGACCCGCCCCGAGCCGCTCGGGCAGAACGTGCTGCAGTACCTGGCGCGCGGGCGCGCCGTGATCGCCGCCGCGGAGGGTGGACCGCTGGAGTGGGTCGCGGACGGTGTGAACGGGATGCTCGTGCCGCCGAACGACGTCGCGGCCCTGTCAGCCGCGCTGCGGCGGCTCGTGGACGACGCCACGCTGCGCGCGAGGCTCGGTGCCGGCGCCCTCGCCACGGAGGGGCTGCGCACCGACTGCGAGGTGACGCAGGCTCACGCGCGCGTCTTCGCGCGCGCCGCGTCGCGCAGCCACTGATCACCGGCCAGCAGAGACCGCACCGCGTCGAGCTCGCGTCGGGCATCGCCCAGGCGGTCGGCCGCGTCCCGCGCGAGTTCGACGAGCGCGACGTCGTCGAGCGCGGCGAGCCGTGCGATCCGCTCCGGCGCCGACGCCGTCGCCCAGGGCATGCCGAGGGCATCGAAGTGGCGGGCGAGCTTGTCGGTCGCCGCCTCGACGAGACCCAGTGGCACGGCGCCCTCGGACAGCGCGATCAGCAGGGCGTGCAGGCGGTCGCTCAGGATGAGCCGCATCGCCGCGTACTCCCGGCGCAGCACGGCTTCCTGCTCGGCATGCGTCTCCTCGCCGAACGGGACCGCACGACCGCCGAGATCGGCCGCGAGCCGCCGCGCGTAGTCCGTGTCGCGTGCCACCTGCGCGACCGCGACGACCTCGAGCCCGAGCCGCGCGGCGAGCTCCCGCACGGCACGCAGCCACGCCTCCGAGGGATAGGGCCGGTCGAAGCGCAGCGAGACGCCCAGCGCCCCGCGCTCCCCTGCGTCGCCCGCCGGCTCGAGCGCGAGCGCCCAGTCGGGCATCGCCGGGGCGGGTGCGAACACCTCCGACGTGCGGGCGTCGCGCCACCGCACGAGGTCGGCCGCGCGGAACAGCCGCCGGAACAGCCACGTGCGGCCGCGCCGCGGTCCTGGCACCGCGGCGCCGAGCCACACCACCGCCCCGCCGCGACGACGGAAGCGCCACAGGGCCGGCAGGATGCGCAGCATCTGGAGCGTGTAGCGCCCCGAGAACGTGAACTCCCCCGCATTGATCGCGAGGGTCGCAGGTCCCCGGCGGGCTGCGGCGAGCGCCTCCGTCAGCCAGGCGCCGAGGCTCGTGCTGACGCGGTCCGCGAGCCCGAGGCCGAGGCCGGAGACGTACGCGGGCGACGCGTCGGCGACGTACGCCACGAGATCGCCCCGCGTGCGCAGCGCGTCCGCATAGCCCCGCCGCAGCGCGGAGTCGCCCAGGTTGTCGTCCTGCCCCGTGAGCCACGCGAACACCGAGCCGCTGCGGCCGTGGCGACGGAGCTCGAGCGCACGCCGGTAGACGCGTGCATGCGCCTCCCGCACCGCGGGCCACGTGCGCGCGGACAGATCCGGGGATCCCGGCGGCGGCGTGCGCGTCGCGGCGAGCGCGTCCGCGAGCGTCGCCCCCGTGAGCGGGCCCTCGAACAGCCGCACCCAGTCCGCGCCGACCTCGTCGCGCAGGGCGCGGCCCGTGTCCGAGTCCGGGATCAGCACGGGTCGCCCGAGTGAGAGGGCGACAAGGGCCGCACCGGAGCTGTGCAGGCGCCGATACGGCAGCACCACCAGCTGCGCGGCGGTCACCTCGGCGACGAGCTCACGGTCGGGAACGAACCCGAAGCGATGGCTGATGCGCGGATCATCCCGCCGTGCGATCGCGCCCGCGAGATCCGGATCCATCGGCTTGCCCACCAGGCGCAGCGAAGCTTCGTCGTCATGGACGGCCGCGAACGCGTCGAGCAGCTCCTCGATGCCCTTGTAGGGACGGATCAACCCGAAGAACAGCGCACGTCCGTCGATCCGGTCGGCGCGGGGATGCGCGGCATACGGCTCGGCGTAGCTTCCGTGCGGGATCGCGACGCTCTCCGCCGCCGTGACGCGATCGGGTTCGGGGACCAGATGGATCTCGATCGTCGCCAGGCGCTCGAAGGCCCGCCGATCGCGCAGCCCGCGCGGCGACATGGACTCGTGCGGCTCGCGGTTGTGGAGCGTGTAGACGACCGGCACGCGCGACAGGCGCAGGCGCAGCAGGAGGAGCCGCGAGAGCAGCGTGGACGCCACGAGCCGGAGCCCCCGCCCGCGGCCCACGAGGGCCTCGGGCCAGTGGAGGTGGAACAGGTCGTAGCGGCCCAGGATCGCGCGCGGCCAGGTGAAGAACGCGACCTCGATGTCGTCTCCGGCCACGGCGGCCATGTGCGTCGCATACTTCGTCTCGGCATCCGGCCGACGCATCGAGTGGAGCACACGCACTGGTCGACTGTATGCCATGTGTCCGCGCGATCCCGGTTGCCCCTCAGGCAGCGTCGAGCGCGCTTCGGGTAACGTCGTGCCGTTCGGCGCTTTCCCACCCCGATACTCTCGACGAAGCGCGTTCGCGTCACGAAGGAATCACTCCACACATGGACCCCAGCTCTTCCGCCGGCCGTACCGGCGCGCTCGGCACCGGCACGCGGCCGTCCGCTGCGCGTATCGTGAGCGCCTCGTGAGCACCGCCACCTCGATCGGGCCCCAGGGCTCGCCGCGCCGGTACGTGCACTCGCTCTGGCTGCTGTCAGCGCGCGACCTCAAAGTGAAGTACGCCACCAGCTGGCTCGGCTACCTGTGGTCGATCCTCGACCCGCTGCTGATGTGCCTCATCTACTGGTTCGTGTTCACGCAGGTGTTCCCTCGCCACGGCGGTGAGGAGCCGTTCGTGCTCTTCCTCATCGCGGGCCTGCTGCCGTGGCAGTGGTTCGCCTCCGCGGTGGGCGACTCGACGAGCGCGCTGACCAAGGATCAGAAACTCGTGACGTCGACGGGCATCCCGAACACCATCTGGGTGCTGCGCGTGACGCTGACGACCGGACTTTCTTTCGTGTTCGCTCTTCCGGTCCTCGCGGCCTTCGCGGTCATGACGGGCGCGCACGTGAACGCAGGCCTGCTGTGGTTCCCGGTCGCGATGCTGATCCAGGCGGTCCTCGTCACGGGCATCGGCCTCTTCCTTGCTCCGCTATGCGTGCTGATCAGCGACCTCGGCCGCACGACCCGCCTGATCATCCGCGTGCTGTTCTACGGCTCGCCGATCCTCTACACCCCGGATCTCCTTCCCGAGTCGGCGAGCTGGATCCAGTTCGTCAATCCGATGTTCGGTGTGCTCTCGCTCTATCGAGTCGGCTTCTTCCCGAGCCAGTGGAACCCTGCCGCCACGATCTCGAGCATCCTCGTCGGCTTCATCATCCTCGTCCTCGGTGCGATCGTGTTCCGACCGCTGATGCGGCCCGTCCTGAAGGATCTGTGACCTCATGTCGAACGTCACCATTCACGTCGAGGGGGTCGGCATCCGCTTCCGGCTCGATCGCCGTGGCCGCCGAAGCCTGAAGGACCTGTTCGGCAGCACGGCGCGCCGGAGCCGCCCGGGCGAGTTCTGGGCCCTGCGCGACATCAGCTTCGAGGTGCGACAGGGCGAGGCGATCGGCGTCGTCGGACGCAACGGCCAGGGAAAGTCGACCCTGCTGAAGCTCGTCGCGGGCGTGCTGCAACCCGACGAGGGCACCGTCCGCGTCAACGGCGGCGTTGCGCCGCTGATCGCCATCACTGGGGGCTTCGAGTCCAACCTCACGGTGCGCGAGAACGTCAGCCTCGTAGCGGGGCTGCACGGCATGCCACGCGCCGAGGTGGCGCGTCGGTTCGACAGCATCATCGCTTTCGCCGAGCTCGAGAAGTTCGTGAACACGCCGTTCAAGCATCTTTCCAGCGGTATGAAGGCACGCCTGGCGTTCGCGGTCGTCTCCCAGCTCGATGAGCCAACCCTGCTCGTCGACGAAGTGCTCGCGGTCGGCGACAAGGCCTTCCGCGAGAAGTGCTTCGCACGCATCGAGGAGATGCTCGCCGAAGGCCGCACGCTGTTCCTGGTGTCACACAGCGCCGGAAACCTCAAGCGCTTCTGCACGCGTGGGCTCTACATCGACGGCGGCGCCCTCGTGCTGGACGGCCCGATCGACGACGTGCTTGAGCGCTACAACAGGGATTACCCCGCAGTGAAGCACTGACCGGGTCGCCTTCGCGAAGCACGGAACCGCCCCCTCCGGCGCCCCGTACGGCCCATCGGACGCTCCTTCTCTCGGGCTCGATCCCCTCGGCTCAGACGGGACGAGAGATCTCGGGACGCCGCCCGAAGATCTTCTCCGCCTGGACGACGACATCTCGCACGTCGTAGACAGCGCCGCCGTCGACCTGCGGCTCGTACCGCACCCGGTCGTCGATCACGAGCCGCTCGACCGTGAGCGCCGCTCGTTCGACACGGGCGAACTGCAGCGCGCTGGGGTCGAACACCACCGCGCGGGACGCCTCCACCGGGTCCATGAGGCTGACGACGAGCGCACTCGGGTTCCGCGCAGCCACCAGGATCCGCGGATGGATGCGCGCGTCGTTCTCGTGAACGGGCGAATCCAGCTGCAGGATCGCGACGCGCGAGCCGGCCTCGAGCGCGGACTCGACGTCGGCGCACACAGCATCGGCGCGCACGCCGCGGAACCGGAAGTCCCCGGCGAAGAGCACCTCGACAGCGCCGAAACGGCCCGCGTCGTGCCGAGAGCCGAGGAGGTCGGTCGCCGTCGCGAAGGGCCGCGATTCGCGGCTGTCCACAGGAAGGACCGGCGCGCGCCCCTGCTCCTTCTCGCTCGCGTGCCAGTGGAGGTAGGAGTGGAAGTACCAGCGACGCCGTGGATCCATGTAACCGCGGTTGAACTCCCCCGCGCTGAGCGAGTCCCAACGGATGCGGTAGAAGGCGAGCGGCACCCGGCCGACAGTCGGGATCCGCTTGCCGGACCACGACCGGATCCGGTCGTTGAACTCTGCGTCCGCCGATCGATTGAGCACATCCCAGTACCCGATCTCATCGAACAGCTCGCGACGCACCATCAGCGAGTTCAGCGCTTGCTGCGTCCAGACCGGATCGCCGTTGATGCGCCCCAGCACCAGGTCATCGGAGGCTCGGATCGAGCGCGACATGTTCGCCATGTACTCGCGGTCTGCCTCGAGCTGCGCCACCTGGAGCTCGATCTTGCGCGGATGCGACCAGTCGTCGTCGTCGTGGATGGTCACGTAGTCGCCACGTGCAAAGCGCGATGCGGCGATGTTCCTGGCGAGGTAGGGGCCGTTGTTCTCCGGCAGATGGACGACTTCGATGCGGGGATCCCGCTCGAGCCAGCGATCGAGCCCCTCCGCCGCAGCCGCAGGCGACGCGTCGTCCATGATCAGGATCTGGAGAGCGCGATGCGACTGGGACAGCAGAGACTCGACGGCCGTGGCGAGCCGTTGACCTGGGTTGTAAGTCGGGATGATGACCGTCACGAGCGGACCATCAGTGACGATGCTCGATGCACCGCTCAGCAGGCGGTCGAAGGGCGCCTCGTGCCCCGGGGCGATGCCCACGGGCTCGAGGCCGTCCAGGGCGAACATGTCCTCCATCGCCTGAAGCCAGGTTCCGAGGCGCGGCGTCTCCTCGCCGCCTGCGAAGGGGTTGCTGGCATTCGCCGTGAGCAGGTACGGCTGGGCAGCGTTCTCGCGGCCGATATGGAAGTTAGAGAGCAGGTCCGGCAGGCTCTCGGGCGACTGCCCGGCATCGACGAGGAGCTCCATCAGTCGAAAGCGGCCGCCCTTGCGGATCGCGTGGGTCCCGAGCTCCTCGGCCATGGCGCTCAGCAGCAACGCCGCGTCGGCCGCCTCGCCCGCGCCGCGCGCCTGGTCGGCCAACAGAGTCGCGAGGCGCCGCAGGCTCTCGTCGTCGAATTCAGCGAGCGAAGGGGCGGCGACGCTTCCCCCACCGGGGCGTGCGCGGAGGGCGGCCAGCAGCTCGCTCTGACGTAGACGCCCGTGAGTCGCAGCCAGCGCGAGCACGTCTCGCCCCGCGGTCGATCCATTGAGCCGCAGGTAGCCGAACAGGGAGCTCTCGCGCTGCAGGTACTCGCGCTCGACCGCCGTCAGCGCCGCGTCAGCTGTCACGACGGCGCGAGTCGTCGGCGCGGTCGCCGGCTGCGGACAGAGACCTCAGCAGCTCGGCCTGCCGACGCGCGATCCAGTCGAACCGCGCGGCTGTCTCCGCGATCTGGTTGTCCTGCTCGACCCCTCGTCGCCTCACCGCTTCCTCGACCGCCTTCAGTCGTGCGGTCTGCGCTCTGCTGGCCGCACGCTGCTCGCGAATCACGAAGAGCAGCAGCCCGAGAAGGCACATGCCGATCACCCCGAGCAGCAACGCCGTCCACCCGCTGGTGACGAGAGCCAGCGGCAGGAGCGCGAGGAACGCGAGAAGGGCGACCGCCGCGACGGCGAGAATCTTCGTGGGCAGTTGACGCATGCCTACCTGCCTATCACGAGGGTGGGCGACGTCCCGCGCCGGATGCGCGTCATCGTGGCCGCGCCTGCGCTCGGAGCCGGCGCACGTCCTCGACCATTACTCCCGCCCTGGCGAGGAAGGAGTGCTGGGATCGGACGTAATCCGAGATCTTCCGCAGGACGTCGTCGTCGTAGTACTTCGCCGGTCCCGTCTCCGCGATTGCGAGAAGCTCGAGCGGTGTCGAGAACGTCGCGACACCGTTCGGCAGGACGTCTGCGGGGAACAGCTCCGGCAGCCCTTCGACGTCGTCCGTGAGGAGACGGCCTCCCGACGCCAGCACATCGAAGATGCGATTGGAGATGAATCCCTGCTCCCGCATGTCGGCCCAGTGATCGTTCAGTGCCCACTCCGCGCTTCGGTAATACCGGCGCAACTCCTCGTTCGGGACGTAGCTGCCGGCGATGTACTTCTCGTCGACGAACTTCTCCCAGCCGTTGCCGTAGATTGCGACAGGCATTCCTGCGTTCGCCGTCTGCCACGCAGCCGGCCGGTATTGATTGCGCGAGTTGCCGACCATCAGCAGCCGGTCCTGAACCTCGGGCACCAACTGATCGTCGATGTAGAAGCGCTCCGGATCGGTGCACTGCAGCAGGGGGTTCACGTCGACGCCCCATTGCTCGGCGACGAGCCGCGGCCAGGACAGGCTCGCCGCGTAGCGGATGTCGTACGCCTCGAGCTCCTTCGCCGTCACGAGATCGGGATGGCTGATCACCCAGATGAGGCTCGTCGCTCCGACGGGAAGCTGCACGTCCTTCAGGCCGCGCAGGTTGACGACGACGTCGTCGGCGTTGGCCGTGGCTCGCTCGGCGTTCGGACCGTAGTCGACTGAGGCCCTGTGGCCGAGCGAGCGAAGCGCTGCCGCCAGCGAGTTCGCGAAATGGAAGTCGCCCCAGGAGGCCGCGCGCTCGTCCGCCGGGGCCGCGGTCTTGATCGACCACTGCAGGGGCTCGCTGGGCCGATCGACGACCCGCTCTGCCCACTGTCGGTCTCGCGGCCGCCACGTCGCGCTCGTCCATGCGGACGGGGCCTTGGGCGCCGAGATCGCCGTGAATCCATGGAATGTCGCCGCGACACCCGCCGCGCGCATCGCCTCCTCTGACCCCTGGGGGGCTTTCGGCCACAGAGCGGCGAACATGCGGACATCCGCTTCTGAGCCTTCCCTGCGCCCGAAGACCGATGCCTCCCGCAGCTGCACTGTGCTGCTCGTACTGAGGACCACCGGCTTCGACTCGTCGCGCGCCGCGCGCTGCGACATATCGACGTCGACCCAGAGCTGTTTGAGCTTGGTGTTCAGACCCGTGATCCTCCGCACCGTCGAAGCCCGAAGAAGCAGAGGCAGCGACGCGCCCGGTACGGCGACGGCGGTCGACTCCCACGCCGCCCACCCGGCCGGGAGCCCAGCGAGCAGGCCCACCGGGTCGCGGCCGTCCGGCGCATAGACGACACCGGCGTCAGAGATCAACCGCCGGGAATCGAGGACGACGGGATGCACCGCTGCGGCGTCGCTGTCCTCCATCTCGGAGACCAGGTCTGCGACGGTTCCTTCCTCGAAACGGTGATCCGCCGTCGTGACGAGGACCAGTTCTCCTCGTGCGGATCGCAGCGCATTGTTGATGCGAAGAGGCGGCCGATCCGACCCGCCTGCCATCGGCAGCACGCGTACATCAGCGACGGATGCGAACTCCACGAGCCAAGTGCTCTGGAGCGCGATCCACGAGGTGGAAGCGGGCACCACGATGATCTCGGCTTCCACGTCGCCCAGGTGTTCGGCGACGTTGGCGACGGCTGCCTGCGCGTCCTCGCCTCCCCGGGCGCCGTCGACGATGATCGAGACGAGTCCGGGCTCGATCCGGGCGATCTCGGTATCGACCCAGCGCCGTCGATCACGCACATAGAAGTTCCACGCGATGGACTGCGCCTCGCTGATGCGGTTCGGATCCTGGTCGTCCTCGCTGTAGCGCACGCCCACATACGGGACCTGAACCAGGTCGGTGAGTTCGCTCAAGGAGAGGATCAGGTCGTAGTCGACAGCGCGGAGAAGGGACTCGTCGAAGCCTCCGGTGCGATCGATGAGCGAGCGCCTCGCCACGATCGCGGTCTGATCAATGGAGTTGGCGACGCGGAGCGACTCGCGCGTTGCGGGGGTGGTCCGGTAGAGGGACTTGCCGTTCAGCGAGACCTCGACGACGGAATAGCCCGCGTCGTGGCCGTGAACCTCGAGGAACGCGACCATCGAGAGCAGGAAGTCGGGTTCCCACACCTTATCCGAATCGAGGAACGCGACATATGCGCCGCGCGCGTGGGCGAGTGCAGAATTGCGCGCCGCGCTCACGCCTCGGTGCTCCAGAAGCAACGGCTTGATCCGCGGATCGCGTGCTGCCTCGGCCTCGAGCACGAGCGCCGTGTCGTCGATGGAGCCGTCGTCCGCGACGATCAACTCCCAGTTCTCATAGGACTGCTGTGTGATCGACTCGAGCGCCGCCCGCAGGGAACCCGCGCGGTTCCACGTGGGAAGGATGACCGACACCAGAGGCGGCGTCTCAGCCCGCCGGCGGAAGACATTCAGTGCCTGCTCAAGAGCCCGGCTCGACTGCGGAGGCTCAGCGCTTCCGCGCGTCGGGGCGATGGCGTGCTCGATCGCTCTCCACTGCGTGAGGCGTTCCAGCAGGAACACGCGAGCTTCCTCGAGCGTCAGCCCCTCGCGGCTGAACGCCGCATCGACCGCATAGGGCAGCGGCCAGTCCGCGCCACGGTCTCGCAGGAAAGCGCTGAGAGGCCCGTAGTCACTCTTCTTCAGCTTCGCGTCGAGCTTCGACGGGTCGAACAGCGGGGAGGTCGACCGCTCCCACAAGCCGCCCTCGTTCCGCACATACGAGATGAGCGGATCCTGTCCCTCCGCGGACCATCGGTCCTGAACCAGCCACTGCTGGTTGAACAGCGGGTGAGGGGTGAACCCGCCGCGACGTCCCCGGGTCAGGTAGTGGATAATCGCCCGGTCTAGGGATGCGAACTCGCTGCCCACCTGCGCCGCGTACCACTCCTGATCGAAGATCAGCGACGCCTTGATCAGCCGGATCTCCTTCCCGTACGACTGCGCGGCGCGCTGCACCTCCGACTCCGCCATCGGGGCGACCACGGCCGCCGTCGCAAGAGGTGCGGGCGCCGGTTTGCTCAACTTGCCGCGCATGTTCCCGATCAGATGGCGCTCGAGCTTGCGCGCCGCCGAGAAAATCCGCGTGCTCAGCGCGCGCCGCGTGTCGACGAGCAGCAGAAGCACGGCGATCTGAAGCAGCCCGAGCAGGATGATCGCGACCGCCTCCGCGAACACTGCCGCGATCACGAGGGCTGTCAGCACTGCTGCACCGAGCAGCACCAGGGCGATCCTCCGCTTGTTCTTCACCTGACTCACTCCCCCCGCGAGACGCGCGTCGCGAACTCGCCATCCATGCAGTACCCCAACCCGGAGCTCGCGAGCTCGGCCGGATCACGGAGTACGTTGTGCTCACCCGGTCGGAACGGGTAGCTCGCTCGAGTGTCTCTCAAGAATTCCCGCACCGACGCCATCTCGTGCGGGTAGGTGCGCTCCGCCTCCGCGAGCAACCGTGCCGCGTCGAGGCCTGCTGGATCGAACCGCAGCGTGTCGAACTTGAGCAGAGGCAGACGCGCATCGAGCAGCAGGCGGTCGGCCAGCACGATGGCGGGGTTGTAGCGACGGAAGCGATCGTCGCCCCACGTGGGATTGATGCCGTGAACGGCCCCCTCGGCGCCCGGCTTGAGCCTGATCGTGTACTGGTGTCGGAAACGTGCCTTGGCCAGCTCCTGCTCCGACCGCGAGGCGCGGAAGTAGGCGCCGGCGTTGAAGCCGCCGTCCGCGAGCACCGTGGTCATGCCGACCTCGTAACGCAGGATCACCTGCATGCGGTCGGACACCGGCGTCATGTCACGCCAGAAGTTCTGGAAGGCCGCCGATCGCGCTGCCTGGCCGCTGACCGTGACGAAGAAGCTCTGGGCGTGGCCGCCATGATTCTCCGACCACGTCATGCCCATGAGGTCGTTCTCGCGGGCCGCGTCGCTCGTGACGATCTCCGACAACGGGACGAACGGGCCGACGAACGAGTCGTTGGAGATCACGATGCGGTCGTAGGCGCCGTAGTCGCCTACGAGGTCGAGCCCCCATTTGTAGCTGAAGAAGTCGTAGCCGAAGTTCGGGCGCATGACGAAGTCGACGTTCGGCGGCAACGCATCGACGTCCTCCTCACGGATGCCCGATGTGGAGACGACGACGACCCGGTCGGCCGCCGCGGCGTAGTTGGAGATGGTGTGCAGCGTGTGCCGTCGCAGAGTCCGGCCGACGTCGTAGTGGGCCATGACAACCAGCAACGACATATCGAGCCGCTCCTACAGCGAAGGTGCGGCAGTCCGGATGCGCCGCACATCGTATGGCGTCGCAGGCAGCGACGAACCAGGTGGGGGACGACATCACCCTACTGCACGGCATGAAACGATCCCGCGCACGGGTTCCGGCGCACGAACGGCGCCCATCGCACACGCCCGCATCACTTGTAAAGCCTCGCAGACGCAGCCCATGCGCTGACCTACCCTGAGAAGGAAGAAGCCGCGGGGCGGATGAGGAGTCGAGGCGTGGCCGCCGCAGAAGAAGAAGCACGCGAGGATGCATCCATGGGCGTCCGACCGTCGTCTCCCGCGCTGACGGGACCCGCAGCATCCCTTCTAGGGCTTCACCTGACGCCGTCACGACCGCGCATCAATCTGACGCTCCTCGATTTCGATCCGACTGCGGTCTTCGCGGGCGTGAAGACGGCAGTCGAAGCCGGCATGCTGCTGGGCGACCTCAGCGGCCGGGACGTGCGCCTCGTTCTGCTAAATCCGACACGTCGTGTCGGACCCGAACGAGAGCACTACATCGCCGCGGGACGGGCCTGGCTCGCAGACCATCTCCCGGGTGCGACTTGGGAGATCGTCTGCGACGACGATCTCCGTACGACGCGTTTCGGCACCGAGGACATCTGGGTCGCGACCCACTGGATGACGGCGCACGCACTTGATCGTGCGGCGCACGCCGGGCTCATCGAGCGACGGCAGGTCCTCTATCTCATCCAGGACTACGAACCGGACTTCTTCGCCGCGGACGAGGACCGAGTCGCCGCTGAGTCGACCTACGCGGCAGGCTTCACCCCCGTCGTCAACACGCGTCAGGTGGCGTCCTACCTGGAGTCGCGCGGTTTCGGCGCCGTCGCCCCCGCGCAGGTGTTCGCACCGCAGTTCGACACGGCGCAGTTGATGAAGACGGCTATGCTGCGCAGGCGCTCGGGCCGCCCGACGGTCTTCTTCTACGGGCGTCCCTCCAAGCCCCGGAACATGTTCGATCTCGGCGTGGCCGCGCTTCGGGTCGCTGCAGACGAACTCGCGCGCAAGGGCATCGAGGCCGACTTCATCATGGCCGGCGAACGAGGTCGCAACGTTGATCTGGGGAACGGCTCTACGCTGAGGAACGCCGGTGTCCTCACTCGACCGGACTACTTCTCGTTGATCTCACGCGTCGACGTCGGCCTCACCCTGCAGGCGACCCCGCATCCGAGCCACCTGCCGTTCGATCTGGCCATCTCCGGAGTGCCGGCGGTGACCAACGAGGTCGACGGTTCTCGCAACCGTATGCACACGCGCATCATCGCCGTGAACGGTACCCCGGAGATGCTGGGGACGGCGCTGGTCACTGCCCTCGTCTCCTCTCGCCAGGCATCCGGCGCCCGTTCGGCGTATCTGCCCGTCCGACAAGGTCAGATGGGCGTTCCCATCCGGGATGCGCTATCGGCCGCCCTCTCTGCCGTCGACAGGCGCGCTGCGACCGCGACCCCCAGTCCGTAGGACCGATCCGGCGTGTGACACGATGGGCTGGTGAAGGGCATCATCCTCGCCGGCGGTTCGGGCACGCGGCTGCATCCGATCACGCTGGGCGTTTCGAAGCAGCTCGTGCCGGTGTACGACAAGCCGATGATCTACTACCCGCTTTCGACGCTGATGCTGGCGGGGATCCGCGACATCCTGGTGATCACGACGCCGCATGATGCGCCCGCGTTCGAGCGTCTGCTGGGTGACGGGTCGCAGTTCGGCGTGTCGATCACGTTCGCGCAGCAGCCTTCTCCGGACGGGCTGGCGCAGGCGTTCACGATCGGGGCGGACTTCATCGGCGACGACAGGGTCGCCCTGGTGCTGGGCGACAACCTGCTGTACGGCCCCGGGCTCGGCTCGCAGCTGAAGCGGTTTGCCGAGGTCGACGGCGGTGCGGTGTTCGCGTACTGGGTGGCCGAGCCGTCGGCGTACGGCGTGGTGGAGTTCGACGAGACGGGCAAGGCGGTGTCGCTGGCGGAGAAGCCTGCGCAGCCGAAGAGCAACTACGCCGTGCCGGGGCTGTACTTCTACGACAACGACGTGGTGGAGATCGCGCGGGGCCTGAAGCCGTCGCCGCGTGGGGAGTACGAGATCACGGATGTGAACGCGGCGTACCTGGAGCGCGGCAAGCTCAGCGTGGAGGTGCTGCCTCGGGGCACGGCGTGGCTGGACACGGGGACGTTCGACCAGATGACCGACGCCGCGGAGTATGTGCGCACGATGGAGCGGCGGACGGGGTTGCGGATCGGTGTGCCGGAGGAGGTCGCGTGGCGGTCGGGGTTCCTGTCCGATGAGGAGCTGCGCGAGCGGGCGCAGAAGCTGGTCAAGTCGGGGTACGGGTCGTACCTCCTGGAGATCCTGGAGCGTGGACGCTGATGGCTCGTCTTCTCGTCACCGGCGGTGCCGGTTTCATCGGCTCGAACTTCGTGCACCACGTCGTGGCGCACACCGACGACCAGGTCACGGTGCTGGACAAGCTCACCTACGCCGGCAACCGGGCGTCGCTGTCGGGTCTGCCCGAGGACCGGGTGACGTTCGTGCAGGGCGACATCGCCGATGCGGCGCTGGTGGACTCCCTGTTCCGCGACGTGGACGCGGTCGTGCACTACGCGGCGGAGTCGCACAACGACAATTCCCTGAACGACCCGCGGCCGTTCCTGGACACCAACATCGTCGGCACGTACACGCTGCTGGAGGCGGCGCGGAAGCACGACGTGCGGTTCCATCACATCTCCACCGATGAGGTGTACGGCGATCTGGAGCTGGATGACCCGGCGCGGTTCACCGAGACCACCCCGTACAACCCGTCCTCGCCGTACTCGTCGACGAAGGCCGGCTCGGACCTGCTGGTGCGGGCGTGGGTGCGCTCGTTCGGGGTGCGCGCGACGATCAGCAACTGCTCCAACAACTACGGGCCGTACCAGCACGTGGAGAAGTTCATCCCGCGGCAGATCACCAACGTCCTGCGCGGCATCCGGCCCAAGCTGTACGGCACGGGTGAGAACGTGCGCGACTGGATCCACGCCGACGACCACTCCTCGGCGGTGCTGACCATCCTCGACAAGGGCAGCATCGGGCAGACGTACCTGATCGGCGCGGACGGCGAGCAGAACAACAAGGACGTCGTCGAGCTGATCCTGGAGCTGATGGGGCAGCCCCGCGACGCGTACGACCTCGTCACCGACCGCCCCGGCCACGACCTGCGCTACGCGATCGACTCCACCCGGCTGCGCACCGAGCTGGGCTGGCAGCCGCGGTATCAGGACTTCCGCTCCGGACTCGAGGCCACCATCGCCTGGTACCGGGACAACGAGGCGTGGTGGGCGCCCGCGAAGGACGCCACCGAGGCGTTCTACGCATCGAAGGGACAGTAGTGACCGAGCTGGGCAAGCAGCTGTCCGCCACCGCGACCGCGATCGAGGGCATGCTGCTGTTCGATCTGCCCGTCCACGGCGACGCCCGCGGATGGTTCAAGGAGAACTGGCAGCGCCAGAAGATGACCTCCCACGGTCTTCCCGACTTCGGCCCCGTGCAGAACAACATCTCCTTCAACGCCGAACGCGGCGTCACCCGCGGCCTGCACGCCGAACCGTGGGACAAGTGGGTCTCCGTCGCGACCGGTCGCGTGTTCGGCGCCTGGGTGGACCTGCGCGAGGGCCCCGGCTTCGGCGCCGTGTTCACCGCGGAGCTGGACCCGTCCAAGGCGATCTTCGTCCCCCGCGGCGTCGCCAACGGGTTCCAGACCCTCGAAGACGCCACCGCGTACACCTACCTCGTCAACGACCACTGGTCGCCCGACGCGTCGTACTCGTTCCTGAACCTCGCCGACGAGACCGCCGCGATCGAATGGCCCATCCCCCTCGCCGACGCGGAGATCTCCGACAAGGACCGCACCCACCCGCGCCTGGCCGACGCCGCCCCCATCCCGCCGCGCAGGATCCTCATCCTCGGCGCCGGCGGGCAGCTGGGCCGCGCGCTGCGCGCCTTGTTCGGCGACGCCCCCCATATCGAATACGCCACCCGCGCCGACCTCGACCTCGCCTCCCCCGACCTTCCCGCCGCACGCCGCTGGCGCGACTACGGCACCATCATCAACGCCGCCGCCCACACCGCCGTCGACGCCGCCGAGACTCCCGAGGGCCGCACCGCCGCGTGGACCGCGAACGTCACCGGCGTCGCCGCGCTGGCCCGCATCGCCGCCGACAACGGCATCACCCTCGTCCACGTCTCCAGCGACTACGTCTTCGACGGCACCGCCGCACGCCCCTACCGCGAGGACGACGCCGTCAGCCCCCTCGGCGTATACGGACAGACCAAGGCCGCCGGCGACGCCGTCGTCGCCGCGACACCGCGCCACTACATCGTCCGCACCTCCTGGGTCATCGGCGACGGCGGCAACTTCGTCGCCACCATGGCCTCCCTCGCCGCCCGCGGCATCGACCCCACCGTCGTCGACGACCAGACCGGCCGACTGACCTTCACCACCGACCTCGCCCGCGGCATCCGCCACCTCCTCGACACCCGAGCGCCCTACGGCCTCTACAACCTCACCGGCACCGGCGAACCCCGCACCTGGGCCCAGATCGCCTCCCGCGTCTACGAACTCACCGGCCACGACCCCGCCCGCATCACCCCCGTCACCACCCAGCAGTACTACGCCGGCAGCGACCACCCCATCGCCCCCGCCCCCGCAACAGCGTCCTCGACCTCACCCGCATCACCACCACCGGCTTCACCCCCGCCGACCACGAACACAGCCTCGCCAACCACCTCGCGGCTGCGGGACTCTCGTGATGCTCGACTTCCCCGTCTACGAGCCGCTCGTCCCGATCGATCGCGAGGCGACAGCGCGCGTGATCGACGATGCGTTCCTCACGGCGTACCGTCGCGACCCGATACCGAGCCATCTGCCCTCCCCTCGCTTCTACCATTCGGGAGCGGTCTATGACTGCGAGGGCGTGCTCGTGCCCGAGTCGCAGCGATGGGGCGGGTTCCGAGGGGACTTCCTGATCGCCAACGACCCTCCCCGTGTCGCCGTCGAAGCAGGCAGGGTGCTGGGCGGGACCTGGCTGTACCTGGGAAACTGGATGGGGCAATTCGGACACTGGATCACCGAGACGCTGCCGAACGCGTGGTCGCTGCCCGGAATGCGCGGCGACCTTCGCGGGATCATCGCGCACCCGTTCATCTTCGACAACCACGTTAAGGAGTGGCAGCGCCAGCTCCTCAACGACGCAGGCGCCTCGGGGCTGGACATCCTCATCGACTCCGCGAGCGCGTTCCGCGTCGAGCGTCTGGTCGTCCCGACTCGCCCCGTCGTGCTCAACGCCTTCGCGATGCCCGAAGCCGTCGAGGTCTGGGAGCGGGTCGCGCAGGCCGGTGCCGCCCGATCGCCTCATCGGCGCGTGTTCCTGTCCGTATCGGCCTGGCGCGAGTCGCAGGGGAGGACCATCCCGGGGCGCACGTTCGCGAACCAGCGCGAGACCGACGAGGTCTTCCGGAACGCCGGGTTCCACGTCGTCTCACCTGAGACGTTGACGGTCCGTGAACAGGTCGCTCTCGCACGAGACGCCGAGATCCTCGCGGGTTGGTCCGGCAGCGCTCTTCACCTCTCTGCCTTCGCGGGGAGCGACACGAGGATCCTCGAACTGGGAGACGTCCGCTCGGGAGCCGCGCCCGTTCCTCAGCAGCGAGTGCTGACCGCGGTTCGCCGCCAGCCGCATGGCTTCATCCCCGTGATGCAGATGCCCGGGGATGCGGCGGCATACGACGTCTCCCGCCTCGCGGCGCTCGTCAGCGATCTCTCTGTCTGAGCCACCACCGCGCGATCACACCAGGCGGGATGCGAAGTCGAGGCTCTGGCTCTTCAGCTGCTCCCAGAGCTCTTCTCGTCTCCCGGCGATGCGTGAGCTCAGAGCATCCTCGTTCTTAATGAAGAACTCGAGCTTACCGATCATCGCGTCGGCCATCCTGTCGAGCTCGTCGCGACTCATGTCGCGTCGACGCGGCACGGCGCAGAGGAAGTCGTCGTCGCCGAAGTAGTCGCGCGGCATGCCCCGCCTGGCCTGCATGCCGATGAAGGCCGCGGGGGCGTCGAACGCCATGAACGGCAACCAGCCGTGCAGTCGCTTGCCGAACGCGAACCGGCCGCCTGTGTAGCGGTGCCCGAAGCCGGGGTACTTGGCCAGCGCTGCGTTGAATCCCTCGTTGAACTCGCGTCCTGCCGGCTCCTCGCGCAGGAAGTCCTCCAGGAGATCTCGGTCTTGGTCGATGACCGGGATGAGATCGAGCATTCTGCGGTTTGAGTCGCCACCAGCGTTGATCATCGACCGCACCTCGAGACCCTGCGACTCCGCGAAGGCGACGAACCGGCGTAGTGGATGATCAGCCACGTTCTGCTCCGTGAAGAGGAAGTCGTCGAGGTTGACGACGACGACATCGTGCTTGCGCTTCTTGACCTTGAGCAGACGATCCGTGAAGAGTGAGGCGCAGGGCGCCCATTCGGACTCGACCCCGGCGATTTCGCGGATGAACTCCGATTCCTTCGTGGCGCGCACGACGATGCTGCGCGAACGCGATGTGACGCGGCGCACGCTCTCGACCTCCTCATCGGTTGGCCTGCCGAGAATCCCCGTTGACCACAGGTGGAACGTCTTCCCCTCGAACCGCCCCCACTGCTTCTGCAGTTTGGAGTGCAGGTGACGGGACGAGTGCGTCTGCACGAACATGCCACCAGGTCCGATGACCACGTTCTCATGATCGCGATCGCCGACTTTGAGGTACTTCGGCTCGCTCACATAGCGGAAGTCGAGATCGATAACACCGTCGAACAGCTTCCGCGTCACCTCGTAGAGCAGAGCATCGCCCGCGTTGCCGCGCACGCCGCAGGTGATCCAGAGCGCGTGCTTGGGTGCGGCGCGCTTTCTGAACAGAGATCTCACGAGCGCGGTTCTCCAGCAAAGCGGTCGATCTGCTCCTCGAGCATCCGACGATAGCGCTCGGCGAAGTGCTCGAGCGAGAAGTGCTCTTCGAACACCAGTCGATTGCGCTCGCCCCATCCACGTCGATCGCGCCGGCCGAGTTCAGCGGCCGCGTCGTCGAGGGTCTCCTCGGACACGAAAGCGACGTTGTCGTCGAGGTTCACCTCCGGGTTGCCCCCGACCGGGCTCAGGATGAGGGCCTTGCCCGCGCGCATCGCCTCGAGGGTGGCGAGATCGAAGATCGAGTTGCGGTGCATCATCACGTAGTAGTCCGCGTAGTCGAGCAGCGCGAGCAACCGGTCGTGGGTCATCCGTTCGCCGACGAGGCGCGCGTCGAACCTCCACGACGACTGCTGAGATTTCACCTGGTCGAAGAGCGCCCGGCTCATCGCCGAGCCGATGCCGACCCACACGACCTTGCGGCCGGAGGCCTCCGCGTGGCGCTGCAAGAGCGCGGGGACGCGGTCGAGCCCCTTGTCCTCGTTCCAATCGCCGACGCTCAAGAACACGTCGGTCCGGGCGTCCTTCTCGGGCAGGTTCAGCTTGCGCCGCAGCTCGGCGCCGAGTGCCTGAGCCGCCGCGGGGTGGGCGTTGTGATCGACGGCTGAGACCGTGTTGTACAGCGCGCTCTCGGCGAAAGTCGTGACCTCGACCACGCGCGGATGCGCTGTGGCGCGGAATGTCTCGCGCGCCCCGATACTCGGGAAGTACATCTTCTCCGCGTTACCGCAGATGATCTCCTCAAGCCGGTTCGCCACGGTGATCTCGTGCGCGCTCGGCTCCTGACCAATCGAGCGCATCTCCTGCAGCGTGCTGCCCTGCTGGTGGTACACGATCACGTAGGGCAACCCCAGCTGGTAGGCGCCGAAGGCGCTCCCCAGCTCATGGCACACGAGAAGCACCTGCCGGCCCGCGTCACGCGCGGCGAGGATGTCGGGGTGGGTGCGGATGTGCTCGCCGCCGAGGATGATGTCCGCGATCTTGCCGCGCACGCCCCGTAGGCGCGGCGCGAGCTGCGCACGCATCTCCTCCTTGTCGCCGTCGTCGAACACGTACCGCAACTCGTCGTCACCAAGGGCGTCGCCCAGCGCGAGCCGCTGGGTCGCGAGCACGCCCGCGGGACCGCCCGTGCGCCCCCGGCTCGGATCGTATTCACGGTAAGCGCAGTTGAAGACGATGCGCCGCAATTGCGCGGCCTCTGCGTCCTTCGCGTCGGGCGCGAGCAGTCCTCGCAGGAACGCCCGCTCGCCCGCGACGTCGTGACGCTTCTCCATGTCGCCGAGCGAGTCGAAGTAGTGACCGTATTCCTCGCTGCCGTCCAGGCTCGAGAAGCCGTAGACGTCGACGCCGTCAAGATTCCCACGGGCCTGCCTGAGCGCCCAGATCACTTGCGCGCCGCTCGTCGGCAGCATCAGCCCCGACGCCTCGCGCAGGCTCCGCTTCGTCTCGGCGCCGATGAACGACACCTTCGCCGGAGAGAAGAGCGTGTCGCGATAGAGGATGTCGCGGTGCTCCGGACGCTCCACCACGTTGTGGAGGAAGTCCATCTCCCACAGGACGAGATCGAACCGCTCAAGGTCGTACCGGTCGCGCACGTCGCCGTGCGCACCGCGTACCCAGACATCGGTCCGGGAGCCGTAATCGGCAGCGAAGGTGTCGGGGAAGTTATTGAAGCGGATCACGACGTCGTGCGCGTCGATCTCCACCCCACGGCCCGTGCCGACGTTACCGGGGCCGTTGCCGACTACGGCGACGCTCTTCCCCGCGACAAGCCGCGCGAGCGGATCGGTGGCGAGGTTCTCGATCAGCACGTCGTCGATGGCCGCAGCCTGGTCGACGCGCGCCGACCGCACGCCGATCTCGCGCGCGAAGCTGGCGACGGGCAGCACGTCGGCGATCCCGTCGATTCCGTACTTGGCGGCGTACGTGCGCAGCACGTGCTCCGCGGTCTCGCGGTCTCCACTTTCCAGCAGGACCGCGCAGAAGACGAGCCATGCGGAGGGGTGGAGCTCGACCCATGCGATGGAATTGCGACTGAGTGAGCGCGCCTGCTCGACCAGACGCGGCGTCGCCCCCTGGTCGCGCCACTCGGCACGCCAGATGTGGAACTCCTCCACCCGGTGCGGAGCGACGTCGTGGGTGTCGACGACGAGCGGATCGGCCCAGAGCCGGCGCCCCGGCACGCGGGGATCGATGCCGAGCAGGACTCGAACCCTTCTGACCATCGAGCGTCCGGTGCGGGTTTTCTTGACACGAGCGATGAGCGCGCGCGTCAACGGAATCCTCTTCAGGCGCTTGAGCAGCTTCATGTTCCTCGGAAGGGGTCGGGGACGGCCGGGTCGCCGCGCCCCCAACGGTATCCCACGCCCTTGAGGAGACTCCGAGTGCGGTCGATCGACCAGAGGCGGGATAACGTACACACTTGGTGCCCGCGGCACGTTTCCCCTGTCGACTCCCACTTCCCTGGAGCGCTCCCCCTTGATCCGCACGTCGACGCTGCACGAGCCGTCCGCCCCCACGAGTGCTCCCTCACCATCGCTCGACCCTCTGAAGCCCTCGGACTTCCGTCCTGACATCCAGGCACTGCGAGCCCTCGCTGTCGTGAGCGTGCTTCTCTACCACCTGTGGCCTGAGCACCTGACGGGCGGATTCGTCGGCGTCGATGTCTTCTTCGTGATCAGCGGATTCCTGATCACACTGCATCTCCTGCGCGAACGCGAGAAGACCGGACGAATCGCGATCGGTCGTTTCTGGGCGAGGCGCGCAGCACGCCTGCTGCCCGCATCCCTCATCGTGCTGCTGACGACGGCGGTGCTCGTCGTCGTGATCGTGCCCCGTTCTCTGTGGCAGCAGTTCCTCGGAGACATCCTGGCGTCGACCTTCTACGTCCAGAACTGGAACCTGATGGCCGCAAGCGTCGACTACCTTGCTGCAGACAACGCGCCCTCACCGGAGCAGCACTTCTGGACGCTGTCCGTCGAGGAGCAGTTCTATGTTCTGCTTCCGATCCTGCTGATCTCGGCGATCGCCGTCTTCCGCTCGCTGCCGTGGCGTCGCGTCGTCTTCGCCACGCTGGCAATCGCCGTGGTGTCCTCGTTCGGATACGGCATCTGGTTGACCTCGAATGCTCCCAGCGAAGCGTACTTCTCGACGTTCACGCGGGCGTGGGAGTTCGGCGTCGGCGCCCTGCTCGCATTCGCTCCTGCTGTCGCCTCACGCGCAGCCGCCTCCGCGCTCAGCGCCGTCGGCATCGCAGCGATCGCACTTTCCGTGGTGCTTTATGAGGGCGGGAGCACACCCTTCCCCGGCTCCGCCGCGCTGCTGCCCGTGCTGGGGACGGCGGCGGCCATCGCGGGTGGTGCGGGCTCGTTTCTCACGTCCGCAGGAAGGATGGCACCGGTTGCCTTCACGGGTCGCATCTCGTACGCCGTCTATCTCTGGCACTGGCCGCTGATCGTGCTCGTTCCTTTCGTCACGGGGACGGTGTTGATGGCCTGGCAGAAGTTCGTCATCGTGGCGGTGACGTTCCTGCTGGCGTGGTTGTCGACCGACTACTTCGAGAACGTCGTTCGAAGCTCCCCGCGCCTCCTCGCCGGACGACGTCCGGTGGTCGTCGGCGCCTTCGCCGCGGTGGGGATGCTCGCCGTGACCAGTGTGGCTGTGAGCGGTTTCGCCGTGCAACGCGCGGAAGCCGCGCAGGTCGCGCTGATCGCGGACGACCTCGCGCAATCACGGCCACCGTGCTTCGGCGCCGGGGCGATGGACCCGGATCGCGTCGGCGTCTGTGAGGGAGAGGAGTACGGCCAGCTGGTCCCCGCCTTCGCGGAGATCGAGGGCGACGACGCCAACCGCTCGGATTGCTGGTCCGGAGGCACCGACGCCACCCTGCGCATCTGCACGCTCGGCCCCGAGAAGGACTTCGACAAGCATGTCGTCGCGCTGGGCGACTCCCATGGCAACGCTCTCCTCGGCGTATACGAAGAACTCGCCGAGTCTCTCAATTGGCGAGTCGACGTAGCCGGTCGCGGTGCGTGCTGGTGGACGGATCAGCACCTTGAGCACAAGCCTGAGCAGACGCCCTACTGCGAGAAATGGCGCGCCGCCGTAAACGCCTACGTGGCTGAGACCGAGGGTGTGGACGCCTATCTCACGACGCGCTTCGCCGGCGACGCGACCGGAGACGAGGCCGACGTCGAGGGGCTGCTGTCCGCGTGGGCACATCGCCCCGACTCCGACACGCCCGTCGTGGCGATCCTGGACAACCCTCAGATGGAAGGCGACCCGGTCCGATGCGTCGAGGAAGATCCCGCAGCCGCCGCCGCTGCAATGACCTGCGCCCTGCCCCGAGACGAGGCCCGCGGAGATCCGGCGCTGGAAGAGGCTGCTGACCGCGACGGAAATGCGTCGATGATCGACATGACCGACCACTACTGCACCTCCACGATGTGCCCCGCGGTGCTCGGCGGCGTCATCGTCTACCGCGATCCGCACCATCTGACAGCCACTTTCGCCTCGAGCCTTGCGCCCTATCTGATCGAGCGGATCGTGGCCGCCGTGGGTTGAAGAAGGGCCATCCCACGCACGGACGCGTTGCGCTTCCCCCATCCGGTGGATGCGCCGGAGCACTGCCGCCCGAGATCTACAGTGGGGACGACGTCCCATCCGCGAACCGAGGAGCAGCACGATGAGCCAGTCGCACCGACCCGGGGTCGTCGCGATCATCCCCGCACGAGGCGGATCGAAGGGCGTGCCGCGGAAGAACGTGCTGCCGGTCGCGGGCGTCCCGCTCGTCGCGCGCGCCGTCACGTCCGCGCTCCGATCGGGATCCGTCGATCACGTGTACGTCTCGACGGATGACACCGAGATCGCGGCTGTCGCGACTGCCGCCGGAGCCTCCGTCATCCATCGGCCGGCCGAGATCGCCGGCGACACAGCTTCCTCCGAGAGCGCCATCTTGCACGCGATGGACGAGATCGAGGCCGGCGGCGTGGCGATCTCGACCGTGGTGTTCCTCCAGGCGACTTCCCCGTTCATCCCGGCCGAAGGGATCGCCGAGGCCGTGGAGCTGGTCGACGGCGGAGGGTTCGACAGCGCGTTCTCCGCCTTCGAGACCTATGGATTCCTCTGGCGTCGCGGCGCCGAGGGCACTGCCGAGGCGATCAATCACCAGGCGCACCACCGCCCGCGGCGACAGGACCGCGAACCGCACTATCTTGAGACCGGCGCCTTCTACGTGTTCTCGGCCGCGGGCTTCCGCGCAGCCGGGCACCGCTTCTTCGGACGCATCGGCATCGTCGAGGTGCCGGAGCGGTCGGCAATCGAGATCGATGACGCGACGCAGTTCGCGATGGCCGGTGCGCTCGCCCACCTCATCGAGCAGCCGGACGCGATCGACGTCGACGCGATCGTCACCGACTTCGACGGCGTGCACACCGACGACACCGCCACGGTGGACACAGAGGGCGGCGAGACCGTCCGGGTGAGCCGTTCCGACGGCATGGGCGTCGCACTGCTGCGCCGCACCGGCATCCCCTTTCTGATCCTCTCGACCGAGACCCACCCGGTCGTGCGCGCCCGCGCCCGGAAGCTGCAGGTCCCGATCATTCACAGCGTGGGGGACAAGGCCGCTGCGATTGCGGAGTGGGCCACGGAGAACGACGTCGACCTCGCCCGCACGGCTTACCTCGGCAACGACGTCAACGACCTCGGAGCGATGCGACTCGTGGGATGGCCGATCGCGGTTGCCGACGCCCGCCCGGAAGTCATCGCCGCCGCGCGGGTCGTGCTGACGCGCAAGGGTGGCGCGGGAGCGGTGCGTGAGCTGATCGACCGGGTGCTCGCAGGGCGATAGCCCACGCGCGCGTCAGGAGGCGTACACGAGGCGCACCGACGGCGCGGCTAGGATGAGGACATCGTGCCCGGAACCGGACACGGAGATACGAAAAGGTGAGCAATGCCGACCGAGAAGGTTGTCATCGGGGACCACACCATCGGTGATGGCGCTCCTGTGTACGTGATCGCGGAGATCGGACTGAACCACAACGGTGACGTCGACAACGCCAAGAAGCTCATCGACGTCGCGGTCGACGCGGGCGCGCAGGCCGTCAAGTTCCAGAAGCGCACGCCCGACATCGCGACGCCCGAGCACATGAAGCAGACCCCGCGCGAGACGCCGTGGGGCACCATGACGTACCTCGAGTACCGCTACCGCGTCGAGTTCGAGAAGCCCGAGTACACCGAGATCGCGGCGTACGCCAAGGAGAAGCGCGTCGCCTGGTTCGCCTCTCCGTGGGACGAGCCTTCCGTGGACTTCCTCGAGGAGATGGGCGTCACGACCCACAAGGTCGCGTCCGCGTCGGTCACCGACCTCGGCATGCTGCGCAAGCTCGCCGCGACCGGCAAGCCGATCATCCTCTCGACCGGCATGTCGACCATCGAGCAGATCGACACCGCGGTGGAGATCCTCGGCACCGACAAGCTCGTGCTCATGCACGCGACGAGCACGTATCCGCTGCCGGCCGAGGAGGCGAACCTCCGCACGATCCACACGCTGCAGGAGCGCTACCAGGTGCCGGTCGGCTACTCGGGCCACGAGCCGGGTCTGCAGATCTCCATCGCCGCCGTGGCTCTCGGAGCGGTGGCCGTCGAGCGCCACATCACGCTGGACCGCACGATGTGGGGCAGCGACCACGCCGCGAGCCTCGAGCCGCATGGGTTCAAGAACCTCGTGCGCGACATCCGCGTGATCGAGGCCGCCCTCGGCGACGGCGTGAAGCGCGTCTTCCCGGGCGAGCTCGCGCCCCTCAGCAAGCTGCGTCGGGTCGACGGCTGACCCGCACCCAGGACCGCGAAGTCGGGGAGCAGCGCCTGCTGTGGTGCCTGCTCCCCGAATTCGACATCCAGTTCTCCCGCCCGCGTTCGCGCCGCCCGCTGCGCGCTCGCGCGGCGTCCCTCGTGGTGCCGGAGTCGCTGCGCCCCTACCTGCGTTCGCGCACGCGGCGCGCGCACGGCGGCCTCATCGTCACCCGGTCGCCGAACGAGGAGCGCGCACTCGCTCCCGTGATCGGGGTCGCGCCGGATCTGCGGCGTGCGAGCGAGACCGCCATCGCGGGCTCCGCTGCACTCGACGCGGTCACGCGGCGCGTGAAGCAGCGCGTCGACGCGTTCCTCGATCGGCACGACCGTCCCGAGCTGCGTGCCTCGTGGCGCCATGCGGTCAACGCAACCCAGCATGAGCTGCGCCGTCTCGAGAACGTCGATCTGACGCCGTACCGCTACATCCTGCTCGCGCGCCAGACCCATCCGCTGCTGCGCGCGCTCATCCTGCGCGCCGAAGAGCAGGGCGTGCCCGTGATCTACGTGCCGCACTCCCCCCTCACGCGCTTCCAGGTGGACCTGCCCGTGTCATTCGCCGCGCTGCGGGGCGACGCCGAGCGGACATGGGTGGCCGCGACTGCGGGGATCGATCCCGAGCGGATCGCCGTTGTCGGCAATCCGAGCACGGACATCACGCGGCTGCCGTCTCCCGACATCGCCGGCTCCGGCGTGCCCGGCGTCTTCGCCGTCTCCCCCGATCCGGAGCAGGATCTGCACCGCATGTTCACCATGCTCACGCACGCGGGGCTCGAAGAGGTGCTCGTCGCGCCGCACCCGCGCTCCGACATCGCGATGCTGGAACGCCTCATGCCGACGACGTGGTCGCTGCACCGCGACGGGCTGACGGTCGACCTCCTGCGGCACGGTCCTCGCTGGGTTATCCAGAACTCGAGCGGTGTGGCGTGGGAGTCGGCGCTGCTCGGCATCCCGACCGCGGACATCCGGCTCGACGAGCGCCCGCCTGCGTATCCGTTCCTCGAGGACGAGCAGGTGTTCCCTGCCCTGCACTCGGCCGAGGACGTGCGCGCCTTCGTGGCGGGTGCGGGAGACGTCGATCGCGCCCGCCTGCAGGCGCTCGCGCACAGCTGGTGCGCCACGGACGGCGAGGAGGCCGTCTCGCTCACGCACGAGCTGCTGGCGCGCGTCTCGTCGAGCGAGCCCCGCATCGTGGATGCGTGGGCCCCCGGCGGCGTGCTGCACCGCACCTCGGCCCTCGCGGACCTCTGACCCTCAGGCCCCCGTGGTCACCGGCGCGTGCGCGTGCTGCACGAAGGCGCGGATGCGCTCGCCGAACAGCTCGCGACTGAAGTCCTCGGCGCGCGCACGACAGGCCCGGGCGTTCGAGCGGAGGGTCAGCTCGAGGGCGGCGCGCAGCTCGAGCGGCGACTCCCAGTCGTGCACGTGAGCGCCCGTGACGCCGTCCACGACCGACTCGGCGACGCCGCCGTACGCGTTCGCCAGCACGGGGGTACCCGACGCCATGGCCTCCACAGCGACGATGCCGAAGTCCTCGATCGCCGGGAACACGAGGGCCGCCGCCCTGCGGTAGATCGCCCGCAGCAGCGGCCGCGACGGGAAGTGCACGAACTCCACACGTGCCCGCGACCGTTCCGCCAGCGCGCGCAGGCGCGCCTCGTCCGGGCCACGCCCCGCGATCACGACCGGCCGGCCGGTGGCCTCGCCCGTGGTGATCGCGGCCTCCAGCCGTTTGTAGGGCACCCACCGGGAGATCGCCAGCAGGAACCCTTCGGGAAGCGCGTCCAGCACGGCCTGGTCGGCGTCGCCGAGCTCCGGCGGCGTCGCGAACACCGTGGTGTCGACGGGCGGATGGATCACCACCGCCTCACGCTCCCACGTGTGCGCGATCCGGTCGGCGACGAACCTGCTGTTCGCCGCGATCGCGGTCGCCTCCTGCGCGCGCTTGCGATCGAGCGGCTTGAAGGCGCGGGCGGCGAGGCGCACCGGCAGGCTCGCCCCGCGTCGATCCAGCTCGGGTGTCCAGATGTAGCGCGCGGGCGTGTGGGCGTAGACGTACTTGGGCATGTCGCGCGCCGCGCCGCCGAAGCGCGCGTGATGCGCGAACAGGTGGCTGCTGACGAGCATCCACTCCGCCGGGATCTCGGGAAGCCCCCGCCACACGGCCGGCATCAGCGGCAGCGCGAGCGTCTTGCTGTGGCGCAGCGGCGTGCGGGCGAGCGCGGTCTCGTGGACATCGCGGAAGCGGCCGTGCGAGTCGTCCCAGAGCGACCAGGCTGCGGCGTCCGGGAACGCCTCGCGCATCGCCTCGAAAACGTTCTCCGCGCCGCCGGAGTGCTCAAGCCACTCGTGCACGATCACGCCTGACAAAACAGTGACTCCCTTGGACGGCGACGGATCGAGTTTACGCTCCCCCGCGTGAATGACCGCCTTGAGCGCGCGGAGGCCACCGGCCGCCCTGAGGCGGTGTGGCCCGTCGTCCATGGGAGGATGGAGACCGTGCGTGCGCGCCCCCGACGCGCCGACAGGATGGGAGTGAATCCGGATGAAGCTGAGCGTGATCGGCTGCGGGTACCTCGGCGCGGTCCACGCCGCCGCCATGACGTCGCTGGGCCACGACGTCGTCGGCATCGACGTCGACGAGGCGAAGATCGCCAAGCTCTCCGCGGGCGAGACGCCGTTCTTCGAACCGGGCCTCCCCGAGATCCTGTCCGCGGGCATCGCGTCCGGCCGCCTCTCCTTCAGCACCGACATGGCCGACGCGGCCGACGCCGATGTGCACTTCATCGCCGTCGGCACGCCGCAGCGCCGTGACGGCGCCGGCGCCGACCTCCGCTTCGTCGACAGCTCCGTGCAGTCGCTGCTGCCCCACCTCAAGCCGGGCGCACTCGTCGTCGGCAAGTCGACCGTCCCGGTCGGCACCGCCGCGCGGCTGGCCGAACTCGTGAACCCGACCGGCGCGCGCCTCGCCTGGAACCCCGAGTTCCTGCGCGAGGGATTCGCGGTCAAGGACACCATCGAGCCCGACCGCCTCGTCTACGGCGTCGCGACGGAGTCGAAGGATCAGGACACCGCGATCCTCGACGAGGTGTACGCGAGCGCCATCTCGTCGGGCACCCCCCGCATCGTGACCGACTACGCCACGGCGGAGCTCGTCAAGGTCGCGGCGAACTCGTTCCTGGCGACGAAGATTAGCTTCATCAACGCGATGGCGGAGATCGCCGAGGTCACGGGCGCCGACGTCACGCAGCTCGCCGACGCGATCGGCCACGACGCGCGCATCGGCCGCCGCTTCCTGAACGCCGGCGTGGGCTTCGGCGGCGGCTGCCTGCCGAAGGACATCCGCGCCTTCGCCGCGCGCGCGGAAGAGCTCGGCCGCGGCGAGTCCGTCGCCTTCCTGAAGCAGGTCGACGAGATCAACCTGCGCCGCCGTCAGCGCCTGGTCGACCTCGTCGTCGACTCGTTCGACGGCCGCGTGTTCGGCCGCCGCGTGGCGGTGCTCGGCCTCGCGTTCAAGCCCGACTCCGACGACATCCGCGACTCTCCCGCGCTCGACGTCGCCGTGCGTCTGAAGGGCCTCGGCGCCGAGGTCGTCTCGCATGACCCGGAGGCCATCCCCAACGCCCTCCGGCTGCACCCGCAGCTCACCTACGCCGACTCCGTCGACCAGGCGCTCGAGGGCGCCGAGGCGGTCGTCGTCGTCACCGAGTGGAAGCAGTACCGCGAGCTGGATGCCGCCGCCACCGCGGCGAAGGTCGCGCGGCCCGTCGTGTTCGACGGACGCAACGTGCTCCACCCGGGAGCCTGGCGCGCGGCGGGCTGGACCTACACCGGCATGGGGCGCTGACGCCCCGCACGTCTCAGCGCTGACGCACGGCCCCTCAGCGCTGGATCGGCAGCCGCAGCGTGGGAGCTTCGCCCCGCGGATCGGTCCAGTAACCGGGCTCCAGCACCTGCGTGAGCAGGTCCGCCGGCTCGGCCTGGTTGCGCGCGCGCAGATCCGCCCGCGCCCGCAGATACGCGCGGTTGCGCTCCCAGATCTCGCGCTCGATGACGCGCTGGTCGCGGGCGTGGATCAGCGCGCGCATGATCGTCGCCAGCAGCAGGCCGATGTATCCGCCGGCGGTGTTGGCGACGACGTCCGCGACGGTCGAGAACCTCTCCGGCAGCAGGGTTCCCTGAGTCACCTCGATGAAGCCCGAGAACGCCGGCAACAGCAGCAGCGCGAGCCACCAGCCTCGCCGCGGAAGCGCGAGCCCCAGCAGGAAGCCCAGGGGGACGAACATCGCGATGTTCGCGGTGAACTCCAGCATGGCGAAGTCGAACCACTCCGGCACGCCGAGGCGCCACAGCACGCGCAGCACGCGTTCCGAGATCCCGCCGACCTCCAGCTGGCCGGGATTCGGCCACATCGTGATCAGCAGCACGAACGCCGTGTAGATCAGCAGCAGGAACGTCGCGATCCACAGTCGTGCGTAGCTGCGCGGCGGCCGCGGCCCCAGCGTGATGTCGCTCATGTCGCTCCCGTTCCTCCCGCAAAGACGAAAGTGGGCCGGATCCGAAGATCCGACCCACTCCCTAGTGAGTTCTGGAAAGAACTTACTTGATGATCTTGGTCACCGTGCCGGCGCCGACGGTGCGGCCACCCTCACGGATCGCGAAGCCGAGGCCCTCCTCCATGGCGATGGGCTGGATGAGCTCCACCGACATGTCCGTGGTGTCGCCGGGCATGACCATCTCGGTGCCCTCGGGCAGCGAGATGACGCCGGTGACGTCCGTGGTGCGGAAGTAGAACTGCGGGCGGTAGTTCGTGTAGAAGGGGTTGTGGCGGCCACCCTCGTCCTTGGACAGGATGTACGCCGTGCCCTCGAAGTTGGTGTGCGGCGTGACCGAACCCGGCTTCACGACGACCTGGCCGCGCTCGACCTCTTCGCGCTTCAGACCACGGAGCAGGAGACCGCAGTTCTCGCCGGCCCAGGCCTCGTCGAGCTGCTTGTGGAACATCTCGATACCCGTGACCGTGGTCTTCTGCGTCGGGCGGATGCCGACGATCTCGACCTCGGAGTTGATGGCCAGCGTGCCACGCTCGGCGCGGCCCGTGACGACCGTGCCACGACCGGTGATCGTGAAGACGTCCTCGATCGGCATCAGGAACGGCTTGTCGCGGTCGCGCACCGGGTCCGGGATCGACTCGTCGACGGCGTTCATGAGCTCGACGATCTTCTCGCCCCACTCGGCGTCGCCCTCGAGCGCCTTCAGGCCCGAGACGCGGACGACCGGAGCGTCGTCGCCGGGGAAGCCCTGCGACGAGAGCAGCTCGCGGACCTCGAGCTCGACGAGCTCCAGGATCTCCTCGTCGTCCACCATGTCGGCCTTGTTCAGGGCGACGAGCAGGTAGGGAACGCCGACCTGCTTGGCGAGCAGGACGTGCTCACGGGTCTGAGCCATCGGACCGTCGGTCGCGGCGACCACGAGGATCGCGCCGTCCATCTGGGCGGCACCGGTGATCATGTTCTTGATGTAGTCAGCGTGACCCGGGGCGTCGACGTGCGCGTAGTGGCGCTTCGGCGTCTCGTACTCGACGTGCGAGATGTTGATCGTGATACCGCGCTGACGCTCCTCAGGAGCCGAGTCGATCGACGAGAAGTCACGCACGACGTTGACGTCCGACGGGTACTTGTCGGCGAGCACCTTCGAGATCGCCGCGGTGAGCGTCGTCTTGCCGTGGTCGACGTGACCGATCGTTCCGATGTTCACGTGCGGCTTGTTGCGCTCGAACTTGGCCTTAGCCACTGGGTCCTCCTCAGGACGGTTCATGGATCATCGCCGGGCGCTGGATTGCGACCGGTTCTGTCCGGGGATGGTTCTCAGTCTAATAGAGAGAGTCGATGTGAAGTTTTGGGGGGTGGGGGCTTGACGCCCCCACCCGGACCGTCAGGGTCGGACGATTACTCGCCCTTGCCCTTCTGGATGATCTCGTCGGCGACGGCCTTCGGAACCTCGGAGTAGCTGTCGAACTCCATCGAGTAGACAGCGCGTCCCGAGGTCTTCGAGCGCAGGTCGCCGATGTAGCCGAACATGCTGGACAGCGGGACGAGGGCCTTGATGACCTTCACGCCCTGCGCGTCCTCCATGGACTGCATCTGGCCGCGGCGCGAGTTCAGGTCGCCGATGACGTCGCCCATGTACTCCTCGGGCGTACGGACCTCGACGGCCATGAGCGGCTCGAGCAGCACGGGGTTCGCCTTGCGGATGGCCTCCTTGAAGCCCATCGAGCCGGCGATCTTGAACGCCATCTCCGAGGAGTC